>NZ_JBTWNF010000049.1:0-730 GCF_054796175.1 Actinomycetospora sp. C-140 | reverse complement strand
TGCTGGGGATCCGGTCGAACACGACGATCACGCCCGAGGTGCTGGACGCGGGCAAGGATCTGCTGGCGGTGGGGTGTTTCTGTATCGGCACCAACCAGGTGGATCTGGGCGCGGCCGCGGAGCGGGGGGTGGCGGTGTTCAACGCCCCGTTCTCGAACACGCGCAGTGTGGTGGAGCTGGTGCTCGGCGAGATCATCGCGTTGGTGCGGCGGTTGCCGGAGAAGACCGCGCGGATGCACGAGGGGATCTGGGACAAGTCGGCGCGCGGGAGCCATGAGTTCCGGGGTCGGACGTTGGGGATCGTGGGGTACGGCAACATCGGTACCCAGTTGTCGAACATGGCCGAGGCGGTGGGTTTGCGGGTGGTCTTCTATGACACCGCGGACCGGTTGGCGCACGGCAATGCCCGCAAGATGGAGTCGTTGGAGGCGTTGCTGGCCGCGGCGGATGTGGTGAGCCTGCACGTGGACGGGCGGCCGGGGAATGCGGGGTTGTTCGGGGCGGAGCAGTTCGCGGCGATGAAGCCGCGGTCGATCTTCATCAACGCGTCGCGGGGGATGGTGATCGATGATGAGTCGTTGCGGGAGAACATCCTGTCGGGGCATCTGGCGGGGGCGGCGATCGATGTGTTCCCGATCGAGCCCAAGGCGCAGGGGGACACCTTCGAGTCGCCGTTGCGGGGGTTGGACAACGTGATCCTGACCCCGCACGTGGGGGGCTCGACCCAGGA
>NZ_JBTWNF010000048.1:0-781 GCF_054796175.1 Actinomycetospora sp. C-140 | reverse complement strand
GCCGCCACGCCGCCGCACTCAAAGAATTCGTCGCCGACGCCCTGAGCCCCCACGGCCTGCTCACCGACACCACCGACGACACCCGGTCCGGCCAGGACACAGACACAGACACCGACGCCGCCGAGACCGATCCGGTCGACGACACCGACGACACCGACGGCGCCGGGGCCGGCGCCGATGTTTCAGACGGCCAGCGCGAGCCCGAGTTTGATCTCGAGGCGCTGATCCCCGAACCCCGCCGCCCCGAAGGCAACAGGTCCATTGTCTCCGCGTCAGGACCGAAGCGGCGCCGGCCGGTCTCCGCGGCACGGGCGCTGCTCACCCTGACCATCGACCACCAGTGGCTCCGGGACGCGATCGGCCACGGCACCCTCGACGACGACACCCCGGTCCACATCCGCACCCTGCGCCGCCTGGCCTGCGACGCCGAGATCATCCCCATGATCCTGGGCTCCCGCTCCGAACCCCTCGACGTCGGACGCCTGCAACGCACCGTCACCGACGCCCTACGACGGGCCCTGAACATCCGCGACCGCGGCTGCGCCTTCCCCGACTGCACCCGCAGCCCCCGCCGCTGCCACGCCCACCACATCGACCACTGGGAACACGGCGGACCCACCGAGATCAACAACCTCGTGCTGCTGTGCCTCTACCACCACCAACTGATCCACCACGGGCACTGGAGCGTCGCCATCGTCGACGGCCTGCCCTGGTTCACCCCACCCTGGTACATCGACACCGACCAACACCCCATCCCCGGCGGCCGACCCCGCGTCCCCCT
>NZ_JBTWNF010000047.1:0-789 GCF_054796175.1 Actinomycetospora sp. C-140 | reverse complement strand
ACGTCAGGAAACCCACCACGATCACCGGGACACCCGGGCCGGTTCTTGCCGGAGGGACGGATGTCGCGGACCACCTCCGTTGTCGGTGGACGTCGCGTCTGTCGCCGGTGTCGGGTACACTCGAACACATGAGCGACACCCTGGGGGAGCCGGCACGGGCCGCGCTCGCACACCTCCAGGTCGCCGAACGCGCCCGCCGGCAGGGCTGGTTCGCACGCCTCGAGCAGCTCGCCGAGCTGGAGCGGTTGGGGGTGGTGGCCGCGACCGGGCACCGGTCGCTGACCGGGCTGGTCGCCGAGCTGCTGCGGGTCACCCGCACCGAGGCGACCCGGCTGGTCGCCGAGACCCACGACCTGACCCCGCGGACCTCGCTGCTCGGCCAGCCGCTGCCCCCGCGCTACCCCGCCACCGCCGCCGGCGCCGCGGGCGGGGACATCACCGCGGCCCAGGTCGCGATCATCCGGCGCACCCTGCGCCGCCTCGAACGCGTCGACACCGTGGCCCCCGACGTCGCTGCCGCCGAGGCCTACCTCGCCGGCGAAGCCACCCGGCTGGGCCCGGCCGGGCTCGAACGCGCCGCCGCCGCACTGCTCGCCCGCCTCGACCCCGACGGCACCGCCCCCGACGACCTCGAGGACCACCGCGACGAACTGCGGCTCACCCACCGCCGCGACGGCACCCTGCTGCTACGCGGCGCGATCCACGACCCCACCGACGCGGCCATGCTCACAGCCGGGTTCGACACCGCCGCCGCCCCCGCCGGCCCCGACGACGACCGCCCCCTCGAAC
>NZ_JBTWNF010000046.1:0-975 GCF_054796175.1 Actinomycetospora sp. C-140 | reverse complement strand
GCCCTTCGGGCGGGGTGGAGGTGTCTGACGCCGCCGCCACGCCACGAAGGGCCTTCCTGTGCACGCTAACGCTCGCCTGACCTTCTACGGGCGCACCACCTTGGTGCGTCGTGTCCGCATCGATGACCGCCCGGTCGCGCATGTCGCGGCCGAGCTCGGAGTGTCACGGCAGTGCGCACACCGGTGGGTGAAGCGCTACGACGCCGAGGGTTGGGCCGGGCTGCTCGACCGCTCCAGCCGACCACACAGCTGCCCGTCGCGGACCCCGGACGCGACCGAGCAGCGGGTGCTGGCCGCCCGCCGCGAGGAGCAGACCGGGCCGGCGTTCCTGGCCGAGAGCACCGGAGTGCCGGCCCGCACGATCTCGCGGATCCTCCTGCGCCACCAGGTGCCGCGGCTGGCCGACTGCGACCCGGTCACCGGCGAATCAATCCGCGCCACCCGCGCCAGCGACCGCCGCTACGAGCACCCCCACCCCGGCGATCTGGTGCACGTCGATGTCAAGAAGCTCGGCCGCATCCCCGATGGCGGCGGGTGGCGCGCCCACGGCCGAGGACCCCGACCCGGCGCCACCCGCAAGGTCGGGTTCGACTACATCCACGCCATGGTCGACGACCACTCCCGACTGGCCTACGCCGAAGTGCTCCCCGACGAGAAGGGCGCCACCTGCGCAGGCTTCCTGACCCGGGCCGCGGCCGCGTTCGCCGCCGCCGGCATCCCCCACGTCCGCCGGGTGATCACCGACAACGCCCGCAACTACCGCGGCTGCCACGCCTTCGCCGCCGCGGCCGCCGAGCTCGGCGCGGTCCAGAAGTTCATCAAGCCACGCTGCCCCTGGACCAACGGCAAGGTCGAACGATTCAACCGCACCCTGGCTCGCGAATGGGCCTACCGCCGTCCCTACACCAGCAACCACGCCCGAACCCTGGCCCTCGAAGGATGGATCGAGTACTACAACACCCGACGCCCCCACAC
>NZ_JBTWNF010000045.1:0-996 GCF_054796175.1 Actinomycetospora sp. C-140 | reverse complement strand
TATCGCCGATGCCGGGCTCCGTCGTTCCGAGGTGGACGGGCTGCTCATCGCGTGCAGTCCGGCCGCCCATCCGGATGTTCGGCGTTGGCTGACGCCGAACCTGGCGCGGGAGGCCGGGTTCGGCGGACTGCGCCTCCTCAGCACGATCGACGCGGAGGGGTCGTCCTCGGCGGCGATGGCGCAGTACGCGTGCATGGCGGTCGAGACCGGCTTCGCTCGTTCCGTCGTCTGCGTCTTCGCCGACGCCCCGGTGCAGCACGGCGCCGGGGGCAAGTCCTTCCCCGCCCTGGTCGAGGGGGGCGAGCTGAACACCCTCTACGCCCGCAGCGGCGGGGTAGGAGGTGTGTCCGCCTACGCGCTGACCGCCCAGCTCTACCTCGACCGGCACTCGCTGCCGGCGAGCGTGCTCGGGGACGTCGCGATCAGCAACCGGGCCTGGGCCGCGTTGAACCCCGAGGCGTTGCTCCGGGAGCCACTCGACCACGCGCGCTACGAGATGTCTGCGATGGTGTCGAGCCCGTTGCGGGTCCTCGACTGTGCCTACCCCGCCAACGGGGCCGGCGCGTTCGTCGTCTCGGACCGGTCGGTCGCGGAGCGCGGTGCGAGTCCGGTACGGGTGGCGGGGTACGGACAGAGCCACGTACGCCACGACCTGGCCTACGTGGTGAGCGACGATCTCGAAACCGGCGCCAGAGCGGCGGGTCGCCAGGCCCTCGAGATGGCGCAGATGGACATCGGCGAGATCGGCGCGTTCGAGTTGTACGACGCCTTCACGATCATGTCACTCATGGCGTTGGAGGAGTACGGCGTGTGCGGTCCGGGGCAGGCCCACGCCCTGTTCGCCTCGGGCGCGACAGCGCCGGGTGGCGCCCTGCCGGTGAGCACCGGGGGCGGTCACACCTCCGGCGGATACCTGCAGGGCATCACCCCGATCCTCGAGGCCGTACGTCAGGCCGGGGGCGTGGCGGGTCGGCGGCAGGTGGGCGAGCCCGGGCG
>NZ_JBTWNF010000044.1:0-1036 GCF_054796175.1 Actinomycetospora sp. C-140 | reverse complement strand
CTAGGGCGTGTCTCCTAAGTAGGTCGGAGCCAGAGCAGGATGGCTCGTAGGACGAGACCGCCGCGGAAGACCAGGGCGTGCTTGTCGTAGCGGGTGGCCAGCCCGCGCCAGCCTTTGAGCTGGTTGAAACCGCGCTCGACCACGTTGCGGTTCTTGTAGTCCGCGGCGTCGAAGCCGACCGGTCGCCCGCCGCGCGAGCCGCGGCGGGCCCGGTTGCGCTTCTGGTCATCCGGTTCCGGGATGACCGCGGTGATGCCGCGGCGGCGCAGCAGCTCACGGTGGGCGCGGCTGGAGTAGGCCTTGTCGGCGCGCACCGCGAGCGGGGTGGTGCGGGCCCGCCCGCGACCGAGCCGGTCGACGGCGAGCTCATCGAGCAGCCGGGCCAGTTGCGGGGAGTCCCCGGCCTGACCCGGGGTCACCGCGATCACCAGCGGCCGACCCTGCCCGTCGACCAGGGCGTGGGTCTTGGTGGTCAGCCCACCTCGGGAGCGGCCCAGGGCGTGATCGCCGGGCTCGTCAGTGCGACGTTGATCGGGCCGCCACGGCCCCAGCCGGCGCCACCGGCCCTGCCGGTCACGACCCCGGCGACACCGTTTCTTGTGATTCGATCTCGCCCCCTGTGTAGCTCGAGGACTCGCAAGAGGACCTCTGGGCGGTGGCGCCGTGCTGGTGCACCCGCGAGGTGGAGGAGTCCGCGGAGACCCGCCAATCGATCCCGCCAGCGGCGTCGGCCTCGGCCTGCAGGATCGCCAGCACCTCGTCCCAGGTGCCATCCATGCTAAAGCGGTGGTGGCGCTTCCACACCGTCTGCCACGGCCCGAACCGCTCGGGCAGATCTCGCCAGGCGATCCCGCAGCGGTAGCGGAACACGATCCCCTCGATCACCTGCCGGTGATCACGAAACGGGCGGCCCCGGCCGTACTGCGCCGGCAGCAACGGCTCGATCCGACCCCACAACTCATCCGAGAGCACCGGTCCACGATCCACACCGGGATCGTGGACCGGCCCAGCTCACAGACTTGGGAGACACGCCCTA
>NZ_JBTWNF010000043.1:0-1242 GCF_054796175.1 Actinomycetospora sp. C-140 | reverse complement strand
GGGCCGGTGTCACTCGGGTGACTCGCCGTTGATCTGGCCGCTGCTGAGCGTGCCCTGCCAGTGACATGTCCCCGGGTGGCGCCGGCGCCGGCCTGGCCCACCTGGCTGGCCTGATTAGAAGCCTGTCCGCGAGTGCTCGCGTGACTCATCACAGATGTGCCGCTCGGTGACCTTCTCCCAGGCCGGCGCCGACCCTGACCGCCGTCCGGGAAGGAGCCAGCGGCCGATGCCGATGCTGGCAGAGACAGTCGATGCGGTGGTGGGCGCAGACACCCACCGCGACACTCACAGCTTGGAGATCCTCACCGCGGTCGGGGCGACCGTCGCCGCGACCACGGTGTCCAACACCGCCGACGGGCACCAACAGGCCTGCGCGTGGATTGCCGAGCACGCCCCCGGTGCTCGGGTGGTCGCCGGTGTCGAGGGCACCCGCAGCTATGGCGCCGGGCTGACCCGCGCCCTGCACCAAGCCGGCCTGGCGGTCTGCGAGATCGAGCAGCCCTCGCGGCGCGAGCGTCGCCGCGGCAAGTCCGACACCCGCGACGCCCACCTGGCCGCTCGCCAGGTCCTTGCTCTCCACAGCGACGCGTTGCCGACCCCGCGCGCCGACGGGGACCGCGAAGCTCTGCGCATCCTGCTCGGGGCGCGCGAGGAGATGCGCGTCGCCAAGACCCAGGCGGTCAACCGACTGCGTGCGTTGCTGCTCACCGGCGATGACAGCGACCGTGCCCTCAACCCCCGCGGACGGTTCACCATCGCCGCCTTCGACGACATCGCCGGTCGCCGGCCTGCACGCACGGAGACCCGCGAGCAGGCCGTGCGCCGCGTCGAGGCCCAGCGCCTGGCCCACCAGGCCCGCGATCTCGATCGTGAGCTACGAGCGAACAACGCTGCGCTGCTCGAGATCGCCCGAGACCTAGCACCAGCCCTACTGGCCCATCACGGCGTGGGCCCGGTCTCGGCTGCCCAGGCCATCGTGTCCTGGTCCCACCACGGACGCTGCCGCAACGACGCCGCCTTCGCCTCCCTGGCCGGGGTCAGCCCGCTGGACGCCTCCAGCGGCCGCCAGCAACGCCACCGACTCAACCGCGGCGGCGACCGCGCACTCAACCGCGCCCTGCACGCCATCGTGCACACCCGCTGGAGCACCTGCCCCCGCACCCGCGCCTACATCGACAAGCGCCGGGCCCAGCAACGCACCGACCCCGAAATCCGCCGCAGCCTCAAGCGCTACGTCGCCCG
>NZ_JBTWNF010000042.1:0-1396 GCF_054796175.1 Actinomycetospora sp. C-140 | reverse complement strand
GGTGTGTGTGGGCAAGTCCTCGGCCTATTAGTACCAGTCCACTGAACGCCTTGCGGCGATTACATGTCTGGCCTATCAACCCACTGGTCTGGTGGGGGCCTTAACCCTCGAAGGGGTGGGAGACCTCATCTTGGAACGGGCTTCCCGCTTAGATGCCTTCAGCGGTTATCCTTTCCGAACGTAGCCAACCAGCCGTGCCCCTGGCGGGACAACTGGCACACCAGAGGTTCGTCCGTCCCGGTCCTCTCGTACTAGGGACAGCCTTCCTCAAGTCTCCTGCGCGCGCGGCGGATAGGGACCGAACTGTCTCACGACGTTCTAAACCCAGCTCGCGTACCGCTTTAATGGGCGAACAGCCCAACCCTTGGGACCTACTCCAGCCCCAGGATGCGACGAGCCGACATCGAGGTGCCAAACCATGCCGTCGATATGGACTCTTGGGCAAGATCAGCCTGTTATCCCCGGGGTACCTTTTATCCGTTGAGCGACACCCCATCCACATGGTGGTGCCGGATCACTAGTCCCGACTTTCGTCCCTGCTCGACCCGTCGGTCTCACAGTCAAGCTCCCTTGTGCACTTGCACTCGACACCTGGTTGCCGACCAGGCTGAGGGAACCTTTGGGCGCCTCCGTTACTTTTTGGGAGGCAACCGCCCCAGTTAAACTACCCACCAGGCACTGTCCCTGAACCAGATCATGGCCCGAGGTTAGATGCCCAATTCGACCAGAGTGGTATTTCAACGATGACTCCACCCTCACTGGCGTGAGGATTTCCCAGTCTCCCACCTATCCTACACAAGCCGAACCGAGCACCAATACCAAGCTGTAGTGAAGGTCCCGGGGTCTTTCCGTCCTGCCGCGCGTAACGAGCATCTTTACTCGTAGTGCAATTTCGCCGAGTCTGTGGTCGAGACAGCGGGGAAGTCGTTACGCCATTCGTGCAGGTCGGAACTTACCCGACAAGGAATTTCGCTACCTTAGGATGGTTATAGTTACCACCGCCGTTTACTGGCGCTTAAGTTCTCAGCTTCACCTTGCGGTTAACCGGTCCCCTTAACGTTCCAGCACCGGGCAGGCGTCAGTCCGTATACATCGTCTTGCGACTTCGCACGGACCTGTGTTTTTAGTAAACAGTCGCTTCCCCCTGGTCTCTGCGGCCCCACCCCGCTAACCCGCAAGGGGTTTCACGGGACAGGGCCCCCCTTCTCCCGAAGTTACGGGGGCATTTTGCCGAATTCCTTGACCACAGTTCGCTCGAACGCCTCGGTATTCTCTACCTGACCACCTGTGTTGGTTTGGGGTACGGGTCGCGTAGGAACTCGCTAGAGGCTTTTCTCGGCAGCATGGGATCACTCTGCTTCGCCTCAACCGGCTATGCGTCACGTCTCAGCCTCGA
>NZ_JBTWNF010000041.1:0-1836 GCF_054796175.1 Actinomycetospora sp. C-140 | reverse complement strand
CTAGGAGACCGCTGAAGAAGTGGTTTGGTGGGCGGGGCGCCTCGCGGCAGTCGCGCTGCGGTGAGGCCAGCACCCGGAGATGCGGCAAGAGGTCGCCCGCCCGGCGGTGATGGTGGCTTGGCGCGGGCCGGGTGTCGAGCCCCTGCGGGAGCCTGGGGGGCTGCCGGTGGCGCCGGCTTAGACCGAGGCGAGGGCCCAGCGGCCGTGGTCGAGGTGCAGGCCCAGGTTCAGGAGCCGGCGCAGGTTGAGCGCGGCGACGCGGGTGTGCAGCCAGGCATTGTTCTTGGCCACCCCACGGTGCGGGACGCGACGGTGGCCGCGGGTCAGCCAGGCGATGGAGCGCTCGACCATGGGCCGGTGCCGGCGGTAGGCCTCGAGGTGCTCGGGGAGTCCGGCGCGGGCGCGGTGAGCGCGTTGCAGGGCGTGATGCGGCCCGAGGTGCAGGGTTCGACCGCGGGTTGCGGTCGTGCAGCGCTCACGCAGCGGGCAGCCCCGGCAGACGGCTCCGAAGGTCGCCGACCCGGTGGCGGAGACGGGGCGGGTGTTGCCGTTAGGGCAGGTCACGGTGTTCGTGTTCGGGTCGTGGGCGAAGTCGTCGAGGGTGATCCCGCCGGGAATCGCCGGGCGCAGCGGCCACGGCTTGATCACCGCGGTGTGTCCGGCGGCCTCGAGCGCGCCCAGAGCGTCGCCGCTGGCGTAGGCCGAGTCCGCGAGCACCTCGACCGGCTCGCCGGCGGCAGGATCGAGACTCGTGTCGCCGGCGAGCAGGGCGATGCCGACGGTGGCGTCGCTGTTGTCCGGCCCGGTGGCCTTGGTCAGCCCGGTGTTGGTGATCAGCCCGGTGTCGGGCTCGACCACGACGTGGGCGCGGTAGCCGTCCTGGCGGCGTTCCCGGGACTTGTGGGCATGGCGGGCGTCCGGGTCGACCGTGGAGATCACCCGGTCCGGGGCGACCTTGGTCGCGATCCGCCAGCGCCCGTCGGTGCCGTCCGAGCCCTCGGCCGGTTCGACGTCCTGCCCGGCGACCAACGCCAACAACGCCACCGCCTGCCCGGCGCGCTCGTCGAGTCCCGCGCTGTCGGGATAGCGCGCTTCGAGCTCAGCAAGCACCGCCAGCGCGTCGTTGACCAGCCTCGAGACCAGCTCGTCGCGCGCTTGCGGGTCGTCCCAGGCGATCTCGGGCTTGCCCGGCTTCGCGTAGTCGTGCCCACTCGTGCGCTGCTCGACGACCTCGCCGCCGCCGGGCACGTCACGGGCGACCCGGCGGATCGCGGCGATCAGCTGGGTCACGGTGTCCTGACGGGCCACCGCGTCATCCAGGATGGTCGAGTCCAGCGCGCGGCGGGTCTTCCCGGCGACCGCCCCGGTCTGGGCGACCACCTGCGCGACGGTCTCGAACACCCGGTTCGGGCGCTCGGAGCCGGCCAGCCGACGCCGCCAATAGGTCAACGTCGAGGGGTCGAACCCCCGATCGGTGATCGCCAGCCCGCAGGCGGCCTTCCACCGCAGATCGAACGTGAGTGCCTCGACCGCTTCGCGATCCGACAGGCCGTGCAGGGCTTGGAGGACCAGCACCGTGGCCACTACCTCCGGCGGCACGCTGGGCCGGCCGCGACGGGCGGGAAACAGGTCGGTGAACAGCTCCGGCGCGAACAACCGGCTGCGGTGGGCGGCCAGGAACGCGAACACGCTGCCCGGCTTGAGCAGATGCCCCGCGACCGACTCCACGTCCAGCAACTCACGCTGATCATCCGAGCGCCCCTGCACCGCGCAAGGATCCCAGCTTCAGCTCGGACCGCCAGCGCCGACGCGCTGACTTCTTCAGCAGTCTCCTAG
>NZ_JBTWNF010000040.1:0-2514 GCF_054796175.1 Actinomycetospora sp. C-140 | reverse complement strand
TGCAGGATTTCCGCTCGTGCCCGAGGAGTGCCGGCGACCGTGCGGGAAAACCGAGGGCGACCCGGCGGCGCGCCCTGCTAGCTTCGCGGAAGCCGTGCCGGAGAACGAGGAGGTGACACCCGTGAACGCATCGACAGGGGTGCTCCCCTCCATGGCCGCGGTCGGGCGGTAGGTCGTCCGGGAGCGCCGCGAACCGCGCACTCCCGAAAGGCACGACCATGCGATTCACCGCTGAACGACGCCTCGACGACGGCGTCCTCGAGCGCGACTTCATCCTCGGCGTGGTCCCCGGCGTCCTGTGGACGCCGCGGGCGGCCTCGGCGCCCGCGCCGCTGATCCTGCTCGGCCACCCCGGCGGCCTCCGCGCCATGTACCCCCGGCTCGTGGCCCGGGCCCAGAGCTCCGCCGCGAAGGGTTTCGCGGCGGCGACCGTGGAGCTCCCCGGGTGCGGAGACCGACCGCGCTCCGCCGCCGCCGACGCGGCGCGTGCCGACCTGCGTCGGGCGATCCGGGGCGGCGATCCGGTCGACGAGATCGTCGACCGGCTCGTGCTCCCGCTCGTCGACGTGGCCGCCCCGGAATGGCGGGGCGCCCTGGACGCCCTCCTCGCGTTGCCGGACATCGGCGGGCCGGTCGGGTACGCGGGAGGGGTGATGGCCATCGGCGTGCGACTGGCGGTGGTCGAGCCGCGCATCGCCGCCGCGGTGCTGTTCGCCGGGAGCTTCGTTCCCCGGTCGACGTTCGACGAGGCCCGGCGGGTCTCGATCCCGCTGCTGGTCCTGCTGCAGTGGGACGACGAGGACAACGACCGGCAGATGGCGCTGGACCTGTTCGACGCCTTCGGCAGCCGGGAGAAGACGCTGCACGCCAACACCGGCGGGCACACCGGGGTCCCGGCGTTCGAGGGCGAGGACGGGAACCGGTTCTTCGTCCGGCACCTCGGGTGACTCGTCACCGGTGGTCGCCCGGCGCGCCGCGAGACCGGCCGGCGGCGTCGGGGAGCGCGCCACACCGCGCCCGGGCACGCCGACGGCGAACCCTCCGGCGGACTCCACCGCGAGATCTGCCCGGCAACGGCGTCGTGCCACCCCTCGTGAGCTGATCGCATCCGTCCGACGAGGTGCCACGCCCGATCGCGCGCGCGACGGGTGGCGACCTCGAGGCGCCCCGTCCGCGTCGGTCACCGCGTCGTCGACGGCGCCTCCGCGAGTCCCGTGGCACCGCAATCGGGGCTGCGGCGTGAGACCTCTCCGGGACGTGGATGCCGGAGGGCACCGACCGAGGCACCGGACTCGGTGGCGCAGGGACGACTCGCGCCTCGCGGGCGGGTCTCGGAGGGCCGGCGACCGCAGCGAGGGGCGGCGAGCGCGACGACGTGCCGGACGGAGAAGCGGAACCGGTCGTCGACCGGTGCTGTCCGGGCGAGCCCGGCGCCGCGGTCGTGGGTGTCTTCCACCGGACGCCGGTCGAGCAGGTCCGCGCGGACCGCGGCCCGGCGAGGCAGCGGCAGAGGACGCGTCGCCACGTCAGGGTCGCGGATTCGCCGTGGGGCGATCGCCCGGGGGCGTGTCGGGTGCCGACCCGGATCCGAGGACCCGGGTCTGCCTCGACCCCACCCGGTGTCCGGCGACGAACGCCCCGGATCGGAGCGCGGGTGGCCCTGCGCGCGAGCCGTCGCGGCGGGCGACCCGGCGTCGCCTCGCGGACGTAGGGTGACGTCATGACCGCGGCCGCCTCACCCCACCCACCGGAGGGCGGGCGCGCGTGGGCGGAGGCCACGCCGGGCCAGGTGCGGGCAGCACTCGCCCCGGAGAGCGCCACCGAGTTCGACCGGCAATGGCGCGCCGCCCTCGCCGGGGCAGCCGAGTCCTACGACCTCTCGACCGTCCACGCCTGCCTCGACGCCTGGCGACGCGTCGCCGAGGTCACCGCGGCGGCCGGCGGCGCGGAGGGGTACCGACGACTCCGGGCGCGTGCCGCTGAAGCGCTCGACCGCGAGGTGCCGGCGGCGCGATGGTCCGAGGTGCGTGCCGAGCTCGGCCTGTAGGTGGCCTACGCGATCGACGCCGCCTCGGTGCGCGGTGAGCTCGAGGCACTCCCACGTCCGGCCCTCGTCGCCCTCGCCGAGGTCCTGGCCGTCCTCGAGGTGTCGCCGTGGTCTGGCGAGCCGCTCGTCGACCGCAACCCTGGCGGCGCGGTGCGGACGATGCCGTTCGGCGCCGCGGGCCTGGTGACGTACGTGGTCGTCGAGCAGTTCGAGCGCGTAGACCTGCTCCAGGTGCACTGGGCCGGGTAATGACTGAGCCGCCGCACCGGCACCGGCGCGGCGGCCCCGAGGCCGCCCGACCTGCGACGACAGTGGGACACCACCCCCCGTGAGAGCCCGGATCATCGGCCCTGTAGTGTTTCCGCCGTCGCCGAGACAAGAGTGGTTGTACCTGGTCCGGTGGATGCAGTAACCTAGGAAGGTCGCCCTCCTGAAGGTTCGCCCCGGATCGGGCGGGTTGGACGGCG
>NZ_JBTWNF010000004.1:0-408022 GCF_054796175.1 Actinomycetospora sp. C-140 | reverse complement strand
GTGCGTCTGGACGGTGCGCCGGGAGCCAGGGCACCGTCGAAATCCTCGTCTCCGGCTCGCCGACGTCCGCGGTCTCGCCGACCGCCGCGCTCGTGGGCGTTGGCTGGGGCGATGTCACGTGACGCCCCGCACCCGGACCGCATCCTCGCGCAGGAGACGGTCCTGCCGCCCCGCGGGACTGGCGTCGTAGAGCAGCCCGAACAGCGCCATCGCGCACAGCCCGGTCCCGACCCGCACACGCCGTCGGTCCGCCTCGGCCTGGCCGGTGCAGCGTTTCGACGCCAGCAGGCCGAGCGCGCCACCCAGGTTGAGCGCCGCCCACGCCAGGTTCTGCCCGGCCGACGACGACACCCCACCCCACGGTGTCCGGCACCGATGACCGGTCAGCCCCATCAGCGTGTGGGGCAGCGTGTTGAGCAACAGCATCCCCGCGATGACGTCTCTCCTCCCGCCGTGCGGGGCGGCCGAGCCGTGGTCGAGGTCGCGTACCGACGGCCGCGGTGATTCTCCACCGGCGTGTTCGAGGTCCTCCTCTGAGCGTGGCCAGCGAATCAGCGCGAGGTCTCGGGAGGTGATCATCCGATGCCCCCGGCCGACTTTGCTCGGAGGCGGTGAGGTGTAGCCCCTGGCCCCGCGGACATGATCTCACCGACCCCTTGGAAGTGAATGCTGTTCATTTCGCGGCCGAGCATAAATGAGCACTGTTCACAAGACAAGGGTGCGGGCTGCGACGAACGATTCGCGACCACCGTCGATCTACCCACCCCCGGGGGTCGATAGGTGGGTGTGGCGATGAGCCTCGTGCAGCGCCCGGGAACGGTCGCTGGTCCCGTTCGTGATCTCCAAGGCGAGCCCCGCGAGGGCGACGTCGAGGACCACATCGAACGTTCCAGCGGGATCCGCCCCACGAGCCCGCTGCTGGGCGACCGTGCCGATCACGACGGTGTAGAGGACGTGCCAGGCCAGATGGGCATCGGCGCGGGGAAGACCGGCGGCTTCGAGACCGGCGAACACCCGCGCTTGGTAGACCGGACCGGCCTCGACATCGGGAGCGCGGGCGATGAGCAGGTCGCCGTGATGGGGATGCTCGGACATCCGTCGGCGCAGCTCGATGGCGACCGCGCGCGCCCAAGCCGACCAGTCGTCAGACGGCGCCGGGATCACCATGCTCTCGAGAAAGCGGATGGTGACGGCGTCGAGGAGGTCGTCCCGCCCCTTGACGTGGTTGTAGAGCGCCGCCGGCCGGACGTCGAGATCGCGTGCGAGCGCCCGGAGACTGAACCCGGTGACCCCGTCGCGACGTATCTGGGCCTCGGCATGGTCGAGGACCAGCTCCCGGTTCAGGCGGCGATCGGCCGGGGGCGCCCCCCTTGCCCTGTGAACACTGCTCATTTAACCTCCGTCCCGGAAGTGAACAGTGTTCATGATGGGGGGACCATGGCTCGCTCCACAAATCTCGACCTCGCACCTGTCGGCCGCGTCGACGCCGCCACGGTGGCCGGTCTCGCCGAGAAGGATGCGGAGCGTCCCGTCGTCATCGACCTGACCGATGCGGGCGACGTCAGCCGTGACGGACTCGAGCTGCTGGCGTCTCTGCAGGAGCGCGGGCGGGTGCGGGTGGAAGGGGCCCGATGGCCGCACGTCCTGAACGCCTTGCTCGCCGCGCCGCTCGGCGAAGTCGGCCGGCTGGGGGTACTCGCGCGTCGCGTCATAGGCGGTCGGAGGTAACGTCTCAGTGACCACTGCGCTGGCAAAACCCATCGAGCTCGTCGCTTTCGCCGACCCGAAGGTGATCGTTGACCCAGAACGCGAGGTTGAGGATCGAGATATCGCGGACGAGTCTGGTCGGTCTCAGCGTCGTCGCCCTGGTCATGCCCGAGCTTCGTACCCCGTTGAACGTCCGCGTGGTGGAGATGTCCGTCGCCTTGATCATCGGCCGCCTGGTCAGGCAGATGGAGGCACGAGACGAGCCACACAGCACCCCCCCGCGACTCGACCTCGACGACCTCATCGCACGCGCCGAGAGCATCAAGGCAGGTCGTCGGGACCAAGACGAGACCCTTGATGGTGATGATTCAGGGAACTGATCGGGCCAGGTCGAGACGCGATCGCTCGAGCCAGCCTCCTGTCCGCGGTTCAGTCCCCGGACCCGACGGGGGCGCGTCGCCGAGGGCAGCCCCCTGACCGAACTCTGTCTCGCCAAGCAGACAGGCTTCTAGTCTGACCGGATGGGTTCGGCAGGCCGGACGATGGACCTGACCATGCGGCGCGCCTGGATCCAGGCCCACAAGAATGCCGTGCTGCGTCGAACGCAACGTGCCGTTGTCGCCGCACATGCTCAGGCACGTCGTGCCACCGAAGCGCGGATGCAGGCACACGAGCTTCGCCAACGCGTGATCACGCAATGGCTGTCCACGAACGGGCTGCGGTCTCCCGACCAACCGCCAGGCCATCCGGAGGTGTTCGGTCTCGTCCTCGACACGGCCCACGACCTCTACGCCGGCTGCCCCTCGATCAGTGTGACAACCGTTGATCAGCTCGGAAGCGAACGGCGCTCGTGCACGACCGCTTTGAGCACCGGCGTCGCGCGGTCCCTCGACTCGCTGCAGTATCAGCTTCAGGAAGGCCCCTGCATCGACGCCCTGGAGCTGGACGCGGTGACCTTCGTGAGAGCCGATGACTTCCACGACGACAACGACGCGTCGTCCTGGCCCGCTCTGAGCCGGGAGGTCGAGGCACTCGGAGTGCGCTCGGCGCTCTCGATCGCCGTGCCGTGGAGCCCGTTCCGCGTCGGCCTGCACCACGACCACCGCACCATCGGCTCGGTCAACTTCTACGCCCCCGATCAGCATGCCTTCGGCCAGTCCGAAACACACGCGAGGATGTTCGGTGCCTGGGTCGCCTCGGTCGTGAGCGGGCGCGCGCCCGCGGAGGTCCTTCTCGAGAACGGGTAGCGACGTCGCCCGACTCGCGCCGCGGTGTCTCGCGACCGGCCTCGCATTGCAGAAGACATCAGCCCTGCCCTCGTCCGTCCGCGAATCGGAAGGGCACAACCGATCTGAACGCGAGCGAGGTGTGGCAAGGTCCTCGTAGCGGTCGAGGCGGCTGCGCGATCCCGCGTCGCCGCATCCTGCTCCAGGATGTCGGTGGACGTGAGGAGGGCGAGGTGTCCATCTCCCCAGACCCGGTCAGTGTCGCGCTCGGGGCTGCTCATGGAGCGCTACCACCAGGACCTCGATCAAGCCACGATGACGCTGGAGGACATGGCGCCGCTGCGTCTCGGCGTCGACTGGACGGTCACGGGCGACGACGGCGCCGCGGAGCAGCACTGGACGCGGCTGCGCCACGGCGTGCTCGTGCACGGCGCGGGGGCGGGGCGCGACGAGGCCGACACGCGGGTCCGGATCGGGCGCGCGGCCCCGCTCGGGCTGGTCGGCGGACGCGCGGGGCCGGAAGAGCTCGAGGCGTCGGGCGACCTGGTCGTCGACGGTGCCCGCGACGCCCTCCCGCGCCTGCTCGGCGTCCTCGACCCGCCCGATCCGGGCTTCGCGATCGTCACGCCGTGAGGCCCAGCTCAGGTCTCGGCGCGCTCGGACGTGGGCTCGTGACCGACGCCCCGCGTGCGCCGAGGTCGTGTTCTGTGGACCACTGACCTCCAAGATCGGTGATGCTCGAGTCAGGCACGCACGCCGGGGGCTCGGCGTCGGCGCCCTGGGCGAGGATCACGACCCGTCGGCCGCGTGCGGCGGAACCACCAGGACAGGTCGGTGGCTGCGCGCGATCAGTCTGTGCGAGACCGAGGGCCGTGTGCCGAGCAGGCGGCTGAAGAAGCTTCCGGCGCTCTCCCCCCGGCTGCCGACGATGAACATCAGCGCGTCGTGGGTGTCGGCGACCTGGCGCAGCAGCGCGACCGGATCCCCGTGGGCGGCGTGGTATGTCCACGAGCCCGGCAAGTCGGCCAGCGCGGATTCCACGTCTTGCTGTTCCCCAGCGAGGGTGTTCTGAGCCTGCTGCTCCCAGTCAGGAGAGTCGGGATCGATCGGATAGTCAGACAGGTCGACCACGTGCACCACATGCAAGGCGGCCCCTAGCCTCATAGCGAGGTCCGCGCCGTGACGCAGCACCACCTCGCCGTACGGGCTGGCCCGATACCCGAGCACCATGTGCGTGGTCGGCGCCGTGCTCGCACAAGGCCCGTCAGTACACAGCTCGCGGCCGGCCACCTGGGCGTCCTGCTCCTCCTCGGGAGGCTCGGCACCGGTCATGCGTTGCTCCTTCCAACGAACGTCAGATCGACGACGGGCCCGACTACGGACGAGTAGTCCGCGGTCGAGCGATGAGGCCGATACGGCCACGTGCCGATCGCGTGGCGGCTCACCATCTCGGGGACTGCGTGGCGGGTCGTCTCGGTCGAGGAGCGGGCGCCCGACCACGGCGTCGGCGAGCCGCGGCCAGCAGCTCGTCACGGTGTGCCAGCTCCACCGCGCTGAGCGCTTCCATGGTCGTCTCGAAGACCATGTTGCGGTCGAAGGTGTCTGCCGGCCGCAGCCATCGGCGCACGGCCAGGTGCGCAAGCTGATGCAGCTCGCGCAGGACGCAGTGGCCCGGCTCGGCGGCCAGCCCGGCAGCCGCGAGCTCCAGATAGATGGCCGCCCGCGCCATCTTCCGGATCCGGCGACGATGGACCCGCATGCCGATCAGGTCGGGACCCAGCGTCGCCAGCTGTGGGCGCACTGTGTCGCCGACGGCATCGTTGATCCGGCGCTCCGCCCGCCAGCAACAGATGAGTCCCGCGGGGACGTCCCCTGAACCGTTCGCCGGCCAGGACGGAGACGTACTCCATGAGGCAGCTGCCCTGGTCGGGATCGGTGTGTCGCCCCCGGATGAGCTGCGGGAGTCCGTCCGGCATCGTGCCGTGTGAGGTTGTCGTCGCCACTACCGTTCTCCGCTCTCTTTGAAGCGCACGAACTGGTGACGGCGAACCCAGGTCAGGGTCGCCCAGATCATCACCGGCCCGCCGAGACAGGCGGTCAGAACCCCGACTCCGACCAGAGTCGGGTGGGCGTACTCGATGCCCAGGACAAGCGGCACGAACCCGAGAGCCATCCAGGTGAGCAGCACGACGATCACGGCCAGCTCGCGGGAGGTGGACGTCGGGGCCTGCGCTGGCCCGGTCAGCTGGCGGGCCAGCCACGGGTCAGTGATCGCGAGGTGGTCGCTGATCTCCTGGAGCACCCGAGACTGGTGCGGGCTCAACGACATTGCCGCACCCCCGCAGAACGAGGCACGGCACGCGCCGACCGACGAGGGAAGGGAGATGTGAGCATGCGGCCTCCTGCTCGGTCGGAACCGAAACAGGGACCGTCAGCAGGAGGACCTGCGGTTGAAGGCGAGTCCCATCGCCGTTAGCGGAGAAGGTAGACCTCGCCTTCGTGACCGCAACGCCCGAACGGGTGATAGTGGTCGTCAGAAGAGCATCCGCTGGCCGGAGTGCTTCATCGTTCCTGTGTTTCCCCTCGTCGACGACCCAGCGGCGCGAAGGTGACATACGCCCTCGCGAACTGTGTCTACGCGAGGTGAACGGTGAGATCACGGAGCCCTCTCCGCGCTCGCGTCCCAGCGCGCAACAGAGCCGGGAACGAGAACCACCGTGCCCCCTTCGCCGGCCCGGATCGGCGCGTCGCTCCCCGCGACCGCGATAGCCGCGACGACGACTGCGGCGGCGACGATGACAACCGCGGCGAGATCGCCGGTCCGCGGCACCTCGTGGGCGTGACGGGGTCGCCTGAGCCGCCCGAGCGGGTACGGCGCCGCTCCAGCAGGACGAGTGGGCTCGCCCGCGGACTCCTGATCGGCGCGCAGCAGACCGCCGAGGGGGTCGACCGGCGCATGCTCGTGCCGGCAAGTGCGCCACATGTTCTCCAACCGCATCGTTCGGCGGAAGACCTCGGGTCGCTGCCATACCGAGCTCGTCGAGGGCGTCCGAACCGCCGCCACGTCCGCCGCGGCGATCGAGGGTGCGTGCAGGGACGCGAGGCCCGCGTCGGTGGCGGCAGACTCCGCACCATGAGCATCCTCGCACCACGGTCGCCTTCATCGAGTCGGCGAGTGCCACCGAGCGGGTCGAGCCACTCAGCGATCAACGCGCGGTCTTGGCCGCGGAGCAGTCGCCGGAGCCTCCATCCCGGCTGCGGCGTATCCGTCAGCGGCCGCTGCCCTGGCAGTCGATCCTGGGCGAAGGAACCACCGCCGGGTACCGCGACCCGCTCACGCCCTAGCCTGCGCGTGGATCATCAACGCGAGGGAGCACAGGGATGGCGCAACGGACAACGGTGACGTTGATCGACGACCTCGACGGTTCGGCGGCCGATCAGAGCCTCGAGTTCGGCCTCGACGGCGCCACCTACGAGATCGACCTCAGTAACGCCCACGCCACCTCGTTGCGCGATGCGCTCGCCCCCTACATTGAGCATGCCCGATGCAGCGGTCGCGGACGACGCCGCCGCGCCCAGCCCCCGACTCAGCGGCAAGCACCATCACGGGCGAGCTCGCCCGCGGTCGGTGACCGCGAGCAGAACCAGGCCATCCGAGACTGGGCCAGCCGCCACGGGCACCCGCTGTCCGCGCGCGGCCGCATCCCCGCCTCCGTACGCGACGCTTTCCATCGCAGCGACCCCGGTGCGCTACTCGCCTCCGACAGTTCCTCCGGCGCTCCCACTCCCGCGCCTTCTTCGCCGACTGATGACGCACCGACTGCTTCGGCCTCCGTGGCCGTCGCCGCCGCGTCGACGGCGCGCACAGGACCCGACGGGCTCACCAGTGACGCGCGTGAGCGCATCCGGGCATGGGCCGTCGAGGAGGGAATCGAGGTCAAGGCGCGCAGCCGCCTCACCAAGGACCTCATCTCCAACTACCGAGCCGTCCAAGCCCGCCGCTGACACGCTGACCGACCGAAACGCACGGCGCCACCTTCCTCAAAGCCATGTGCCGATCGTCGGTCCGATGCAGGCTGAGCCTGTGTGCTGGGAGACGCGGGACTCGATCAGTGCCCGCGAGCGGTCGGTCGTGATTCCGGAATGTGGGGGCGGCGCGGATGACGTGGACAGGTCGGGGGCCGGCTTGTCGCGGTCGACCTAGCGCAGCGGCCACCTCGTCGTCGATGTGGACGACGTACACCGGGCTCAGATGCCGGTGTGCGACCGAGTCACCGACAGCGGCTCGTTCTCGGGTCGCGGCGCCCCGGTGTGCAGCTCGGCCGCCCGGCGCGCGACGCGCCGGAACACCTCCGGCTCGGACTGCAGCACCGCAAGGCGACGCCAGTGCTCGAGCACGGTGAACAGCTCGGTCAAGTCTCGGCTGGCGCCCGCCCGGGTCAGCGCCTGCTCGTAGTCAGCATCGAAGCCGGCCTGGTCCTCGGGCAGCAGCGCCGACCGGATTGCCCCTGGCGACGCCCCCTTCCGCAGCGGGTGCCCACGGGCGGGCTCGTCATCCACCGAGTACATCGCCGTCACCATCGCGACGGTAACGGCTCCACACGGGCCCAGCGAATACCTCGAGCAGAACGCGAGAGGTGTCCTCCGTAGCCGGTCGGGCCGCTTTGAGGCCCGCTTACGTCACGTCATCGCCCTGCACGAGGCCCGAGGGCACATGATCGAGACCGACGAGCACCATCAATGACCAGCACCAACGTTCACCACACGCACGGCGACAGAAGTGACTCTCGTCCACTGGGTTCGGGGTTCGAGTCCCTGACGGCGCACCGTTTCCGCTGGTCACAGCCCTGCGCAACGATCTTCCAACGTGACTCCCTTTACTTTCGGGCACGCTTGCTCCCGCCACGATGGCCCGGCAGGAGTCCTACGAAGATCGTCGGAGCCGACCTTCGTCGCCGACGCGTTCCGCGGGGCCCTCGACCCGAGGCGGCAGTCCCGCGCTCCGAGCAGCCGCCCGAGGCCGACCCGAACGCACTACGCGGGTCGGCGGGCCGAGACCTGGTGCATGCGGGCCTGGACGAACACCGTGTCCGGGCGCTGCGCGGCGGCCAGCCCTCGCGGAGGCGACGGCGTCGCGCATGTTCTCCAGCAGCTCGGCCAGGAACGTCTTCTGCGCAGACGTGGTCATGCGGTTCTCGACCGTCTGCTCCCGGAGCTCGACCACCCCGGCCGCGCTCAGGTGCGCGGCCAGCCGGGGCCCGATGGTCGGGTCGCCACCGTGGAAGCGGACCGTCGCGCTGTAGATCGCGGCCAGCTCGTCGAGCGCGGGAACCGACGGCTCGGCGTGCAGCGTCGGGGCGTACAGGTCCTCGACGGCGACGACCCCGCCCGGCTTCACCGCGCCGGCCATCGCGCGCACCACCGCCATCGGGTCGACGAGGTAGCTGAGCAGCAGGCGTGCGAATGCCAGATCAGCGTGGTCGGCTCCCAACGCCCCGGCCCCGGCGTCGTCGAGCCGGAAGTCCACGGCGACCTCCGCGTCGGCGGCCGCCCGCCGCACGATGGCGAGTGCGCCGTCGTCGACATCGACGCCCACGACGCGCCCGGCCGGCTCCACCGCCCGGGCCATCGCCACCGTGACCTGCCCGTCGCCACAGCCGACATCCACACACGTCGCGCCCGGCCGCAGGCCCGCCGACTCCAGGAAGCGCACCGTCGCCGACGCCATCACCGTCGCCTGGCGAGCGAGCCGATCGGCGTCGGTGGCCCCACCCGCGATGGTGTAAACCGCGCGCTCCATCGTCACCGCCTTGCACTCGTCAGATGCTTTGGTCGGTGACCCCACTCGCATCGTCGCGCGGTCTAAAGAGCGCCCGCGGTCCGCGAGCTCGCCGTGCATGACCCCCAACGCCTCGTGGACCGCACTGGCCAGGCTCCCTCGCGTCGAGCAGGCTCTGACGACGCGACTGAATCACCCGAAACGACGGCCACGCCGGGAGCACCGCATGGACCTGCGCACAGACCGCGAGGAACTGTTCGCCAACCTCGCCCACCCCGACACCATGTCCGCGTTCTTCGACCGTGTCGCCGACGACGTCGACTGGACCGTCATGGGAACCCACCCCATCGCCGGGCACTACACGAACAAGAAGGCGTTCACCGACGCCACCTTCGCCCGGCTCGCCCGGCTCATGCGCGACCCCATCCGCCTCGAGCTGCGCCACCTGCACCTCGACGGCCCGACGGTCGTCGTCGAGATCCAGGCCATGTCGCACACGCTCGAAGGAGCGCCCTACGACTACATCCTGTGCTGGGTGTGCCGCTTCGACTCTGCCGAACCGGGCGCGATGATCGTCGAGGTCCGCGCCTACCTCGACTCCGCCATGGTCACCTGGACCATCGTGCGCAACGAGCAGATCCTGGCCCAGGGCCCGGCCTGACCTCCTCCCCACGAGCGTCACGTGGTGAACAGCCGAGGACTTCGACGAGCTCGCCACCGACAGCAGCTCGGGCCCGACTCCGCGCCGAACCGCTGCGCTCGCGTTAGGGCCTTTCCCTAGGGCCAGCCGACCCCGCTCGAGACCATCGTCGGAGCGTGGACCCGAACGCCTGCGCGCCCGTGTCAGACCGACCGCACCGGACCAGCCGCGCTGTGTCCGACGGCCCGACACGCGGGCTTCCCTCGTGACGCGTCGTCTCCTGCGAGGCCGTCGAGTCGTCGACGGAGCAGGACAGGTGATCGAGCACGGGACGGTCCTCGTGCGGGACTCGGTCATCGAAGCGGTCGCCGGCTCCGCTGAGATGGGCGAAGTCGCGGACGCCGAGGTGATCGACCTCGGTGACAGCACACTCCTCCCGGGCCTGATCGACGTCCACACGCACCTGTCCTTCCCGGGGGACATGCGGCTGATCCAGCAGGTCACCCAGCACGACACGGAGGGGATGCTGGAACAGGGCCGGGCCGCCGCCGCCGCCCTCCTCGCCGCAGGGATCACCACGGTCCGCGACCTGGGCGCCGTCGGTGATGTCGTCTACCGCCTCGCCGAGGAGGTCGCCGCGGGACAGACGCCGGGCCCGCAGATCGTCGCCTCGACGGCACAGCTGACCTCCGTCGGCGGTCCGAACGCACCGCTGGGAGGCGGCTGCGACGACCTCACGGCCTGCCTGGAGCGGATCGACGCCGATGTCGCCCGCGGCGCGCACGTACGGCCACTTCCTGACACACCACCGGGACGTGCTCGGCCCAGCTGCCGGCGATCGCGTTGATGGCGCTGAGCTCGCCGACGCCGAACGTCGTCGACAGGGCCGCGATGCCGCGCAGCCGTGCGTAGCCGTCGGCGGCGTAGCCGGCGTTGAGCTCGTTGGTGCACCCGGTCCACCGCACGATGGGGTGGTGGGTGACGTGGTCGAGCATGGCGAGGCTGTAGTCGCCCGGGACGCCGAAGACGCGATCGGCCCCGAGCTCGGCGAGCCGGTCCACGAGGTGATCGGCCACGGTGTAGTCGTCGTTCATGGGGTGCTCCTCGGGCGCGTCAGAGGACGCCGTTGTGGGTGGGTGCCTGGAGGGGGTCGGGGTAGATGGGCAGGGACATGAGGATGAACTCGGCCTGCTGCTGGGCCCCGAAGACGTCGCGCTCGTCGGCGGACGCGGAGATGATCGGCCGGTCGATGCTGATCTTGATGGCGAGTGATGCGGGGACCTGGTAGGTCCCGACGACGTGCTCGGCGGGCACCGGGAGCATCGCGGTGATGCGGTCCCTGGCGAACACCCCGGAGCGCAGCGCGGCCCGGTAGTCGTGCTCGTCGTTGAACAGGATGTCGTAGGTCAGGCGGTCGACCCCGGCGTCCTTGGTGCGGATCACCTTGGCCATCTCGCGCAGGGGTCGGTAGGTGAGCGGTTCGCCGGCGGGCTCTGTCGCGGGGATCGTCGCGAGGGTCCGCTCGTCGAGGTCGCCGTCGTAGTCCTTGACCCCGACGTCGAAGTAGCGCGCGCGCACCTCGCGGTCGAAGGTCCAGTCGGCACCGGCCGCCGTGTAGAAGCGGATCGGGAAGAGCCTGTTCTCGATCACGCCGCGGTCGCCGTAGAGGTGGAACAGGGTCCACTCGTAGAGGTCGGGCGCGGGCAGGTTTGTCAGAGCATCCGGGCCGGGGGTGACGAACTCGCGCACGACGTCCAGGTCGGCCTCGTGGCGGGCCTCGACCTGGTCGGGGTCGGCGTCGACCGTGCGCACGAGGAGCCCGGGGTGCTCGGCGTCCAGCACGGTGATGGTGTACGTCGCGCGCCGTAGGGCGTCGGGGAACTGGGCGGCGATGAGGTCCAGGACCGCCTTCTCGATCGACGCGTAGTTCTCCTGGAAGACCGGGTCGCGGGTGCCCTGCACGACCATGGCGCCCGCGGAGCCGTCGTCGCGGGTGAACGAGACCAGGTTGGGCGAGAGAGGGTAGGCGACGTTGCCGGCCGTCGCCTTGCGGCCGGGGTAGCCGTAGTGGATGAGGTAGTGGGTCAGCAGACTGGCGAGGGTCTCGGCGTCGGAGGATCGCTCGGCGCGCGTCTCGATGACGATGCCGATCTCGCGCTCGCCGGGCAGGGACACCGGCTGGGGCTCGACGCCGTTGCGGCCGTAGACAAGGTGGTCGGCGGGGACCTTGTCCAGGTCGGCGGCGTCGAACGGCAGCAGCGACACCCGCCGGGCACCGACCCGCCGCGAGCCCTCCAGCTTGATCGTGAGGTGGTCGGTGTGGGCGAAGACCGGACCCCGCACCCCGGCCCTGTCGTCACCGACCGGGAAGAACTCGGCCCCGGACAGGCACAGCACGCCCTCGGGGTAGAACTGCAGCTCGGGGTGGCTCTCCTCGTAGAGGGAGTGGGCGGCCACCGAGTACGGGCGGCACGCGCGGTCGGGGTTCGGGGCCACGAAGACGGCGGTGCCGTCGTCGTAGACCTCGGCGACGAGGCAGTCGGACGGGGACCCGGGGTCGCAGGCCAGCGCGCCGCACTCGAGGACGTGACCGACGTGGTACGCCAGCCCGGGGTCGATGCCGCGTCGGATCATGTCGGAGGCGAACAGGGCGATGTCGCAGGCCCGCCCGGCCAGGACGGCGCGCGCGCCCTCCTCCAGCGCGGTGATCAGTGGGTGGATGCCCATCTGCCCGACGACGACGCTCTCGCGGACGGCCTGTTCGGTCGGTGCCGGCATGGCCCCGAGGGCGGGCAGCCGTCCCGCGGTGAGCTCGTCCACGACGAGCTGCGGCTCGATCTCGGCGTTGATCACCGCGACGGGCCAGTCCTCGACGCCCTGCTCCGCGAAGACCTCTTTGGCGACGTCGATCATCCACGCGAGGTTGCGGTCGCCGCCGGCCATCCCGGAGCTGCCCAGGACGAGCGGGCAGTCCTTCTGCTGCGCGGCGCGCACCATCGAGGTGAAGTCGCTCTTGACCGCCTCGCGCTCGAAGTACTCGGTGCCGGTGCCGAGGTAGTAGGGGCCGGCGTCCATCGACCCGGCGTCGGAGATGATCGCGTCGACGCGGCCCTCGCAGGCCTGCTGCAGCGACGCGTCGGGGAACCCGTAGCCCAGGGCCCCGCACGCCGACACGACGCGGTAGATGAGTTCGGGCACGGCGCACGCTCCTCGTTCTCGACCCGGCCTGCTCTGGCCTGTCGTCGAACGTAGGAAGGGCGGAGGGGTCGGCTCATCGACCGAGTTGTTCACCTTCGCCGCGGCGGTGTGTACACCACCTGGTGGAGTCCGTGCTCACGGTGCCGGCATGTCGAGCAGACCGTGACGGGCCGCGTACGCGGTGGCGGCGCTGCGGTTGCTCACCTCGATCTTCCGGTAGAGGTTGATCGTGTGCCGTTGCACGGTGGCGGCGCTGATGTGGAGGCGGCCGGCGATCTCCTTGTTGGTCAGCCCGCCGGCGACCAGGGCCAGCACCTCGCGCTCCCGGGCGCTGAGCGAGGTCGACGGGCCGGCACCGGCCGGTGCCACGCCGTCGGCCTTTCCCGTGCCCGCGATCCGCGCCTCGAGCCCGTGCGCTCCTCGTGACCGGGCGGCGGCCAGGGCCTGGTCGACGAGCGCGTCCGCGCGGTGGGCGTCCCCGGGGTTCGCGCGCCGGCGCAGCCACGTCGCGTAGGCGGACCGGGTGGCGGCGCCCAGCAGGACGGCGCCGAGCCGGTCGTGGCACACGACGGCGTCCCGGAAGTGCTGGTCGGCGGCCTCGTCGCCCTCGATCGCGGCGAGCACCCCCAGCCAGTGGTCGACCGCACCCTCCCAGAGCAGCCCGTTGAACGTCGAGATCACCTGCCCGCGGTACGGCCCCAGGGCCTCCCGCAGGCCCGGCACCGCGGCGTCGAGGTCGAGGACGCTCACGACGTCGACGAGGGCCACCACCGTGCTCAACCACGAGGTGTTCCGGGTGAGCCGGTCGACGCCGAGGGCGAGGAGGTCCTCGGCCGCGACGCGGCCCTCGGCGAGCTCCCCCGCCCCGACGGCGACACGTGCGAAGACGGCCTGGTGCCAGGGGCTGTTCTCGGCGTCGGCGCGCCAGTCCGCCAGGCCCTCGTCGATCTGTCCGTCGACCGCGCGCAGTGCCGAGCGCTGCGTCCGGAACGAGACCTCGGCTCGCGGGTGCTGGGCCCGGAGGCCGACGTCCCGGGCCCGGAGCACGAGGGTCTCGGCCCGGTCGGTGCGCCCGGCGAGCAGGACCAACGACGCCCGCGAGCGGCTGGCGAGCCACCGCGACCCCGGGCCCGTGTCGTCGGTGACGGCGGCGAGGCGCCGGGAGGTGGCGGTCGCCCCGGCGAGGTCGCCGGCACAGACCTGGTCGTCGATGTGGAGGAAGAGGCTCATCGCCTCGTCGGGCGACGCGGTCGACGTGGCGAGCTCCACGGACCGTGTCGTGAGGGCCAGGCGCTCCTGGTGCCGGGCGGGATCGACGGACAGGAGCCGCCGGCACAGCAACGCTGCCGCCATGGCGCCGTCGTCGCCGACCCGGCGGGCCACCTGCTCGGCCGCGGCGCCGAGCTCAGCGCCCCGGCGTGGGTCGGGGAAGAGGCGGTAGGCCTGACCGAGGCGGGCGAGCAGGATCGCGCGCTCGGCGGAGTCGCCCTCGCCCAGGGCCGCCACGGCCCCGTGCAGCACGGTCTCCAGCTCGCGGTCCGCAGCCTCCAGTTCCGGCACGCTGGGCCAGCTGCTGTAGACCTGCGCCGCGCGGACCGCGATCGCCGCTCCTGCCCGGGGGTCGAGGTCCGCGGCGACGTCGAGGGCCTCGGTGACGGCGTGCAGGGCTGCCCGGCGGTCGCCGCACGCCATGTGCGCCTCCCCCAGCCGGACCAGCAGGTCGGCGCGTCGATCCGGGTCCGGGGGGTCGACGAAGGCGGCCGCCTCGAGGGTTCGCTCGTAGAGCCGCGCGGCGTCGGTCGCCGCGTGGCGTGCCGCCGCGGCGGCGGCGGCGCGCGTGCCGACCGCGACCGCCCCCTCCGGATCCGACCACGGAGCCGCCGCCAGGAGGTGCTCGGCGACCGTGACGAGCGAGCCTCCGCGCTGCTCGAGAGCCCGGCCGAGACGAACGTGCGCGGTCGCGCGTTCCGCGGGCGAGAGGGTCGCCGCGAGCCGTTCCGGCGAGTCGGGGTCGGTGAACCGGTAGCGGGTCATGCTGCGGGCCAGCGGCTCGACGACGCCCGTGCGGGCGGCCTCGCTGACCGCGCTGGCGACGTCGCGGCGCTGGTCGTCCCACTCGGTCAGCGCGCGCTGCACGACCGCCAGGTCGAACTCCGGGCCGCACAGCGCGGCCACGGCGAGGACCACGTCCCCGTCCTCGCCCATCCGTCCTCCCGTCCGGCGCAGGTCGCGGGTGCTGGTCCCGCGGGAGTGGACAGGCGATGATCGTCAGGTGCCCGCCTCCGCGCTCGACGCCCGCTCCGCGTTGATCCTGGTGGATCTGCAGGAGGACGTCACCGCCCTGCCCACCGTCGACCCCGCCGACGACGTCGTCGCGAACGCCGCACGGCTGATGACGGCGTTCCACGACGCCGGCCTGCCGGTCGCGCTGGTGCGCGTCGCGACGTCCACCGACGGCGGGGACGCCCGGCGAGCGCGGGCCGACCACCCCTTGCCACCACCTCCCGCGGACACCACCCTCGATCGCCGCCTCCCGGTCGCGGAGGGCGACATCCACGTCGTCAAGCGCGGGTGGGGCGCCTTCCACGGCACGGAGCTCGACCTGCAGCTGCGGCGCCGGGGCGTCACGGGCGTCGTCCTCGGCGGCATCGCGACGAGCCTCGGGGTCGAGTCGACGGCGCGCGCCGCCCACGACCACGGGTACGACATCACCTTCGCCACCGACGCGATGACCGACATCTCGGCCGAGGCCGCGCAGAACAGCGCGACGCGCATCTTTCCGTTCCTCGGCGAGCTCGACGCCACCGACGCCGTCCTCGCGCTGCTCGGCCGGTGAGTCCAGGCCGCATCAGCCCGCGGCGCTCTCGGTGTGGGCGGCCGCGCGGAGGACGTCGAGCATCGCGGTGGTGTGTCGGTCGGCCTCGTCGGCCGGGACGTCACGGGACGCGCCGATGAGCACGACGTGACCCAGACCCAGGTCGAGCAGCTCGCGCAGTCGGTCCCGGACCGTCGACTGGTCCCCGACGACGGCGAAGTCGTCGATGAACTCCGGGGTCAAAGCGTCGGCCTGGGGCGAGGCGGCGACGCCGTGCGTCGCCTCCTGCCAGCGCGCGGTGACCTCGGAGACGACGGCGTGGTCGTCGGAGCCGAGGTTGTCCGCGCCGCGCTGGAAGTGGGCGAAGATCGACACGTTGCCGCGGACGAGGCGCCGTGCCCGCTCCCGGTCGGGGTCGACCCCGACGATCACGTAGGCGCCGACGTCGAGGGCGTCGGGGTCGAGGCCGGCGTCCGAGCGGGCCCGGCGGGCGAGTTCGACGTGGGCGACCACGCGCTCCGGCCGCGCGCCGACGACCACGGTGAGTCGGTCGGCCACGGTCGCCGCGGCGCGGGTCAGCCGCGGCCCGCTCGCGAAGATCTGCAGCGGCACCGGCGGGGTGCCGTCGAGCCACGCGAGGCGGCTCCCGTAGCCGGCCTCGTCCACCGTGTCGCCGTGCAGGTAGTCGCGGATGCGGGTGGCGTCGCGTTCGAAGTCGGTGCGCGACTGCGGCTCGAGCCCGATCTGGAGCAGCGCCGAGTCACCGCGACCCAGGCCGAGGACCGCCCGCCCGTGCGAGACACGCTGCAGCGTGGAGATCGCCGAGGCCACCACCGCGGGATGGCGCGACACCGGGTTGGTGACCGCAGGCCCGAGCTCGATGCGACGGGTCGCCCCGGCGGCCACGGTCAGCGCGACGAACACCTCGGGGGCCAGGTTCTGGCTGTCGGCGAGCAGCAGGCCGTCCCAGCCGGCGTCCTCGACCGCCCGCGCGCGGGCGCCCATCGCCTCCGGGTCCGCCTCGGGGAAGCCGTGGAGCAGGGCACGCACACCGTGGTGGCGGGCAGCAGACTCGACCATGTCGGTGACCCTAGGCGGTCCGCCACCCCGCGATCCGCCGTCGCGGAGTTCCCCCGACGAGAGGAGACCCGGTGCGCGCCGGCCCGTCGATTCCCCACCTCCGAGCGGCACGCTCCTGCTGCTCCTGCTGCTCGTCGGTGCCGCCGCCTGCGGCTCGCCGACGCGGCCGGCCCCGCCACCGGGGTCCTCGCTGCACGCCCAGGTCGGGTTCGGCTTCGACATCGTCGACCTGCAGACCGGCCACCAGTTCCCCGGCCAGCGCAGCACCTTCCACGTGTCCTACCTCTACCGCGACGGGCTCCAGGGCGCCGGTTTCGACCCCGCCGGGCACGCCGTACCGGCGGACACCTACCCCTACTTCCAGGACATCCGCGACGGGATGGTGACCTTCATCCAGGCCTACCCCGACAAGGGCGACTTCTACGAAGTCTTCCTCGGCAACCTCGCCCGCGACGTGATGACCCGCTACCCGCAGCTCGCTTCCCTCGACATCCGCATCGACGTCCCCGCCTACGGCGGTGTCCCCACCGCCCGCACCGGCACGGTCCACACGACCCGGGAGTGACAGGACCGGTCGGGGCGCCGGTGAGCTCCGGTCCCACCGTCGTCGAGCCGACGGCGTGCCTTCCCGCGGCGCGTGTGCGGTGGACATCGTCGGCTCATCCCGTGATCGTGGGAGCAGCCGGCAGCGCGGAGGGGGAGGCGATGGTCGCAGAGGCCTCCGCCACGTCGGTCCGCTTCCGGGACCTGGGACCGCTGGAGGTCGAGCGCGACGGCTCCGTCCTCCCCGTGGGCGGCGCCCGGCTGGAGGCGGCGTTGGGCCTGCTGCTCGTGCACGCCGGGCGTTCCGTCGGGGTCGACGCGCTGCGGGACGCAATGTGGGGAGAGCGCGGTGTCGCCCGTTCAGTGGCGACGCTCGACTCGCACGTGTTCCGTCTGCGGCGTCTGATCGAGCCGGACCGGGCCCCCGGGGTCCCGCCTCGGGTCCTGGTCCGGGACGCCGCCGGGTACCGCCTGGTCGTCGATCCCGGGCAGCTCGACTCGCATCGGTTCACCGCCCTGAGCGTTTCCGCGGCCGATCTCCTCGCCGCCGGGGACGCGGCGTCGGCGTTGCGTGACGCCGAGGAGGCCGGCGTCCGGTGGCGTGGACGCCCGTTCGGCGCCGCGGCTGACGAGCCGTGGGCTCGCGCGGCGGTCGCACGGTTGGAGGAGACCCACGGCCAGTGGCGGGAGACCCTCATCGGCGCCCTGGTGGGCCTCGGAGCCGTGGATCGGGCGCTGGTCGAGCTGGAATCGGCGATCGCCGAGGAACCGCTGCGCGAACGGTTGTGGTTCTACCGGATGGCGGCCTTCCGGGCCGGCGGGCGGCGGGCGGAGGCGCTGCAGGCGTACGCCGACGCGCGGCGGCGATTGGTCGACGAGCTGGGTGTGGAGCCGGGGTCCGAGCTGCAGCGGTTGCACGCGACGGTCCTGGCCGAGGAGGTCGAGGTGCCCGCCGCGCCGGCCGCGGGGCAGGAGCCCTCGCGCAGCCTGCCCACCGCCCGGAGCCGGTTGATCGGTCGTGACGGTGACGTGGCCGATGTGCTCGCCCTGCTCGGGTCGGGCGCCACCCTGGTCACGCTGGTCGGCACGGCAGGCTGCGGGAAGACGCGCCTGGCCGTCGAGGTCGCGCACCGCGCGGCGTCGCGCTTCCCGGGCGGGACCTGGTTCGTCGATCTCGCGGCGGCCACCGGGGATCGGGTCCTCGACGCGGTGACCTCGACGCTGGGGCTGCCGGTCACCGGACCGGCCGACCCACTGGAGGCCCTGACCCGGTTCACCGCGGGGCGCCGGATGCTGATCGTGCTCGACAACTGCGAGCACGTCCTCGACGCCGTGGCGGACCTGGTGGACGGGGTGCTCGTCGAGGATTCCGGGCTCGTCGTGCTGGCCACCAGCCGGGAACCCCTCGAGGTCGACGGCGAGGTGGTGGCCCCGCTGGCCCCGCTCGATGTCCCCGCGGCGGTGGAACTGTTCCTCGACCGGCTCGGTGCGCTGGTCCCGGGCAACGCACGAGACGAGGAGTCGATGGCCCGTGTGCGCGAGATCGCCACAGCCGTCGACGGCGTCCCCCTGGCCCTCGAGCTCGCCGCCGGCCGCGCCCGGGCCTACACGCTCGCCGAGATCGCCGTGCAGGTCCGGGCCGACGCCAGCTCGCTGAGCCGTGTCGGTCGGGGACGCGGCGCCGCGCACCACCGGACGCTGCGGGACGCCATCGACACCAGCTACCGCGACCTCCCGCCTCCGCTGGCGGCGCTGCACCGCGCTGTGGGTGCCGTGCCCGGCCCGTTCACCGCGACGTTGGCCGACGCGCTCGTCGGGGGGACGGGCGAGGTCGACAGCGCCGACGTGGTCGCCGGGCTCGTGCACCGGTCGCTGCTGACCGCCCTCGGCACCGGCCGCCCCGACGGCGCGTCGCGCTTCGCGCAGTTCGCCACGGTGCGGGGACACGCCCAGCACCTCGCCGCGCAGTCCGGCGAGGATCCCGCGACGCGACGCGACGCGTGGGTCGAGAGCCTGGTCCGTGCGCGGCCACGGCTGGGTTCGCCGGCCCAGAGCCGGTGGTACGGCGCGCTCGACGACGACCTTGCCGCCCTGCGGGCAAGCCTGCAGCACACGCTCGTCGACGACCCCTCCGAGGTCGGGATCGTGCTGGCCGCGCGCCTCGGGGTGTACTGGGGTTTCCGTGGCATGGGGCTCGAGGGAGCGCGCTGGATGGGCAGGGCCGTGACCGCCACCGACGGCGGCGTGCTCGGGGCGCCCGCCGACCGTGCGTCGCTGCTCCTGACCCTCGGCAGCTCACTGCTCGTGCAGGGCCGCCACGATGACGGTCGTGCTCGGGTCCGCGCGGGCGTCGACGTGGTCGCAGAGGTCGACGGCGACGACGTCGTGATGGTGTGCGAGGCGCTCGCGGTGGCCGCCGGACCGTTGGCCCGTGCCGCCGACGGCGAGGTGCTGGGCGAAGTCGCGGCCGCGACGCGCGGTGTGGCCGCGGGCTCACCGGCGCTCGAGGTGCTCGTCCGGCACGTCGAGCTCGTCCACGCCGTGGCCACGGCGCCACGACTCGAGCTCGTGGCGCCGTTCGACGCCCTGCACGACGACGCCTTGGCCGAGGACAACCACTACACCGCCTGGATGGCCGCGTCGTGCGCCGCGCGTCTGCTCGTCGAGGGCGGCCGGCCCGCCGACGGGCTGCCGCGGTGCCGCGCCGCGCTGCGCGCCTCGATGGTCGCGGGGCTGCGCGACAACGCGTTCGTGCTGGAGGTCCTCGGCGCCGCGCTCGGGCTGGTGGGCGATCCGGTCTCCGCGCTGCGGGTCTTCGGTGCCGTCGAGGCCCAGCACCGCGGCGGCGGCGTGCCGTGGCCCCGCACCCCGGCGCAGGCCGAACTCCTGACCCGCCTGACGGCCCGGCTCGGCGAGGAGACGGCCGGGCGTGCCCGCGCCGACGGGGCCCGCACCCCCCTGGCGGATTTCATCGACGTGTGACACCGCCTTCAACGCCACCGCGACGCGGTTGAAGGGCGGTTGAAGCGCGTCCGGACACCGTCGTCACCGGTCGGGCGGAGACGCCGCCCGGGAGGCGGAGTCCGCGATGACCACCCTGAGCACCTGGCGGTTCCCCACCGTCGAGGGCGCCGAGGCCGCGCTGTCCGTCTTCGAGCGCCTGCAGCGGAGGGAGTGGGTCACGGTCGAGGACGTGGCCGTCGTCGCCTGGCCCGCCGGCGCGAGCCGGCCCCGCACCTACCAGGTCGGGGCGGCGACGGGCGGCGCCGCGCTGTCGGGCGCGTTCTGGGGCCTGCTGTTCGGGGTGGTGTTCCTCCTCCCGCTTGCCGAGGACGCCGAGGGCGGCCGGCGCGACGCCGCCACCGACCTCTCGCGGGTCGGGGTCCCGGCCGGGTTCCTCCAGCAGCTGCGCGACCGGATCGGTCCGGGCACGTCAGCGCTGTTCCTGCTCGCCGCCGACGAGGAGCTGGACCGCCTCCGCGAAGCCCTCGCCGACGGGGAGGCCGACCTCGCGGTCAGTCAGCTCGACCGCGAGCAGGACACCGCGCTGCGCCGGGCGTTCGGCACCGGCGACGACCTGATCACCCGCTAGACGAACAGGAGACGATCATGAAGCCTCGCGACGAGGTGTTGGTGGTGGGCGCCGGCCCGGTGGGGCTCACCGCGGCCTGCCAGCTGACCCGCCTGGGCGTGCCGGTGCGCATCATCGACGCCCTGGATGCGCCGACCACGGAATCGCGCGCGGTCAGCATCCATCCGCGCAGCATGGAGATGCTCGCCGCTCTCGGCGTGCTGCCCCGGCTGGAGGCCCGGGCACGTCGCATCCCGGCTCTGGAGTTCCTCGACGGCCGCACCCGAGCCGTCCGGGCACGGGTCGACGTCACCGGAGCGCCGAGCCGCCACCGCTACGTCCTCGACATCCCGCAGCCCGACACCGAGGCGGTCCTGGCCGAACGGGCCGGCGAGCTCGGCCTCGCCGTCGAGCGCGGCGTGCGGCTCGTCGGTCTCACCCAGGACGCCGACGGTGTCGAGGCCACCCTCCGCTCCGCCGCCGGGGACGAGACCGCACGCTTCGGCTGGGTCGTCGGCGCCGACGGCGGCCACAGCGGCACCCGCGAGCTCGCCGGGACGACGCTCGAGGGCGGCTTCCACGGCCAGCACTTCGCGATGGCCGACGTCGACCTCGACACCGCCTGGGCGCCGGAAGCCATCCGCATGTTCCTGCACCCCGACGGGCTCGGGATCGTCTTCCCGCTCGCCGGTCGCCGCGCCCGGATCATGTTCCTGGTCGACGACCCTGGCCGTCACGCCCCCGACCCGACCCTCGCGCAGATCCAGGCCCTGGCCGACGCCCGCATGGGCGACGGGGACGTCACCGTGTCGAATCCGCGGTGGCTGACCTACTTCGAGGTCCACCACGCCCAGGTCCCCGACTACCGGATCGGGCGCGTCCTGCTCGCGGGCGACGCCGCGCATATCCACAGCCCCGCCGGCGCCCAGGGCATGAACACCGGCATCCAGGACGCCGCGAACCTCGCCTGGAAGCTCGCCCTGGTCGCCGCCGGCCACGCGGACGAGAAGCTGCTGGACACCTACCAGAGCGAGCGCCACCCGGTCGGAGCCATGGTCGTGAAGACCACCACCACCCTGACCGAGGTCGGCACCGCGACCGGGGCCGAGGCCGCGGTCCGCGACCTGGCCCTGTTCCTCGTCGGCCACCTCCCCCACGTCGCGGCCACCGGCGCGGCCACGCTGACCGAGACGACGATCAACTACCGCCACGGCGCCCTGGCGGCCCACCACGGCGGGCGGCACCACGGGACAGCCCGGGCCGGAGAGCACGCGCCCGATCCCGACGGCCTGACCCGCCCGGACGGCACACCGGTCACGATCGAGGACCTGTTGTCCCGGCCCGGCTTCCTGCTGCTGGTCCGCAGCGAGGACCCCGGGGTGGTCGAGGACCTGCGCGCCGCGCTCGGGGGCCTCGGTGCGGTCGTCCGTCTCGGAGAGGACGTGCTCGACCCCGACGGCGTCCTCGGCGGGGCCTACGGCTGGGGCGCCAGCGGGATGGCGCTCGTCCGCCCCGACGGCTACCTCGGCCTGGTCGCCGACACCGCGGAGGCGGACGTGCTGCGGGACTACCTCGCCGACGTCCTGCACGTCGCTGCTCCGACGACGGTCTGAAGGGGTACGAGCGAGATGCCCGTCCCCTTGAAGGGCTCGACCGCGGGGCCGCAGTACGCCGGCTGGGAGCCGCGCACGGTCGCGAGGCAAGGCCTGGGCAACCGAGCGCTGACCGGGCAGCGGGTTCCGGTCGCGGGCGGGGTCAGCCTCAACGCCGACGTCTACACACCCGCCGAGCCCGGCCGGTACCCGGCCGTGGTCGCCTTCTCCGCCTACAGCACCGAGACCCACACCGCCGGGCTGCCGACCGGCACCAACGAGGCCGGGTCGCCGCCGGTATTCACCGATCGCGGCTACTGCCCGGTCCTCGTCGAGCGCCGCGGCATGGGCCGCTCCGGCGGCGACCCGGTGTCGTTCTTTGACCCGCGCGACGTCGACGACCACGAGGCGGTGATCGCCTGGGCCGCCGAGCAGCCGTGGTGCAACGGCGAGGTCGTGCTGTTCGGCACGTCCTACTACGCCATCAGCCAGGTGTTCGTCGCCGCCCGCCGCCCGCCCGCGTTGAGGGCGTTCTTCGCCCACGAACCCGACACCGACGAGTTGCGACACGCGATGCAGTTCGGCGGCGTACCGGGCAGCTTCTTTCTCGGCGTGTGGCTGGGGGCGAACTTCACCGCGAAGGCGCAGGCCACGCGCATGTCCCCGACGACCCGCGCGCTGTTCAGCCACGTGACCAACGGCCCCCTGCACCCACTGCTCGACAAGCTCGTCCACCGCGGAGTCAGCCGAACCTTCCAGCGAGTCCTGAGCAACATCCCGACGCCGGACATGGCGGAGCGCTACGCGCGGTGGATGTTCGACGAGAAGACCCGCGAGACCTCCACCGCCCAGGAGGTCACCCCCGCGGAGCTCGCCCGCATCGACGTGCCGTTCGTGACCGTGCAGAACCTCGGGTACCTCAACCTGCACCAGTTCGGCAGCTACGACCTGTTCGAGCACGCCGGGACCCCGGACGCGGACAAGTGGCTGATCCTCGGGCCGCCGATGTACGACCTGCCGGTCTACGAATGGCAGCTCGAGGCCCTCGCGTTCTTCGACCACGTCCTGCACGGCAGCGACAACGGCTACGCCGACCAGCCCCACGTGCGCTACTGGGTCGACGGGGCCGCCCGCTTCGACACGGCATCCTCGTTTCCACCGGACGACGGCGAAGTGCGCCGGCTCTACTTGCGCTCCGCCGGCGCCGACCACATCACCCACCGGCTCACCCCCGACACACCGCCCGCGGGCCAGAACTCGTGGGCCGCCGTGCCGCGAGGTGTTCCCGTGCTCGGCGGGCTCGACGAGATCGCACCCCAGGTGCTGTCGTTCGACCTCCCCGTCACCGACGAGCTCCAGCTCGCCGGCCCGGTCACCGCGCAGTTCTCGTTCAGCAGCAACGAGATCGACTCCTACGTCGTCGCCCGGCTCACGCGCATCGACGCCGACGGCGCCGTTCACCAGCTGTCCATGGGCGCCATCCGACCGGTCGCCCGCACCGTCGATCCCGCCCGCGGCTCCGCCGTGGAGATCGCCATCGACTCCGGGCGCCGGGAACCACTCGTGCCCGGAGAACCGGTCGACCTCCGGTTCAGCCTCACCGCGGCACCGGTGTCCCTGCGCGCCGGGGAGACCCTCCGCCTCGACGTCGCCAGCCGCAGCGACCTGCTCCGCGAGGACCCGAGCAACGGCTACGCCCAGTTCGACCTCCCTGTGCCGCCCTACCTGTCCCGCAACACCCTGCACTTCGGCGGAGCCAGCTGGATCGAGGTCACCGCCGTCCCCCTCACAGCGACACCGACCCCCAGTTCGAGGAGAAGCCGATGACCGGCCAGAAGATCTGGAACCGCCAGTTCGTCCTGCGCGAGCGCCCCTCCGGACGCATCAGCGCCACCACCTTCGAGATGCGGGAGGAAGCGACCCCGCCGATCGGCGACGGCGAGGCGCTCGTCCGCGTCGAGTGGGTCTCGCTCGACCCGTCCAACCGCGCCTGGATCGGCGCCACCCCGACCTACCTCCCCCCGGTCGGCATCGGTGAGGTCATGCGCGGCTACGGGCTCGGCACCGTCGTCGAGTCCAACAACCCCGTCTACCCGGTCGGCCGGACCGTCCAGGGCCTCCTCGGTTGGCAGGAGTACGCGACGGTCGACGACACCACGATGATGCAGGCCCACGACCTCGCTCCCGGCGTCTCCCCCAGCCAGTACCTCGGTGCCCTCGGCAAGACCGGCCTGACCGCCTGGACCGGCATGCACGAGATCGGGAAGCCGCGGCCCGGGGAGACCGTCGTGGTGTCCGCCGCGGCCGGCGCGGTGGGATCGGTCGCCGGCCAGCTCGCCACGGCCGCCGGCGCCCGGGTCGTCGGGATCGCCGGCGGCCCCGAGAAGTGCGCACTGCTGACCGACAAGCTCGGCTTCGCCGCCGCTGTCGACCACCGGGCCGAAGGCTGGCGGGACGCCCTCGCCGAAGCGACCCCCGACGGCATCGACGTCGACTTCGAGTCCGTCGGCGGGGAGATCATGGAGGCGGTCTTCGACCGGCTCGCCGTGCACGCCCGCGTGGCCCTCTGCGGGCTGATCTCCGGCTACAACGCGACCGAGCTCCCCCGGGGCCCACGGTCGTTCAGCAACCTGCTCACGCGCCGAGCGACCCTGCAGGGCTTCGTGATGATGGACGACTACGCCAAGATGCAGCAGGCGCGAGCCGAGATCACCGGCCTGATCGGCCGGGGCCGGCTCGTCCCGCTCGAGACCGTCGTCGACGGGTTCGAGCAGCTCCCGACGGCCATCAACATGCTCTTCGACGGCACCAACGTCGGCAAGCTCGTGGTCAAGATCGCCTGAGTCGGTCCGGTCCTGCGCCTCGCCGAGGAGCAGGTCCGCGAGGTCATCTGTGGACGGGGTGCGGTCAACTTCAGCGTCGGTACTGGAGGCCAGGCAGGCTTCGGGCGCAACAAGCCGAGTCCATGAGCGGTCCCGCTACGGCCCGATTAGGGGACCGCTTACGTCACACTACTGCCCGTCTCGGGCGGTCACCGCTGATGATCGGCTCTCGTGGACACGTCCACTGACCAGCACAAACAAGCATCGGACGTCACCGTCGTCGCCGTGACTCCTGTCCACTGGGTTCGGGGTTCGAGTCCCTGACGGCGCACTCTATTCATGCAGGTCAGAGCGGTGTAGCGCGATCTTCTGATGGCGCTGACTCCCAAATTCCGCTCTGGCGTGGCAGCTTCGCGCGGTCTCGGCGGGACTCGTTACCAGGACCCCCGCGCAGCGCTGAGGTCACTCCGGACCGATGCTTATCCGTCCACGCCGTCCATGCCGACTTCGTCGCCCGCGTTCTCGTACTACGAGGCGCGTCGTCCTCGCCGAGCTGCGGACCTCGGTCCTCAAGCCAGCGGCGTGCTGCGGTCACCGGTGTCGAACCACGCTGCACGGGCCGTTCACGAGGCCCGCGTGGCGCACTCTCGGGCACGAGGATGCCCCCCGTGCGCCGAGCTCTGTCGCCCGACGGAGCTCAGCGGCGAGCCACGCAGACGCTCAGGACGATCCGGTACGGGCCAGGATGAGCGCGACCGCCTCCGCCGGGACGTCCCACTGAGGGAAGTGGCCGCAGCGGTCGAACCAGTGCAGCTCGGCGTCGGGGAACGCGAGGCGCGCCCGCTCGGCCTGGCGGGGCAGCGTCACGCCGTCATAGCGGCCCCAGCCGATCGTCACCCGTCCCGGCGCCGTGCCGCGAGGGGCGCCCGACTGTGTCGGGCCGTGGGTCAGCGCGTCGAGGGCGTCGTCGAACGACGGCGCACGCAGGAAGCGACGCAGCTCCTCGAGCGGCACCTCCGGGCGCAGCGCCCACGGCCGGGCCGAGAACTGAGCTAGCAGTGCGGTCCGGGTGACCGGGTTGCCCAGTAGCGTCGGCAGGGCCGACTCGAGGCGGCGAACCAGGGCGAACGAGGCCCGTAGAGAGGCGGAGAAGATCCGCTGCTCGGTGGGTGTCCAGAACCCGCCTGGGTCGAGAGCCACGGCGTCGCCGCCGACCTTCCGGCGCGCCAGCTCGAGCACCATCCGCGCGCCCATCGAGCTGCCGACGGTGTCGACCCCGGTCAGGCCCTGCTCCTCGATGAACCCCTCGACCGCGTCGGTCAGGGCGGCGATGGTCACCTCGCCCGCGAGTGCAGGCGTCTCCCCGAAGCCGGGCAGATCGACCGCCACGACCTCCCGGTGAGCGGCAAGGTCGTCGATGATCGTTTCCCAGGACCGCCAGGAGCCGCCCAGGCCGTGGATGAGAAGGAGCGGGTCACCGGTGCCGCGACGCACATGATGGAGGGCCATGTTCGTGTCCGTACCCGCGGCGGGCGATCCCGCACACTGCGCCGAGCGGACGGCCGACATGCCAGGGCGAACTCGCCGTCCTTCCACGCGCAGCGCGGGATCCTCAACCACCTCACGACAGATGCGCCGGGACAGGGACAACGTCGCGGTAGCACCGCGCGCGGGGACTTCGGCGTTGGAGGGCTCCTGCTCGTGCACGATCATGTAGGCGCGTTCCCTCAGCGCACTCGTCACCGGAACCTCCCTTTCGTCGGAGCGGATCGATCACCAGCGGACGGCGAGAACCGCACCGCGAAGCCGCTCGGCGGAGTGACTGCCCGTCGATGTGCGGCGATATGACCCGAGTGGGGCACCCCAGAGCCGCCACCAAACCCGGGGCGCTTCCGGCGTCGAGGTTCAGCGCGGCGCGCATCCCGGAATCGGCACTGAGTTGGGTGGAGAGCATCGAGCGGTAGCCGGCGTCATCCGGCGCCTTGAGGCTCATCCGCCATTCCCCGGCCTCGGGGAACTCGGCGGGCTGATGGCTCGAGGTGGGCCCTGTCAGACGCCGTGCAGGTGCAAGCGCGCCCAGCTGTTGTTGACGTAGCCCTTCGGGTTCCAGACATGCTCGGGGCGCTCGGGCTGCAGCGCCGCCGAGGAATCCCAGGCCCGAGCGAGCACCGTGACCCCGCCGCGCGGGACCTCGACCGTGGCTGACCAGTGGCGCCAGGCCCACGGGCTTCGCTGGTCGGCGAGCTCGGCCTGGGTCCAGGTCTCGCCGTCGTCGGTGGAGACGTCGACGCGCACCACTGTGCGGTCACCGCCGGCGAACGCGTACCCGGTGACCGTGGTCGGTCCGGCGGGCACCTGTGACCCGTCGTCGGGCGAGAGCACGTCGGAGTTCACCGCGACCAGGCCCAGCGCCACACCGTCTCCCGGCCCGGTGCTCGACGGGTCGACCTCGGGCGGCAGCAGTCGGTACGTGCTGGCCTGGAAGAAGTTGTCCGACGGCTCGTCCTGCACAGTGATCCGCTCGAGCCACTTCACGCTGCGGGCGCCGATGTAGCCCGGCGCGACAACCCGCACCGGGGCACCATGGATCGCGGGCAGGGATTCGCCGTTCATCGACCAGGCCAGCAGGACCTCCGGCATCAGAGCCTTGCGCGCCGGGATCGACCCGCCGTACAGCGCGCCGGTGGCGGGACTGCTGGCGATGTCCGCACCGGTGAACGCGACATCGGTCGCCTCGTGGTGGACGCCCACATGCCGCAGCACATCGGCCAGCCGGACCCCGCCCCAGCGCGCGGTCGCGGTGGCGGCGGGGCCCCACGGCGCCTCACCAGGGATGTCACGGACCCCGATCAGGCCCGCCCTCCGATTGCCCGCGCACTGCAGGGTCGCCGTCTCGGTGTGCTCGGTGAACAGGCCCCGCAGGTCGTCCAACCCGAAGGTCGCCGGCCGGTCGACCAGACCGTCGACCCGCAGCGTCCAACCATCGGGATCGATCTCCGGCACCGAGCCGTGGTTGCGACTGTAGAAGGTGTCGACGGGGGTGGTGTCCTCGCCGGCCAGCGCTCGCCGGGGCGGCTCGGCGTTATAGGGATCGACCTGATGGACGACCATGTCGTCCCGTTTGCCCCACACCATGCCTCCAGGCCCCTCGAGGCGTCGCTCAGACGGGCACGTCGACGTTCTTCGTCGCCGCTCCCCTACCGGCGGAATGTGCTGCGGATTCCCCCACAAGACATGCGACACACGCGCCCCGCATCGAGAAGCGTCGAGGTTCGGCGCTCGACGTGCCGGGGACTCCACCGCACCGACGTCGACCAGCAAGGAGATCGCAGGTGAGCGATCGGGTGTGCCTGATCACCGGAGCCAGCCGAGGTATCGGAGCCGCCAGTGCGCGCGAGCTCGCGGCGCGCGGTCACGGTGTTGTGGTCAACCATCGCGACAGCGCGACCGACGCCGAGGCCGTCGCGCAGGACGTCCGGGCCGCCGGCGGTTCCGCGCTGGTGGTGCAAGGCGACGTGACCGACCCGAACGACGTGACGCGCATGGTCGACGCGGTGATCGGACACTGGGGACACCTCGACGCGGTGGTGCACAACGCCATGACCCCGTTCCCGGTCGCCTCGTTCGCCGACCTGAGCTGGGAGCAGCTCGGCACGAAGCTCGACCAGGAGATGCACGCGGCGCACCTGCTGACCCAGGCCGTGCTGCCAGGGATGATCGACCGCCGTGACGGACGGTTGATCTACCTGTCCACCGGCCTGTCACGACGCCCCCGAGCGGGGATGATCGCGCTCGGTGTCGCCAAGGCCGCCCTCGACTCCTTCGTGCGCTACGTCGCCGAGGAGGTCGCGCCACACGGCATCACGGCCAACATCGTCGCCCCGTCCACGGTCGACGACACCGCCGTGAGCGGGCGTCTCTCCGACGAGCTCAGAGCACAGCTCGCCGCCGCGACCCCGATGCGTCGGCTCGCCCGACCCGACGACGTCGCGCGCACCGTCGCCTACTTCGCCGGCGACGACGCCGCCTTCACCACCGGCAGCTGGGCCCCGGTCAACGGCGGCCAGATCATGCCGTGAACCAGGAGCAGCGTTGCACACCCTCGACCTCACCTACGTCGGTCACGGCCTGCACGAAGAGCTCGTCGCCTACGTCGCCGACCAGGAAGGCTTCCCCGAGCAGGAGGGCGTGCACCTCGCGGTGCGCGACGGGGTGAGCTGGGACGACCAGCGGCTGCGTCGCGGCGCCACCATCGGGCTGGGACGCTCGGTGTTCGCCCGGCTCACCGACGGCGTCGAGTGGACCGCGCTGTCGGTCAGCACCCATCGCCCGCTGTTCTGGGTCGTCGGCGCACGACACGTGCGCACGATGGAAGAGCTGCGGGGACGCCGCCTGCTGGTCCACGCCCCGCACACCGCACCGGGATGCTTCGCCCGCATCGTCCTGCGCCGCCACGGCCTCGACCCCGACCGCGACCTGGAATGCGTGACCCGCCCGCCCGGCGACTACGCGATGGACCTGCGACGGCTGCGCGCGGGCGAGGTCGACGCCGCCTACCTCGGCAGCACCCTCGACCCGGCACAGATCGCCGCCGAGGAAGGCTTCCACGAGCTCGCCTGGGTCGGCGACCACCTCGCCATCCCAACCGTCGGGCTCGCCGTCGACCCCGCCGTCGTCCCGCTCGACGACCCCGCGGTCGCGGCCGCGGTGCGTGCGCAACGGCGGGCCCTGGCCCTGCTCGCCGACGACCCGGACACCGCCGTCGCCTACCTCCAGCGGTTCCTGGGCCGCGACACCCCCGACGAGGTGAAGCGATACCACGCCCGCTTCGTCGCGCCCTGGTTCACCGCCGACGGGCAGGTCGACCTCGCCGCAGCCGACGAGGGCCTCGCCGCCGTCGCCCACGAACTCGGCGTCACCCAGGCCCCCCGAGCCGCCGACGTCTACCGCACCGACCACGTCACCCTCTGACCAACGCGTTGCCAGCGGGCGACGGTGACGCGGGGCTCCTGTCGTCGCCCCTCGATGGCCCGCTCCACGGCGACGGCGGCGCCCTCCAGCCCGACCGGTCACCCGGGGTCTACGGCAGGAAGTAGTAGACGTCGATGGGGCGCCGAAAGCACTCGGAACAGGTCTCCGAGCACTTCGGCCACGAGGGCGTCGCCGCGCGTGGCGCTCGGGGTCAGTCGCTGGTGTCCTTGTTCTGGTCGATGATCGTCTGGCGCTCGGGGGTGATCCAGAGGATCACGCGTTCGGACTTGATGCCCTCCGGCGGGTAGTCGGTCCCGAGGTACTGGTGCGCGACCTCGTCGATGTGCTCGCGAGCCTCCGGGCCGGTGGTGGTGCGGTCCACGCGCCCGCGCACCTCGGCATACCGGTAGGGGTCGCCCTCATCGCGGATCAGCACCGTGATCCGGGGATCGGACTGCAGGTTCTGGTACCGCTTGCGATGGGTCTCGGTGTTGAGGACCAGTGAGCCGTCCTTGATCGCGACCCACAGCACCTGGGTCTGCAGGCGGCCGCTGGGCAGGACCGTCGTGACCGCTGCGAAGTTCTTGCCGTTCGCGAGCTCCTCGGTGACCGGGTGGAGCTCCGGTCCGTTTTTCGTGTCTGCCATCACGGATCCTTTCGCTTCAGGGGGTGCCGCACGGGCTCTCCTCAACTCACGGTGGTGGTGGTCAGGGCTGGAGCTGGGAGAGCAGGCCCGCCATGTCGGTGGCGCCCCACCGCTCGACGATCTGGCCGTCCTGGAAACGTCCGAGCTGCAGCCCGCGCACCTCGATGCGCCGGCCGGTCGCGGCGACGCCCTCGAACTCGCCCTGATGGGTCCCGGTGAGCGTGTAGGCGAACGCGATCGTGTCATCGTCGGCCACCATCCGCTCCGGGGTGATCGTGAAGTCGGGGAACGCGGCGACCAGATAGTGGAAGAACCGGCGGTACCCCTCGCGGCCCTGCTCCTGGAACGGCGCCGGGTCGTGGTCGACCGCGTCCGGCGCGAACATGATGTCCACCCCGGCGTCGACGTCCCCGGCGTTGAGGCGCTCGGCGGCCTTCTCCTGCGTGGCGATGTTGTCGTCTCGACTGCTCATCCGGGTTCTCCTGGGGTCTGGGGTGGATCGGGTGGGCGGCGGTGCCGCGGGCGTCACCCCGCGGCACCGCGCCACCGAGGTCAGGCGGCCGGCTTGAGCAGGACCTTGGTCCAGCCCTGGAGGCGCTCATCGAAGCTCTCGTAGGCCTCGGGGGCCTGGTCGAGGTAAAGCTCGTGGCTGACGATGAACGAGGGCGCGGCCTTGCCCTGGTGGATCAGCTGGGCGAGCTGGCGGTTGTAGTTCTTGACGTTCGCCTGCCCGTTGCCGATGCCCTGACCCTTGAACCACGTGGTGCCGTAGTCCAGCGGGTAACGCCCGATCTTCGCGTCCTCGTCCTTCGCGCCCGGGTCACCGGGCAGGAACAGCCCGACCACGCCGATCTTCCCGGTCGGCCGCACGGCCTGGAACAGCGAGTTCAGCGTCATCGACGGGTCCTCGACGCCCTGGGAGTCGTGGGCCTGATAGCCGACGCACTCGCAGCCGCGGTCGGCGCCGTGCCCGTCGGTGAGGTCGAGGACCTGCTGGGCCGGGTCACCGGCCGAGTCGTCGATCGGGATCGCGCCGGCCCGCTCGGCGAGCTTGAGTCGGTCGGGGTGGCGGTCGACGACGAACACCTGGCTCGCGCCGCGGATCGTCGCGGAGTAGGCGGCCATGATGCCGACCGGTCCGCCGCCGTAGACCACGACCGACTCCCCCGGGCGCATCCCAGCGAGCTCGGTGGCGTGCCAGCCGGTCGGGAAGATGTCCGAGAGCATCGTGTAGTCGTTCTGCTTCTCGGAAGCGTCCTCGGGCAGGACCAGGCAGTTGAAGTCGCCGTAGGGCACCCGCAGCAGCTCGGCCTGGCCGCCGGCGTAGGGGCCCATGCCGTAGAAGCCGTACGCGCCGCCGGCGGTCCCGGGATTGACCGTGAGACAGAAGCCGGTGTTGCCGCGCTCGCAGTTCTCGCAGAAGCCGCAACCGATGTTGAACGGCAGGCTGACCTGGTCACCGACCTGCACCCGGTCGACACCCGAGCCGACCTCGACGACCTCGCCCATGTTCTCGTGTCCGAGGATCTTCCCGGACTCGAGCCCGGTCCGCCCCTCGTACATGTGCAGGTCCGACCCGCAGATGTTCGTGGTCGTGATACGCACCAGGACGTCGGTCGGCTTCTCGACCGTCGCGTCCGGTACGTCCTTCACCGACACCGACTTCGGGCCCTCGTAGACCAGTGCCTTCATGTGTTGTCGAACCTCTCCACTTCCGGAAACGGATGTGCGGCGTGCACGCGTGCCTGCGCGGCTTCCCGATCAGCTGGTGATGGCCTCGCGCAGTTCCTTGGCGGCGGCGCCGGGATCGTCGGCGTTGCGGATCGACCCGCCGGCGACGGCGACGGTGGCCCCCGCGGCCTGGACGTCGCGGATGCTGTCGATGTCGACCCCACCGGCGATCGAGAACGGCACCCCGGATGCCTTGCCGTCGTCGATGACGGTCTGGATCGAGTAGCCCTGCTGGGCCTGCTCGTCGAGACCCGCGTGGATCTCGCAGAACGCGACACCGAGCTCGGTCACCGCGCGGGCGCGAGCAGCACGGTCCTTCACGGTGATCATGTCGGCGACGATCTGCTTGCCGTGCTCCTGCGCCGACTTGACCGCGCCGCGGATCGTGTCGTCGTCGGCGGCGCCCATCACGGTCACGTAGTCGGCGCCGGCGACGAAGGCGATGCCGGCCTCGAGCTCACCGGCATCGGCGGTCTTCATGTCGGCGAAGACCTCCTTCTCCGGATGCGCGGCTTTGATCGCGCTGACTGCCGCGATCCCTTCGTGCTTGATCAGGGGAGTGCCCAGCTCGATGATGTCGACGTGGTCGGCGACCTGACGTGACAACGTCAGGGCCTCGTCGAGGGTGGCGACGTCCATGGCGACCTGCAGCTTCATCTGAGTGCTCCCTTCTCGGGGGGTCATTCGAGGTTGGCGTGCGTGCGCCACAGCTCGCGGGCCTGCGTCCCGCTCGTCCGCCACAGGGCGTGGAACAGCGCGTCGGTGAGCACCAGGACCGACTGTTCGAACAGGCTGCCGGCGTACTGCACCGACGTGGTGCCGTCGAAGTCCTGCTTGTCGGCCGCAGGCACGACCAGGGCCTCGGTGGCCGTCTCGGCCAGCGGCGACTCCGCGGCCGTCGTGATCGCCACGACGTCGGCGCCCTCGTCGCGGGCGGTCTGCGCCGCCCGGACGACCCGAGCCGTCGACCCCGAGCCCGACGCCGCGACGAGGACGTCGCCGGAGCCGATGGCCGGCGTGGTGGTCTCGCCGACCACGTGAGCGTCGAGGCCGAGGTGCATGAATCGCATGGCAGCCATCTGCAGGGCCAACCCGCTGCGCCCGGTGCCCACGGTGAACACCGCGGGCGCACCGGTCACCAGTGCGCCGGCGCGGGACCAGGCGGTGGGGTCGATACCGTCGAACACACGCTTGTGCTCCGCGCGGATCGCGGTCGTGGCGTCGGCGACGTCCTGAGCACTCGGTCCAGACATCGAGCCCTCCTCGGTACGCACGCGGGATCAGGTCGGCGACTTCTCCGCGATCACGTCCACGGGCTCGATGGTCGGCTGGGTGAACAGCACCCCGGTGTTGTCGGCGAGGGCCTGGGCGACCGGGCCCGACAGGTGGGTTTCGCGGCCCGCATCGGCCCCGAACGCGTCGTAGATTCCGAACGACGACGTCCCGAAGCGCAGGGCGAACCAGCGAAGCGTTTCCGGTTCCTGCCCGACCAGGTCGAGCCCGTGCTTCAGGAAGTTCTCGACGTCCTCTTCTCGGCCCGGGAGGGCCTCGATCCGGACCAGCAGTCCGACGGTCACGGGTTCGGCCATGCTCGTTCTCCTCGCGGAACTTCGGTGGGTGGGTAGCGCGCCGGTCGCCGCGTGTCGCGGCCTAGGCCGTGACCCGGTGGCGGCCCTCGGCGAACTCCTCGACGAGCTTCGCGCCGAATGCGGGCAGGTCGTCGGGGTTGCGGCTGGTGACCAGGCCGTTGTCGGTGGCGACCTCCTGGTCGACGACGTGACCACCGGCGTTGCGGATGTCGGTGCGGATGCTGGGGAACGACGTCAGGGTCCGGCCTCGCACGACGTCGGCCTCGACCAACGTCCAGGGGCCGTGACAGATCGACCCGACCGGCTTGCCGGAACGGACGAAGTTCCCCACGAACCGCACCGCGTCGGCGTTCACCCGCAGCCCGTCGGGGTTGACGGTGCCGCCGGGCAGGATCAGCGCGTCGAAGTCATCGGGCGAGACCTCGGAGACCAGTCGGTCGACCGGGAACGTGTCGCCCTTGTTGATGTCGCCGTTCATCGCCTGGATCTCGCCGCTGTGGATCGAGAGCAGCGTGACCTGCGCCCCGGCCTGCTCCACGGCCTGGCGGGGCTGCTCGTACTCGACCTGTTCGACACCGTCGGTCGCCAGGATCGCCACCCGCCGACCGCGCAGTTCGTCCGTCATCGACGGTCTCCTCTTCTGTCCTGAACCGCTGTTTTCCTGCGGCTTCGACGCTAGGCATCGACGCGCGCGGACCAGAGCCGTTTCCGGACGGGACGACGGTGCGGAATCGGCACTCGTCGTCGCAGGGGCGGCGCCTGCCTCCTGTCAGCGCAGGCGGCGGGCCAGGGTGATGGCGGGGGCCTCGCCGTAGTGGTGGCGGTAGGCGGTGGCGAAACGCCCGGGGTGGCTGAAGCCCCACCGGTGGGCGATGTCGATGACACGGACCCCGCCCCCGGGTGCGGCGACGACCAGGTCGGCGCGGGCGCGCTCGAGGCGAACCTGCTGGAGGTACTGCTTCGGGGACCGGTCGAGCTCGCGGCGGAACCCCGCATGCAGGGCCCGCACCGACAGGCCCACCGCGCGGGCGACGCCCTCGACGGTCAGCGGCTCGTCGGCGTGGGTCTGCATCAGGTCCGCGGCCTCAGAGATCGTTGTGCGAGGCGCGATTTCAGATCGGTGGCGTAGCGCCGACGTCCAGTTGTTGGGCTGACCCAGCAGCAGGGTGCTCATCACCTGCTCGCGCAGCTGCGCCGTCACCAGGGGATTCACCGCTCCGGTCCCGCCGTCGGCGAGCACCTGCTGCATCAACCGGGCCTGCCCCAGCACCGCAGTGGTCTCCGGGGCGTCCATGACGGGGTCGAACTGTAGGTCGGGCTTCTCTGGCTGAGCCGTGACCAACCGGGCCGCGAACGACTGCAGCGCCTCGAGGTCGACGCGAATCACCAGCAGCCGCAGCGCCTCCTCCCAGTCCATCACCAGCCTCGAGGCCGGGGTGCCCATCACCGCGGACCGCCCGGCGACGGCGTCGAATCGGCGGCCCTGGTGACTCGCGGTCAGCGACCCGGCAAGCGGCATGGACACCGCCACGTAGCCCGGCAGCGGCTCCGCAGTCACCCGCACCGCCATCCCGTAGTCCATCTCCAGCAACGACAGACCCGGGAGGTGGAAGCCGAAGACCTCCGCGATGAACCCGCCGGCGTCGGCCGGAGCCACCGTGTGGGTGGACATGAGGTCGGTGACCTGCGACACCAGCTCGTCGAGATCGTCGGTGTGTACCAGCGGCCGACCCATGGATCTGGACGGTTCGTCGCTCATCGGCTCCCCACGAAGGGACGGACAGCCGGCGGGCCGCCGCTGGTGGAGCGAGCCGGGCATCACCACACACCGAGTACAGCGGGTATGCGCGTCGTCACCCTACGAGCGGGGCGCCCGGTATGGAACCGCGGGCATGCCCTTGGGAGCCGTTCAGGCGCGGCTGCGGTGGCGGGCGAGCCAGTCGTCGGTGGCGATCAGGGGCAGCAGCGCGGCCCACATGGCTGCGATTCGGGCGGGGAGTTCGTCGAGGGTGCCGCTGCGCTCGCAGATCAGGTGGTGCCCGGCCATCAGGGTCGCGACCTGGCGAGCCAGCACCGCCACGTCGACCGTCGGGAGCAGCACTCCGGCCTCGGCCGCCGCTCGTAGGCGGAGGGCGACGGCCTCCTCGGCGAATCGGTAGTGCGCGGCACCGTGCTCGACCGTGACGGCGGCATCGTTGAGCAGCCGGACCCCGCCGCGGACGACCGGATCGAGGCGCATCGCGTCCACGATCCGCTCGGTCAGCGCCACCAGGGTGAGGAGCGGGTCCCGTCCCCGTTCCCGGACCTCGACGAGCAGGTCGATCCAGGCTGCGTCGGTCGCGGCGATCACCGCCTCGGCCACGGCCTCCTTGTGCGGGAAGTGGAAGTACATCGCGCCCTTGGTCACCCCGGTGCGCGCCAGGATCTCGCTGAGCGTGGCCCCGTGGTATCCGACCTCGGCGAACCGCTCCGCCGCGGCCGCGACGATCGCCGCGCGCGTCGCCAACGACTGCTCGTGGCGCTCGCCCGGTCGATGAGGACCGCGCGCGCCTGACGCGGGATCGGCTGAGGGGCTCACCGCGCACGCCTCTCGATCGCTCACGCAGCTCCTCCCCCACCGCCCGTGCGGCGTCGCGGCCGGTTGCGGCGACGACGCTAGGACCCGCCGCTCGGGTCACCGAGACGTTTCCGGACCTGGACCCGAGCCGGAATCGGCGTGCCTGCGGCGCAGCCCGAGAGCGAGGTGGGCCGTCGATGCGGTTCACCGAGCGCCGTGGTCGGGCACACGCCACCGGACGACGAGAACCCCGAGGCCGACCGACACGGCCGGGAACGGAGCTTCCTTCCATGACCGACGTCACGATCCCCCGCAGCGGCGACTCCACCGAGCCCACTCCCGACCCGGCCGAGCGCGACGCCTACTTCCCCTCGCCCTACTCGCTGAGCCAGTACGTCCCGCCCCGCACCGACTTCGACGGGACCGAGCATGAGGGTGAGGCCCGGAGCCGCTGGAAGGTCCTCGTCATCGGTGCCGACGAGCGCTACCTGCCCATGGGCAACGGCCGTCTGTTCTCCACCGGCAACCACCCGGTCGAGACGCTGCTCCCGCTGGTCCACCTCGAGGCCGCTGGGTTCGGTGTCGACGTCGCCACGGTCTCAGGCAACCCGGTCAAGCTCGAGTGGTGGGCCACGCCCGCCGAGGACGCCACCGTCCACGACGCTCTCGACCGGTTCCTCCCCCGGTTCCGTGCACCCCGCCCGCTCGCCGAGGTGCTCGAGGACGGCCTCGACGACTGCCTCGCCGCGTTCATCCCCGGCGGCCACGGCGCCATGCAGGGCCTGCACGACAGCCACGACGTCCGCGCCGTCCTCGACTGGGCCCTCACCGCCGACCGGTTCATCATCACCCTGTGCCACGGCCCCGCCGCTCTGCTCGCCGCCGGGCTCGACCGCGACACCTCCCCGCTCGCCGGCTACGAGTCCTGCGCCTTCCCCGACGCCCTCGACACCGGCGCCAACCTCGACATCGGCTACATCCCGGGCCCGATGCCCTGGCTGCTCGCCGAGGGCCTGCGCGCGCAGGGGCTGGTCGTGGTCAACGAGGACATGGCCGGCCACGTCCACCGCGACCGGGGGCTCCTCACCGGCGACAGCCCCCTGGCCGCCAACGCTCTCGGGAAGCTCGCCGCAGCAACCCTCGTGGAGCACACCGAGAGCTGACGCGACCGGCTCCGGCTCACGGCGCGCACCACTCTCCGGATCGGGCGAGCTGCAGCGCCGTCGACGGCACCTGGCGTTGTCCGCTTAGGTGTCCGCTGACATCACGGCACGGCCTGTCACGACGCTCCATGGTCGATGATCGCCAGCCGCGGACACCACTCGTGACCAGCACGGACGTCCACGAGGCGTCATCGTGGCGGTCGTGAACCCTGTCCACTGGGTTCGGGGTTCGAGTCCCTGACGGCGCACTCTTCTTGCTGGTCACGGCTCTACTGGCCTCGGGGTGACAGTCGTCGTTGGCTCCCGCGGCGGAGGTGCTCGTGGTGCTGGGTGACGAGCCCGGCCGCTGTGCGGGAGTGGCTTGATCTTGACGGTTGGTGTCCGTCCAGCCACTAGAGTTCGCGGAAGGTGATCGTCGATGGTGGGTCGCTCGGCGCGCGAGAGCGTGCGTCGGCTCCCGGCGCGGGCCGCGGGCAAGCGTTGCTGGAAGGAGCGTGTTCTCGATGTCGACGGGAGCCCCGGTCGATGGGTTCACCCTGAGCTTCGACCGTCTGGGATCCCTTGGTCGGCCGCCGGTGGTCCTGCTTCATGGTTGGCCCGGGGACAGGACAGACATGGCATCCGTCGCCGAGAGGCTTGGGGACGAGTTCGACGTCGTCGTGCCGGACCTGCGCGGTTTCGGCGCCTCGGACAAGCACCTCGGCGACCCCGGCGACTACTACAGCCTGGTGGCCCAGGCCCGCAGTGTCGCGGGACTGATCGACGAGCTGGGGCTCTCCCACGTCGTGCTGGGCGGTTACGACATCGGCAGCAGGGTCGGTCAGCAGCTCGCGAAGGACAGGCCCGACCTGCTCAGTGCCATGGTCATCACGCCACCAGCTCCAGGCGTCGGGTCACGGATCCTCAGCGAAGGTCCGTTTCGCGAGTTCTGGTACCAGTCCTTCCATCATCTCGACCTGGCCGAGAAGCTCCTCGACGGGAAACCCGACGCTGTGCGGGACTATCTGGAGTACTTCTGGACGCACTGGTCCGGCCCTGACTTCGTCGTGGACGCCGCCCGGCTCGAGCACCTGACGTCGGCGTATGGCCCCGCCGGCGCGTTCGTTGCTTCGATCGGGTACTACCGAGCGGCCGGAAGCGTCGTGGCGCGCTACCTGGGCGAGACGGTCCCCGACGAGAAGATCATGGTCCCCACGACGTTCCTGTGGGCCGAGCACGACCCCCTGTTCCTGCGCGCCTGGTCCGACCGCCTCGGAGAGTTCTTCGCGCAGGTCACCGTGCAGCTCGTGGACGGGGTCGGTCACTTCGTCCCGGTCGAGGCGCCCGACATCTTCGCCGGCGCCATCGTGCAAGCGAGCAAGTAGGCCCCTGACGGGCCGGCAGCCGAAGCCGTCTGAGACCGCGGACGTCCTCACGCCCCATGACCTTGGCCGACGACCGTCTCGTGTGTTGGCGCAGGCCGTTCCGCTGATAGGCCGCCGCATACGCTCCGGGCTGGGTGTCGGCGCTCATGAGATCGCCGATCTCGGCGGCGCCGCCACCGATGCTTCGATGACCTGTCGTTGGCTCCCGAGCCGCTCGATGTGTGTCTCGACGACGTCGCCGGGCTGGAGGTAGGGGAAGCGCCCGGACAGCGCGACCCCTTGCGGGGTGCCGGTCAGGATCAGGTCGCCGGCCTCGAGCGCGACGTACTGGGAGAGATCGACGATCAGGGCCGCGACGTCGAAGATCATGTCGGCGGTCGTCGAGTCTTGCCGTGGTTCACCGTTGACCCACGAGGCGATACGCAGGTCGCTGGGGTCGATCTCGTCGGCCGGCACCAGGGAGGGGCCGACGGGGCAGAACCCGGGCGCGATCTTGCCCTTGGACCACTGCCCTCCGGAGACCTCCATCTGCCGGTGCCGGTCGCTGAGGTCGTTGGCGATCGTGTAGCCCGCGATCGCATCGGCGGCGTCGCTGCGCTGGGCGAGTCGGTGGGTTCGTCGGGCGATGACGACGGCCAGCTCGACTTCCCAGTCGAGGGTGTCGCAGCCCGCGGGTCGCGTGACGGTGTCGTGGGGTCCGATGACGGTGTTCGGGTGTTTGAGGAAGACGATCGGATCCGTCGGAGGGGGAGAGCCGGTCTCGGCCGCGTGGGCTGCGTAGTTCTGGCCGATGCACAGCACCGCGGTGGGGCGGGCCACCGGCGGCCCGACGCGGAGGTGCCCGGGGTCCTCGATGAGCGGCAGTGCCCCGCGTTGCAGGGCGTCCCGGGCGGCCGCGAGACCTCCGGCGGCCAGCCACCGGCCGTCCACGTCCTGGGTCAGGGGGGAGAGATCGAACAGGTCGCCGCCCAGACGCGCGACGGGACGTTCCCGGCCCTGCTGGCCGAGTCGCAAGATGTCCAACCGGCTACCTTCCTCCTCCTGGAGCTCGAGGCGTGCTCCGACGCTTGGTCGTCGCGTCCTCGGCGGTGTCCTGGGCCCGCCACTCGCGGGTGATGCGCGTGGTGAGGTTGTCGAGGTGGCGGATCATCGCGGTTTCCGCGGCCTGCCCGTCCTGGTCCCCCAGCGCGCGCAGGATCCGTTCGTGCTCCAGGACCGCCGGTCCGCGGCTGGTGACCCACGCGGTGGAGTAGGCGGCGAGGATCACCTGCGTGCGCACCCGTTCCAGGGACTCGGCGAGGCACTCGTTGCCCGCGAGATCCTGGATCGCGTGGTGGAAGTCGGAATCGGCGCGACGTGCGCCGTCCTGGTCGCCGCTGTCCACGGCGCTGCGGAACCGGTCGTGGACGATGACCAGTTCCTCGAGGGTCCGCTCGTCGATGCGTGGGGCGGCCAGCCGCGCGGCGAGTGCTTCGAGCTGGGTGCGGACCGCCAGGGAGTCCAGGAGCTCGTAGCGGTCGGGGGCGGCCACGGCGATCGTGCCCGCCACCCGTCGCAGCAGTCGCTCGGAGAGCAGCCGCTCGACCGCGTAGCGCACCGGGCTGCGGCTCATCTCGAGGTCGGTGGCCAGCCCGAGCACGCTGACCGGGGCACCCACCCCGAGGACGCCGTCGAGGATCCGGTTCCGGATCAAACCGTAGGCGGAGTCGGCGAGGGAGTCGGTGCGGGGGTCGGAGTTGAGGTCTGCCGAGGTCACGAGTGGCCCTCTCGCTCGGTGTGCTTCTTGAGTGGTGGGCGGAGAAGCCTAACCAGCCGGGATCGCCAGACCGGCCTCGGCGAGATCGGCCCACCGGCGATGCTCCCCAGCCTCGGGCGCGGGAACCAGCCGAACGAGGTCGGGGGTCAACTCGGCGATCGAGCGGGCCCCGAGCAAGGTCATGGTGGTGGTGATCTCTTCCTCGAACAGGGCTGCAACTCGACGCACGCCCAGCTCGCCGGCGGCCATGAGGCCATAGAGGTAGGCCCGCCCCACGAGCACGGCGTTCGCGCCGAGCGCGAGGGCCGCCACGACGTCGGCGCCGGAGGTGAAGGCACCGTCGAGGAAGACTTCGCAGCGGCCGTCGAGGCGATCGAGCACCTCGGGCAGCTGGCGGAGCGGGGTGGCGGAGCGGTCGAGCTGGCGGCCGCCGTGGTTGCTCAGCACGATCGCGTCGGCACCCGCGGACGCGATCCGGGCCGCGTCCTCCGCGGACTGGACTCCCTTGACCACGAGCTTGCCCGGCCACTGCTCGCGGAGCCAGTCCAGGTCCTCGAAGTCCACGGCGGGGTCGAAGAGCGTCGCGGCCAGCTCGGCGACGGTGCCCTGCCACGAGTTCAGCGACGCGAAGCTCAGCGCGCGGGTGGTGAGCAGGTCGATCCACCAGTGGGGGTGGCGCGCACCGTCGACGAAGGTCCGCAGTCCCAGTGACGGTGGGAGGGTCATGCCGTTACGGACATCGCGCAGTCGCCGGCCCGAAACCGGGGTGTCGACGGTGAGCACGAGGGCCTCGTAGCCGGCGGCGGCGGCGCGGTCGACGAGCTCGCGACTGCGGCCCCGGTCGCTCCAGAGGTAGAGCTGGAACCACCGTCGACACCCCGGGATGATCTCGGCGACGTCTTCCACCGAGCAGGTGCCCATGGTCGAGAGCGCGAAGGGCACGCCCGCCGCTCCGGCCGCGCGCGCGGTCGCGAGCTCGCCCTCGTGGTGCAGGACGCGCGTGAAGCCGGTCGGGGCGAACACGATCGGCAGCGCGCTCGGGGCGCCGAGGATCGTCGCGCGGGTGTCGACGGTGGAGACACCGCGCAGCACCCGCGCGATGAAGTGAACCGAGTCGAGAGCTTCACGGGCGCGGGTCAACGATCGCTCGGACTCCGCGCCGCCCTCGACGTAGTCGAAGACCGCTCGAGGGACACGGCGGCGGGCCATCGCGCGGAGATCCCCGACGCTGGCCGCCCGCGCAGCCCGGCGCCGGTCGCCGTCGAGCACCACCGGGCGCGGGCGCAGCAGATCGGCGAGCTCCGCCGCTCGCGGCAGCCGACGCGCTCCGTCCAGCCCTGTCCATCGCATGACCGGAAGACTGCATCCACACGACCGCTTGGTCAAGCAGCACTGCATCCATCTACGTGAGATAGACGCCGTTGGTGCGTAACCAGGTGTTGACTGACCCCCGGTTTCGGACTAAACCTGAATCCACCCCAGACCGAGGAGGAGCTTGTGTCATCGCGTCCGCCGTCCGTGCTCGTACCGCTGCCCGACCGCGACTTCGACACCACCGAGTCCTCGATCGCGTGGCGCGCCTTCGTCGACGCCGGCGTCGAGGTCACCTTCGCCACCGAGACCGGCCGGGTCGCCGCCTGCGATCAGCGGCTGCTGCGGTCGGGCTTCTTCAACTGGTTCCCGGCCGGGCAGGACGCCCTGGATGCCTACCGGGCGATGTCGAGCTCCCCGGCCTTCCGGTCCCCCATCACCTACCGCGACATCGACCCCGCCGACTTCGACGCGGTCCATCTCGGCGGCGGGCACGCCCAGGGCATGCGCCAGTACCTCGACAGCGGGGTCCTCCGCGAGCGCGTGCTCGGGTTCCACCGCCAGAACAAGACGATCGGCGCGATCTGCCACGGCTCGCTGATCCCGGCCAGGACCATCGATCCCCGCACCGGGGCCAGCATCATCGAGGGTCGCCGTTTCACCACCTTGACCCGCCCGATCGAGAAGTTCGCGTTCCGCTGCACCTGGTTCCGGGTGGGCCGCCGTTACCGGACCTACTGGAAGTACACCGAGACCGAGGTCGGACAGGCCGTGGGATCCGCCGGCGCGATCGAGCGTGGCGAGACCCGCTTCGGCGCGTTCGGATACTCCCTGACCCACGACGAGCCGATGGTGGTCGAGGACGGCCACTTCCTCAGCGCCCGCTACCCCTTCGACGCGCCGCGCTACGCCGAGGCGTTCGTCCGTCGCCTGGTCGACGACCGCGCCGCGGCGACGCCGTAACGGCTCCCCGCTCCCCCTTTCCCGGCCGAGGCTCACTCTCGGCTGCCTTCGCCTCGCCCCGCCGCGGCGAGAACCACGGCTCCTGCTACCACGCCGGCCCGTGGCCGGCACCAGACGACCTTCGAGAGGGAACACCCATGTCGAACCACGCCCCTGCCGATGAGCGCCGGGATCGGCGCGGCACCAACGCCCTGTTCTCCGCGAACCCCCTCAAGCTCGGGCTCTTCGGGCCCAACTGCGACCGCGGCTGCGCGATGACTCTCTCCGACGACGTGCCGCTGCTGACCTGGGACTACACCAAGAAGATCGCCCGGCTCGCCGATGAGGCCGGCTTCGAGGCCCTGGTCCCGGTCGCCCGCTGGAAGCAGATCGGCGACAACGGCTTCAACGGCCGCAACTTCGACACCTACACCTGGGCCGCGGGTCTGGCCTCGGTGACCGAACGGATCACGCTGGTCACCACCGCGCACGTCCAGGCCTCCCACCCGGCGGTCGCCGCCAAGCAGGTCGCCACGATCGACCACATCAGCGGCGGCCGGACCTGCCTGAACATCGTCAACGGCTGGTTCGAACCGGAGTTCAAGATGCTCGGCGGATCGTTCCTGCCCCACGACCAGCGTTACCGATACACCAGCGAGTGGTTCGAACTGCTCGAGCGGTTCTGGCTCGAGCAGGACGACTTCGACTTCCGCGGCGAGTTCTTCACCGTCGAGGGCGGATACTCCCAGCCCAAGCCGATCCAGCTCCCCCGGCCGGCCATCATGAACGCCGGGGGCTCGAAGACCGGTCGCGACTTCGTCGCCCGCTACGCCGACTCCGGCTATGCCCTGCTCGCCGGCTACGACCTCGCCTCGACCCGGGCGCTGGTCGAGGAGCGCCGGGCCGAGGCCGCCGCCTACGGACGAGAAGTGGACACCTGGACGACCGCCTACGTGATCCAGCGCGACACTGCCGAAGAAGCCGAGGCCTACCGCCAGCTGGTCTTCGTCGACGAGGTCGACGAGAGCGCCGGCCAGGCCGCCGCGCACTATCTGGGCCTGAATTCCTCGGCCATGGCGCCCGACCAGTGGGAGGAGTTCAAGCTGCACCTGCGCGCCGGCTACGGCGGCTACCCCTTGGTCGGCACCGCCGAGCAGATCGCCGAGAGCCTCATCGGGCTCAGCCACGCGGGGGTCACCGGTGTGTCGCTGTCCTTCGTCGACTTCGTCTCCGGCCTCGACCGTTTCGTCGCCGAGGTGATGCCGCTGCTCGAGAGCGCCGGCGTGCGCAAGCCGGTCGCGGCGCTGTCCGCGGTCTCCTGAACCCACCCGCCATGGCTGCCCCCAACCCAGGAGCCGACGGCACCCCGCCCGCGGGCCCCAGCGCGGTACCGCTGGACGCGTCGGGACTACGCCTGGTGCTCGGTGCTCACCCCGAAGGGGTCGTCGCCCTCGCCGCCGTGGTGAACGGTGCCCTCGAGGGCCTCGCGGTCAGCACGTTCACCCCCGTGAGCCTGGAACCCGCCCTGGTCTCGGTCTGCGTGGCACACACCTCGACGACGTGGCCACGACTGCGCACCGCGGCGCGTCTCGGGATCAGCGTGCTCGCTGAGGACCACGCACAGCTGGGACGCCGGCTCGCATCCACCGGCCAGGACCGGTTCGTCGGGACCTCGGTCACCGTTGGGGCCTCCGGGGCCGTCCTGATCGACGGGGCTTGCGCCTGGTTCGACTGCTCGGTCGAGGACGAGATCACTGCCGGGGACCACCTCATCGCCGTGCTCGCCGTGCTGGAGGTACACCATCGCCCCGACGTCCGTCCCCTGGTCTTCCACCGCAGCAGCTTCGCCCGCCTCGCCTGACCCGAACGGCGGTCCCGTCCTCTCCTTCGCGTGCCGCGCCTTGAGGGCCGCGAACCCGGTGATCATCGAAGTACCAGAGGGGGCCGGTTCCTCGGCGTTCCTCGTCTGCTGGGCCGGTCACGGGAATTCCGAGCTGCTGGGCTACACCGCCCGCGTCGCGGGCGGACCGTCCTTCCTCGCCGCGTCCCCGGCCACCGCCGAGGCCACCACGGTGCTGGCGGCGGACCACACCCCCGTCGCCTGCACCATCGCCGAGCGCGCCGAGATCATCACCAGTCTGGCCGGCCGCCCGGGCTTCGATGCCGACACGGCCCGCCGCGCCGGCATCCCGGTGGTGGTCGCCGCCGCCCAGGGGACGCTGGGTGCCGCGCCAGGGATCGCCGAGTTCGCAGTCGACCTGGTCCAGGCAGCTGGACTGGGCCAGCTCGCCCTGGTCACCGAGATCGTCGTCGACGACGGCACCGGACTCCACGGCCTGGACGATCTCGCCAGGCAGCGCGCCCTCTTCCGCGTCACCGGCCAGGAGATCATCGACGAGCGACTGCGCACACAGGCTCTCGCCGTCCGCGGGCCCGAAGTCGTCCTCCCGACCGATCACGGCATCGTTCTCGCCACCGGCTACCGCGACACCCACTCGGGCGCCGAGCACCTCGTACTCCGAGGTCCGGGCACCGAGCGGTCCGCCCGACCCGTCGTCCACGTGCACCGAGAATGCCCGACGGGCGACCTGTTCAGCTCCTTGAACTGTTCGTGCCGGTCGGAGCTGGACACTGCGCTGGCCGACATCGCCGGTTCCGGAAGCGGCATCGTGGCGTACCTGCGCGGCAAACCCGATCGGCCGCTCCACCACGACCCCCACCTCAGCGACCGCCAAGCCCACCTCGTCGCCTTCATGATCCAGGACCTCTCGCTACACCGCGTCCACCTCCACCACGGCGACACTCAGCAACGGGCCGCGCTCAGTGGTCGCGGCATTGGGTGCTGACCACTTCCGGCCCGGCGGGCCGGCCATGACCCTGCGACAGCCGAATTGCCCTGATCACTGTCCCCTCGGGCACACCCAGGCTCTGTTCGATCCACTCGCCTCCCATCGGTGCATCGATGATGTCGTACATAGAGACGGCATCCAGTCCCTCGACGAGGAACTGGGTCGTCTGCTCGAGGTCGGGAACGGTGACCCACACATGGCCTATACCGCGGATAATGACGCCTTCTCCTCACAGCAGCGTCATTGAGACCGTCCCGCCGACGCCCGGTCGTAACCGAGGCTGAGGCGGCGCACTCACCGTGACGACGATGCGCCGGTCGCCGCCATCTATCCCATGGCGAGAAGGAATGTTCCCTTTCTTCCCGGCTATGTGAGCTCGGCGTGCGACAGACCGTGCGTGCCGTCTGCCCCGGAACCGGGCATGGAGCCCCGGCTACCGCTCTCCTCAGCCGTGGAAGTTGCGCCGATAGACCGATGGCGACATCTGCATCACCGCGCGCATGTGCAAGCGCATCGCCGCCGCACTTCCGAAGCCGCATCGCGCGGCGACCATGTCGACGCCCAGCTCGGTCGTCTCGAGCAGCTCGCGTGCCCGCTCGAGACGGCGTGCGAGGAGCCACTGCGTGGGCGAGGTCCCGGTCTCCTCCCGGAAGCGGCGCGACAGGGTGCGGGTGCTGATCCCTTCCCGTTCGGCCAGGTCACGCAGGCTGAGCGGCTCGTCGAGATGCTCGAGCGCCCAGCTCCGCGCGCGAGCCGTCCCCGCGACGCCGTCCTCCGTCACGGGACGCGCGGTGAGCTGTGCCTCGCCGGCCTGGCGGTGCGGCGGCATCACCACGCGACGAGACACGACACCGCCCACCGCAGCGCCATGGTCGCTTCGCACCATGTGCAAGCACATGTCCGCCACGGAGGCCACCCCGGCAGAAGTGAGGATGTTTCCGTCTACGGTGTAGAGCACCTCGGGGCGTACCCGCACGGTGGGGAAACGCTCGCGGAACGCCGCCACTCGAGCCCAATGAGTGGTGGCGTCCCGACCGTCGAGCAGCCCGGCCGCGGCCAAGAGGAAAGCGGCGGTACAGATCGAGGCCAGGCGCGTGCCAGGTCGGACGCGGCGCAGGGCCGATGTCATCGCGCTCTGTTCGGCGTCCGAGACACTCACCGCGTCGTGATCGGTCGAGGTCACGATGAGCGTGGACACCTCGGAGAGCAGTTCCGGTCCATGCTCGACGTCGAGGGAGAAGTCCCCGTCCGTGCGGACCGAGCCCGCCTCGAGAGCACACGTCGTCACATCGTAGAACGGTCGACCCTCGGCGTCGCAGGCCTCGCCGAACACGCGATGCACGACTCCCAGTTCCATGGCCAGAACGCCGTCTCGAACCAGGACCGCGACCCGATGCTGCTCCATGGCTCGATCCTTCCACTCCGTGTCCCCGTGACGGCTCGTGTCGAGCAGAACAACGGCCGACACTGCCCTCGTGCTTCCCCCCTCGGCCCGAGAACTGATCCTCAGCGGGACAGCCCTCGCCCACATGACGACCCTGAACCCCGACGGCTCGCCCCAGATGAGCGTCGTCTGGGCAGGCCTGGACGGCGACCGCATCATCACCGGGCACTTCGGCCGCTACCGCAAGATCACCAACCTTCTCCGGGATCCACGGATCGCCCTGTCGTTCGCCGGCCCGACGCCGTTGCCCAACGGAATGCACCCCAACCTGATCGTCTACGGAGAGGCCGAGATCAGCGAAGGTGGCGCCGCGGAGCTGGTCGGACGCCTGGGCAAGGTCTACATCGCCCCTGACTTCGACTTCCCGATGCCTCCGGGGCCGCCGCCCGGCTACGTGATCACCACGACGGTGCGCCGCATCGCCGGTGTCGGACCCTGGATGGACGCGTGAGCGCCCGAGCACCGGGACCCGGGCGTCGCAGCATCGGCGACATCACCCCGAAGCTCGCCGAGCTCACCGACGACGTGCTCTACGCCGACGTCTGGGAACGTCCCGGCCTGAGCAAGCGCAACCGCAGCCTCGTCACCGTGGCCGCACTCGTCGCGCTCTACCGCGCCGACGAACTGGATCTGCACCTCGGGCTGGCCCTCGACAACGGCGTCACCGCCGACGAGCTCACAGAGCTCATCACCCATCTGGCTTTCTACACCGGCTGGCCGTGCTCGGTGACCGCAGCCAAGCAACTGCGCGCCATCCTCGCTGATCGCCCAGAGAACGAGACCCTCCGACCGTGAACGGCCCGCGTTGCTTCTCTCGTCGCTCACGCAGCTCCTCCCCGAGCTGACCGTTCGAGCAGCGGCGTCGACAGCCCGAGGTGGGGAAGCGGGTGACCGGGCCGCGGTCGATCCCTCGGCCCGGTGCGCGCGACGTGGTCTCGGTCACGTCGCGATCTCGTGAGGATCGCGGGTCCGGTGTGTCCAACCCGGGAGTTCGACGGACAGCGCCGTCCAGCCCCGGGCGGTGCCGCAGTTTCCGTCGAACGGGAGGGCAGCGCGATGAGCACGACGAGCCCCGCCACCACGGGTGGGTCGCCGCTGGAGAGCACACAGGGCCGCACGACGATCGCCGACGGCGTCGTCGCGAAGATCGCCGGCCTGGCCGCCCGCGAGGTCAAGGGCGTGCACCGGTTCGGCGGCGGCGCCGCCCGCGCCTTCGGCGCCATCACCGAGCGCATCCCCGGCGGACGCTCGTCCACCACCCAGGGCGTCTCGGTCGAGGTCGGCGAGCGCCAGGCCGCGGTCGACCTGACCATCGTCGTCGACTACGGCGCGTCCATCGCCGAGGTCGCTCGCGCCACCCGCCGCAACGTCATCAGTGCCGTGCAGCAGATGACCGGGCTCGAGGTCGTCGAGGTCAACGTCAACGTCGTCGACCTCCACCTGCCCGGCGACGACGACGGTGGCGACGCCGACACGGCCTCCACCACGGCGCAGGCCCGGGTCCGGTGACCCGCCCCGGCTGTGGTGCGGCGCAGTAGCGAGCAAGACCCTCGACAAGGAGCTGGGCTCCGAGGAAGACGAGGAGGACACCGTGACCGACCGGACCGACAACGGACACGGGGTGCGGCTGCGCCCGATGGTGCACGTGAAGGACCTGACGGCATCGCTCGCGTTCTACGAGCAGCTGGGCGCCCTCGTGGTGCGCGGACGCCGGGACGGCGACCGGGCAGTGATCGAGATCGGGGACGTGCGGGTCGGCCTGCTGGCGCACCCGCCGTACCCCTGCGAGGGCGAGGGCGCGGTCGAGCTGGGCTTCGAGTGCACCGACCCGCTGGAGGAGGTCGAGGCGCGGCTGCGCGCCCGCGGCGTGACGATCGCCCGCCCGACGAGCGACGACGCCGGCGGGCGCCAGCTCCGGCTGGTCAGCCCGGACGGACTCCTGCTCAAGATCGACGAGCTGGACCCGGTCCTCTTCGAGTGACCGCGCGAAGCGGGCGACGTCCGGGGCCGTAGGTCGAGGAGATTGCTCCCGGCTCGGGCGCTGCCCCGACGGCCTGATGTGCGTCGCGATCGGCATCGGCGTCAGCAGCTCGGCGTCGAAGTCCTCCCGAGCTCGGGGAAGAACGGCTTCTGGTCGACGGAACGGATCAGCCATGACCTGTCCGGCAACCCGGAGCTCCTGGAACGCCTCACGCTGCCAGGGCAGCACGTCCCACGCACGTCCCACGCCGCCTCGTCCGCGCGCGGGAGGAACGCGTCGAGGTAGACCGCGCACGTCACGCCATGGCTTCTCCCGGCACGTTCATCGCTGCTGATCGAGACTCGGCAGCACCGAGGACGTCCACGCCGACGCCGACCTCGGTGTTGGTCGACGCCGTCATCGTGACGTTCTCCTCTCGGACGACGGTCTCGCGCAGCATGCGATCCGGAGGTTCGACGCTCATCTCGGGACAGCTTCATCAGACAACTGTCTTCGGGGTCAACGCCACGCCCACCAGGCCATCGCCACCATCGGACGCCGCTGGGGATTCTCCAGCGACTCCCGCGCCGCGTCGTCAGCTCCACTGTGGCCGGCGAGCAGGGCCCGGACCAGCTCGATGCCGGGCTCGGCCCCCACTTCGGCCGAGCCTTCCGGCAGACCTTCGGGGTCACTCCATCAGAATGGCGTCGATCCGCGCGCTCCCACGACTGACCGACGGCCGCCCCAGACACAATGCGATCATCGGGAAGGTCGGTCCACGGCCCGAGGCCATCCGTCCCGCTTCGGGAACCGCTGACATCACACCACGGCCTGTTTCGGACGGTCACCGTTGATGATCGACGCTGGCGAGTACGTCCACTGACCAGCAAGAACGAGCACCGTGCACCATCAAGGAGGACGTGACTCCTGTCCGCCGGGTTCGGGGTTCGAGTCCCTGACGGCGCACTCTTTTCGCTGGTCAACGCTCTATGGAGCGATCTTCGGGCGTATTCCTCCTACTTTCGGGCACGCTTACTCCTGAAACCTGCGCGGCTGAAGATCGTCCGGACCAGCCCGGAGAGTCTTCGGATGAGCGTTGCGGGGAGAGCAGGCGCGCCGTGCGAGCGCACGTGACTCCCCACGTGTGCTCGACTCGCGGGCGTCAGAGTCGGCCGCGGGAGGCTTGACCGTCGACCTGGACCGCGCCTCAACCCGTGAGCAGCGGTCTCGACCAGCAGCTCTGATACGGCCGTGGCGGATACCTCCTCGAGTTCACCGCGGAGAGCGCGTTGTTGCCCTTGGGTCGAGGATCGTGGCGCAGGTCCGGCGGAACACGTGGCTGACCCAGGCGAAGCAGGCCGACGCCGGTGAGCCGGATGCGGGGCGCGTCCACCGTGGCTTCGTCGAGGTCGACCTCCGGCCATGCGACGGCCAGGGCCTCCCCGATGCGGACGCCAGTGCCGATCATGAAGCTGCAGAGGTCGGGCAGGTCCTTGTCGCTGGCGTCCTCGTCGGCGTCGAGCTGGGCCAGCCAGGCGGACTTGGTGCGACGCGGCCAGGAACCAGTCGAGATCGACCCCGAGACCGAGACCACCCTCCGGAAGCGCCTCGATCCCGGGTGATGTGTCCCTGGCGAAGGGCTCAGCAAGGCCCCTACGCTTCGGGAATGTCGGCAGCAGGCTCCTTGGAGCTGGCGCTGGCGTGCGCTCGAGTACGGACCAGCGTGGAGAGCTCGCGGTACCGCGCTGCTGTGGTGCTCAAGAGCGTTCGCGCCGAGCGGCAGCGCGCAGGTGCGGCTCGTGAACACGCACAGGACCAGCGCCGTCGCATGATCACCTCCTGGCTGGCCGGCCACGGACTGGCGTCCGTCGGCGAAGCGCAGAAGCACCCCGACGTTCTCCGTCTCGTCCTCGACACGGCCCGCTCTCTCTACGGCGGTTGCCCGTCGATCAGCGTGACCACGGTCGACCAGCTCCAGGGCGACCGACCGCCGTACCGGACCGCGCTGGCTACCGGCGAAGCGCGTGCCCTCGACGAGTGGCAGTACCGACTGCGGGAAGGCCCGTGCGTCGACGCCGTGCACATCGACGCTGTCACCTTCGTGCGGGCCGACGACTTCCTCGGCGACCAGGCTGCCCAGTCCTGGCCGGAGCTCTGCCCCGCCGTCGCGACACTCGGGGTGCGCTCCTCGCTCTCGATCGCCGTGCCGTGGGACCCGTGGCGTACCGGTCTGCACACCGACCAGCACGCGATCGGCTCCATCAATCTCTACTCGTCCGAGCCACACGCCTTCGGTCAGTCGGAGACCCGAGCGATGATGTTCGGGGCCTGGGTCGCCTCTATCACGATCGGACTCGAGCCCACCGAGGTACTGCTCGACAACAGCTAGCAGCCGGCCGCCAACGCTCACCCGGGCCGGCTCCCGCCCACGATCCACGTAGCACTGAGACAGGACGAGCAGCTCCACGGAGCGATCTCCGATGTGATTCCGGGGCGCTCTACCGCCCGTCCACTCCGGGCTGTCATCTCGCGGCGGGGCTCACCGATGCCGTGAAGGGCAGGACCAGTCGCGACCGGTGCAGCGCGTCGCGATAGATCTTGTGCGTGACAGGCCGGCCCACGGGCAGGTGGAAGGCGTCGGGCGGGAGCAGCGCGTTGTGGGCGTCGGTGAGCGGCTCGTTGCACGACAGCTCGGCCACGAGGCGGTGGCCCGGGCGGATGGTGCTGGCGAACGGGTAGAGCCGGAGCACGTACTCCTCGATCGTCCCGGGCTCCACCGGCACGGCGCGGGTGTGCGGGTGGCGGGGGTCGCCCTCGGTGGTGCGCGAGTCGAGCTCGCGGTGCGACGCCTTGAGGTACCCGCTCGTGATCAGCTGCCGGTTCCCGCTCGGGGCGACATCCCAGAGCCGCAGGATGAAGTTCGTGTCCGGCTGGTCGATCTCGGCGAACAGGTGGGCCGCGCCAGTGCCGATCATCTCCGTGCTCTCCTCGAACGGCGCGGTGCTCCAGCTGAGGATCTCCACCTGGTCGGTGACCGTGAGCGGCGCCTGGTAGAAGCCGTCGGGCACGGCGTGGTCCGGGCCCATCGGTTCGGGTTCCGCGGCGATCCTGTGTCGGGAGCGCAGGTACAGCGACCGGTGCTCGACGTGCTTCGGCGGCCACTGCGCCGCGGTGACGACCTCGCGGGACCCCTCGACGACGACGCGGAGGGCGGGCTCGTCCATGACCCCGTTGTCGATGCCTTTCAGCCAGTAGGAGTACCAGCGGAACATCGTGTCGTGTTCCTCGACCCAGGGGCGCGACTGCATCGGCGGGTACGGCCCGATGTCGAGCTTCTTCGGTCCGCGCAGAGCGTCGAACAGCTCGATGTGCCCGTCGACGGTCCAGCCCCGTCCCTGGTCGATCTGCAGGTAGACCGGGATCTCGACGTCGGCGGCGAGGTTGATCGGGTTGCGCTCCTCGTACCAGTCGCCGTCGAGCTCGTTGAGGAGGATGTCGAACCACGCCTCGTGGTGGGTCGGGTAGTGCAGCAGGTGCACGAGGTTGGGCCAGGCGGCGACGTCGGGGTCGCGCAGGCGTTCGGCGACGCGCCGCCGGATCTCCTCCGGGGAGTACGTCTCGAGCATGCGCGACCGGATGCGGTCGGTGAAGGCCCAGCCGGAGTCGCCGCCGCGGCCCTCGCGGGCGGCGCGGGGCATGAACCACATGACGCCGCCGTGGTAGGTGGTCTCGTAGAAGTCGAAGTGGCCACCCGAGATGAAGACGGCCTTGAGGTGCGGCGGGCGCTCGGCGGCGGCGAGGATCTGCATCGAGCCGTAGTAGGAGATGCCGATCATGCCGACGTTGCCGTCGCACCACGGCTGGGCGGCGACCCACTCGATGACGTCGTAGGCGTCCTGCCCGAGGGACACACCGCCGGCGTTGTAGTTGCCGATGTGCTCGCCCTCGGAGTGCCCACTGCCGCGCAGGTCGCCGATGACGTGCACGTAGCCCTCGTCGACCACCCGCGCGATGTCGCCGGCCTCGATGCAGCCGTCCCACATCGGGCTGGGGCGGCGCTGGGGCGGCATGGTCAGGGCGAGGGCCTGCAGCTCCTTGCCGTACGGGCTGAGCGCGACCAACGCCGGGCGGGGACCGTCGTCGACGGCGGCGTAGGTGTCGGCGGCGAGCTCGACGCCGTCGCGCATCGGGATCCGGAGATCCTTGCGCACCGCGATCTTCCGCCCGGCGAACTCCTGCACCCTGTCGTCAGTCATGGGTCCGTGCCTTCGTCGATGCGTGGGTGAGGTGGCCGTGCACCGTCGTGAAGAACGGGGACGGCTCGAGCCGTGGGTCGCTGGTGTAGCCGAGTTCCTCGGCGGTGCCCGCGAACGGCGAGTACACCGAGTCGGTCACCTCCGGCGCGCGACCGGCGGCGGCGCGGATTCGGGTCTCGATGTCGAGGCTCTCCTGCAACGCCTGCCGTGCCTGGTCGGCGTCGAGCTCGACGCCGTAGGGCTCGCCGGCCGTCGTGCGGAACGGGTGACCCAGGTAGAGGCGCCGGGGGCGGACCTGGTCGCGGAGGTGACGCAGGCTCGCACGGTAGGCGTCCGGGTCCTCGTAGCCGGGGAAGCCGTTCGCGGCCCCGTGGATCTGGACGGCGTCCCCGACGAACACGGACTCCTGCCCGTCCACGACGTACGCGACCGACCCGGCCGTGTGGCCCGGGATGTGGCGCACCGAGACGGTGACACCTCCGCCGAGCGAGAGGGTCTCGCCTCCGGTGACGAGGAGCGACGGCTCCATCTCCCCGGAGATGGCCGCCTCGGCCATGGCCGTCTGCTTCGCGATCCCGTCGGGGTCGTGCAGGTAGGGCTGCCGCACGTCGCGGTAGAGGTCGACGTGGGCCCGCCGCGAGCGCAGCAGGTGCGCGTCGGCCTCGTGGATGACGACCCGGGCGCGCCGGCCCGTGAGCTCCCACAGGGCGTGCGCCCCGCCGAGGTGGTCGATGTGCCCGTGGGTCAGCAGGATCCAGCGGACGTCCTCGATGCGCCGACCGAGCCGCTCGAGCGCGGGCGCGATGCCCTCGGCCGGTGACGCCGCGATGCCCGTGTCGACGACGGCCGGCTCGGGGGCGTCGATGAAGAAGCTGTAGAGCCCGAACCGGCCCCACGGCGAGAACACGGGGTGGATGTCGACAGTCGTGGTCACGACAGCTCGCCCCGTCCCAGGAACTCGGCCGTCTCGTCGAAGACGCGGGCGTACTCCGGGAGCCAGGAGAAGTGCTGGACGAAGCCGTGCCCGGCACCCGCGTACCGGCTGACCCGCACCTCGACGCCGGCCTTCGCGAGCAGCTGTCCGTAGAGCTCGCCCTCGTCGCGCAGGGGGTCGTGCTCGGCGGTGACGATCAGCGCCGGGGGCAGGCCGGTGAGGTCGTCGCGCTTGATCGGCGAGACGAGGGGGTCGGCGGTGTCGGCGCCGCTGTCGAGGTAGAAGGCGTTGAACGGCGCCAGCCCGGCCGTCTCGAGGCCGTAGCCCTCGGCGTTCTCCCGCAGGGAGGAGTAGCGCTCGACGTCGAAGTCCAGGTCGAGCGACGGGTAGTACAGCACCTGATGGGTGATGTGGTCGACGCCGTCGTCGTGGGCCATCGCGGTCACGGCGGCGACGAAGTTCCCGCCGGAGCTGTCCCCGGCGAGGGCGAGTGTCCCGCCGTCCCACCCCGACGTCCCTCGGTGCTCGACAGCCCAGCGGACCACGGCGTAGCAGTCCACGAGGCCCGCCGGGTACGGCGCCTCGGGTGCCCGGCGGTAGCCGACGGAGAGGACCGTCAGGCCGGTCGTCCGTGCGAGGGACCGGGCGACGTGGTCGTGGGTGTCGAGGCTGCCGAGGAAGAACGCACCGCCGTGGAGGTACACGAGCATGCCGGAGGAGGCCGTCGGCGCGGGCGTGTAGCGGCGCACCGGCACCTCACCCGACGGCGTCCGCACGGTCAGGTCCTCGACGGCGTGCACGGGGACGCGGTCGTCGATCGGCGGGACCTGCGCCTCCTCGTCGGCGCGGAGCGCCGCGGGGTCGGGCGGGCCGTCGGGCGGCTCCGGGAGCCGGGCGAGGACCTCGGCGATCCGGAGGTGCAGGGCCATCAGATGCCCGCCTCCTGCGACGCGGGCTTCTGCCCGGGGAAGACGTCGTCGACCTCGTCCTCGCTCCAGCCCTGGCGCGAGATGCGCTGCAGCTCGTCGGTGACGGGCTTGCGCGTCCCCTGGTAGGCCGCCAGCGCCTGGGGGACGGAGTCCTCGTCGCGCAGGGCATCGGCCAGGGCGCCGGCATCCATGATCGCGGAGTTCGCGCCCTGGCCCTGGTGGTGCAGCATCGAGTGCGCGGCGTCGCCGAGCAGGGCGACCGCGCTCGTGTGCCACGACGGGATCGGGTCGATGTCGTAGACGGCCCGGACACTGAGGCTGTCGAGGTCGAGATCGCGGACGATGTCCACGATGCGCCCGTCGAAGCCCTCCACCTTCGCCAGCAGGTGGTCCTTCGTGATCGTCGGGGCCCAGGTGCTGTCCGGGTCGAGGCAGGTGACGTCGAACGACAGTCCCCGGCGGTGGCGCAGCGGCAGCAGGTAGACCTTCGTGCCGCGTCCCATGTACATCCGGAAGTTGTCGTCGACGACCAGTCCGCGGGCGTCGTCGGTGGAGATCACGGTGCGGTAGGCGTGCTCGCCGGAGAACACCGGGGGCTCAGCGCTGAACAACTGCTGGCGCACCACGGACTTGATGCCGTCGGCCCCGATGACGAGGTCGGCCGCGACGGACTCGCCGTCGGCGAAGCGCAGGACGGAGTGGCCGCCGTGGTCCTCGACGGTCTCCAGCCGACATCCGAGGCGCACCATCCCGGGTGGCAGCACGCCCAGCAGCGCGTCGAGGAAGTCGCCGCGGTGGACGAGGTGGGTGTGGGTCGTCTCCGCGTAGTCGTCCATGCCCGGCCACGCCTCCTTCATGATCGGCTCGCCGGTGGCGGTGAGGATCTCGAAGTAGTCGCTCGGGGAGCTGACCGCCGCGACGGCGTCGAAGACGTCCCACCGGCGGAAGCGGTCCATCGTCGAGGGCCGCAGGCCGATGCCGGCACCGACCTCACGGAGCTGCGTCGCCTGCTCGTACACCGTGACGTCGGCGCCGAGCAGGCTCAGGCCCTTCGCCGCCGCGGCACCGCCGTAGCCGGCGCCGACGACGGCGATCTTCAGGTCCTTCGTGTCCATGGCGATCTCTCAGTTCCGGATGGTCAGGAAGTCGGCGGGGTTGTCGACCAGCAGCGTCGTGACGGTGGCGTCGTCCACGCCGGCAGCGCGCAGGTCGGGGATGAGGTCCTCGAACAGGTAGTTCACGGTGTGGCCCTTCACCCCCGGCCAGCCCAGCGGGCTGCAGTTGGCGTCGGCCGAGACGAGGAGCGAAGCGAGGTGGCCCCGTTCCAGCAGGCTCAGGAAGTGGTCGAGACGTTCCTGGCGCGGGCGGGCCCAGAACGGCGGGTCGGGCAGCTCGGTCTCGTAGCCGAAGGTGTCGAAGCCGATGCGCCCGCCGCGGGCGAGCAGCCACTCGTGCGGCGTGATCGAGGAGTTCGGGCCGTCGTCGGCGTGGCCGAACAGGACCCGGTCCAGCGCGAGCCCCTCCTCACCGAAGATCGCGACGGCGGGCTCCGGGTCGATGGCCAGGTGAGTCAGGATCGGCACGCCCGTGGCGACGGCGGCGCGTGCGGCCGCGCGGTAGATGCGCTGGTCCAGCTCGGTCATCCGGCCGCCGCGACTGACCCCCACCTTGATGACGCCGGCCTTGGCGCCGGTGCCGCCGATCCCCACGGTGATCTCGTGGACGAACTGGCGGGCCAGATAGTCCACCGAGGCGCGGGCGAAGTGCGGCAGGGCGGTGTCCCCGCCGACGAAGCCGGTGCAGGCGACGATGTGCACGCCGGTCTTCGTCGACAGGGACCGATAGTGGTCGACGTCGCGGCCGTTGCAGATCCCGGTCACGTCGACGAACGTGCCGCCGCCGAGCTCGTGGAACCCCCGCAGCTTCGGGACGGTCTCGGCGTACCGCTCCTCCGGCGTCTTCCACCACGTGCTGTCCAGCTCGGAGCCGGGCATGCCGTAGCCGATGTGCTCGTGGACGGCCACGACGCCGAGCTCCTCGGCGGGGATCGTGCCGAGCACGGTGTTGACCTTCGACATCAGGCCTTCCCTCCGGTCTCGTCGGCGCGGCGCGTGGTGAGCAGGTCGCGGGGGTTGTCGACGACGATGCGTCGGGCGTCCTGCTCGTCGAGGCCCCGGGACCGCGCGAGCGGGACGAACGTGGCGAGGACGTGCGAGAAGGGGATCTCCCGATGGGGCAGGCCCACGGCGACGCCGATCGCGTCGGCCGAGAGCAGGATGCGGCCCGTGTGCCCGGCCGCCACCAGCTCGAGCACCAGGTCGACGCGCTCGTCGTCGCCGATGTGGGTCCCGTCCTCGCTGCCGACGTGGTCGAGGGCGACGTAGGCGCCGCGACGGGCGACCGCCAGGGGCGCGCCGGCCGCCACCGCGTCGCGGCGGTCGAGACCCCCGATGACCACGCGGTCGCTGGGCAGGCCCTCGTCGAGCACGACCTCGAGGTCGGCGACGGCGTCGGCGCCGTAGCGCAGGGACAGCGGGACGCCGGTGGCGAGCGCCGTCCGGGCGGCGCCCTGGGCCAGGCTCTGGTCGGTGGCGGTCATGCCCTCGCGGGTGGCCGTCGTGGCGACCAGACCCGCGGCGCCCCGGCGCTCGACGCGCGGGACGGCCATGCCCTCGGTGACCTCGAGGGTGAACAGCTCGGCGAACCGCTCGGCGGGCCACGGGGTCGGCGGGTTGGTCTGCGGGGTCAGGAAGTAGCCACCGAGCATCTCTTCCGGGCCCATGCCCGTGGACGCGACGATGTGCACGCCGGTCGAGCGGGACAGCGCCTCGGCCATCCGGATGTCGCGGCCGTGGAACATCCCGGTGCTGTCGACGATCGTCGTGCCGCCGGCGCGGCGGAAGTCGCCCAGCTTGCCGGCCAGGACCTCGAAGATCTCCGCACGGTCGAGCGTGATGTCGAAGGCGTGCTCGGCGCCCGGGACCACGGACAGGAGCGCCTCGTGGACCGAGACGACCCCCAGCTCCTGCGCCGGTACGGGTCCGAGGACGGTGTTGACGGTGCCGGTCATCGCTGACGGGGGTCCTCTCTCTCGATCCGGAGCGCCGCGACCGGGCACAGACGGGCACCGGCCTCCGCGGCACGCTCCAGGCCCGACGGCACGACCTCGTGGCGGACGACCACGACGGCGTCGTCGTCGAGGTCGTAGACGTCGGGGGCGGTGTCGGCACACAGGCCGTGGCCCTCGCAGCGGGCGTGGTCGGCGGTGATCCTCATGCCGGCACCACCTCGAGGACGGGGAGCACCTCGATGCTGCGGGTGATGTTGCTCGGCACGCGGACCTCGTCGCCGACGACCAGACGCTCGACCCGCTCGACGAGCGCGCCGATCACCGCGTGCGCCTCGAGCCGGGCCAGGCCCTGCCCGGCGCAGCCGTGCGGGCCGTAGCCGAAGGACAGGTGGTCGACGGGGTGGCGCTCGATTCGGAAGGTGTCGGGGTCGTCGTAGTGGCGCGGGTCGCGGTTGCCGGCCCCGAGCAGGATCGCGACCTGGGCGCCGGCCGGCACCGTCGTCCCCTCGATCTCGACGTCGCGGGTCACGCGACGGCCCCAGGCGTGGATGGGCGCCCAGAACCGCAGCACCTCGGCGAAGGCGGCCGGCACGAGCGAGCGGTCCGCCCGGACCCGGTCGAACTGCTCGGGGTGGGCGGCGAACAGGGCGACGATGTTGCCGATCCCGGCGACGGTCGTGTCGACGCCGGCGCCCAGGTACTGGTGGATGATGTGGCCGGCGGTGCCGGACGGGATGTCGCCGCGCGCCTCGGCGTCGACGATCCCGCGCCCCACCGAGCCCGGCGCGAGGTCGTCGGCCGTGACGCCGGAGCACCAGGCGTAGAGCTCGCCCGCGATCGGGAAGCTGTCGGCGGTCCGCTGGTTGAGAGGGCCGATGACCTGCATCGCGGCCTGGCCCCAGCGCAGCATGTTGTCGCGGACCGCGCCGGTGAAGCCGATGAGGTCGGCGACGACCCCGAGCGGGAAGGCTCGGGCGAGGGCGTCGACGGCGTCGAAGGAGCCCCGCCTCACCAGCTCGTCGACCAGGGCGGCGGCTTCGGCGTCGATGTGCGCCTCCAGGCCGCGGAGGGCGCGAGGCGTGAGGTTGCGGGTGAGCGTCGCGCGCAGCCGACCGTGGTCCGGCGGGTCCGAGGCGAGCGATGTTCCCTGCAGGGCCTCGTTGACCATCGGGTTGAAGCCGATCGCGCTCGAGGAGAACGTCCCCGGGTCGCCGAGGGCGGTCCGGATGACGTCGTAGCGGGTCAGGGCGTAGACGTCGTTCGCCGGCAGGTGGACGACGCCGCCGAGCTCGCGGAGCCGCGCGTAGGTGGGGTAGGGGTCGAGGAGGACCTCGTCGGCGAAGAGGTCCACGTCGGCGGTCGGGACGGTCATGGCGGTCACCTCGTGATCCGGTCGGGGCGGCGGGCGTCGTCGGTCTCGCCGGGCGCCTCGGGGTGGAGCGGGTCGTGCAGCGACTCCCCGGACGGCTCGCCCTCGCCGGTGCGGGCGGAGAGGCCGAGCAGCGTCAGGAGCGCGGCGGCCGCCGCGGCGATCGCGCAGACCAGGAACGCGGCCTGGAAGCCTGCGCCCAGCGCGGTGAGGGCCAGCGGCTGTGCCGCCCCGCCGGGAGCACCCGGCGGCAGGCTGTTGACGGCGAGCGGGCCTCCCGCCCGGAACACCTCGGCGGCGACGCCCGCCTGGTCGGCGGAGAGGGTCGACAGCCCGGCGCCGAGATTCTCGGCGGCGGTGCTCAGGGCCACGGCGCCGACGACGATGGGACCGAGGGCGAAGCCGAGGTCACGCAGCAGGTTGGTCGTCGCGCTGGCCATGCCCGCGAGGTGCAGCGGCACGGTGTTGATCGCGACGGCGGTGAACGAGCTGACCGACAGGGCGAAGCCGATGCCGATGCACAGGGCGGGCGCCACCATCGGCGTCAGACTCATGTCCAGCACGTCGAGCCGGGAGGCGAGCCATGCTCCTGCGGCCATGAGCCCGAACCCCCCGGTGAGGAGCCACCGGGCGGCGACCCGCGCGAGCAGCCGCGAGATCACCGGGATCAGGAGGAACGCCGGCGCCTGGATGAGCAGCAGCGGGATGCCGACCCGGGCGGGCGCCTGGTGCTGGACCGCGCCGAGCCAGATGCTGAACGAGAACGCCGAGCCGAGGAACGCGAGCATCCCGACGACGGTCACGATCGAGGCCACCGAGAAGGCCCGGTTGCGGAACAGGTCGAGGTGCAGCAGCGGGGTCGCCGCCCGCCGCTCGACGACCACGAACAGGACGAGGGAGGCGACGCCCACCACGAGCGCGCCCACGATGTGCGGCCGTCCCCACCCGTCCTCGGCGCCCTGGACCAGCGCGTAGAGGACGGCGATCAGCCCGACCGCGAAGGTGACCTGCCCCGGGATGTCGAGGCCGCGACCCTCGGGGGCCGTCGACTCGGCCGAGAGCAGCAGCGTCACGAGGACCGTGACGGCCCCCAGCGCGGCGACGATGGCGAACGACCCGCGCCAGGTGCCGACCTCGGCGAACACCCCGCCGAGCAGCGGCGAGACCGCCGCACCGGCGGAGAGGAACCCGGCCCACAGGGCGATGCCGCGGGCGCGCGCCTCCGGGGTGTGCGTCACCGCGGCCACCAGCGCCAGCGAGGCCGGGAAGAGCGCTCCCGCGCCGAGGCCGTTCAGTGCCGCGCCCACCCAGAGGACGTGGATCGTCGGCGCGAGCGCGGACACCAGCGAGCCGGCGATGAGCACCACGCCACCCGCGGCCTGGAGCCGGCGGCGGCCGAAGAGGTCGCCGAGCACGCCGAAGGTCAGCTCGAAGACGACCACCGCGATCATGAAGGCCGCGGTGATCCACGTCAGCTGCGACCCGGTGGCGCCGAGGTCGGACTGGAACAGCCCGTTGAGGGACGCGGGCAGGGCGTTCGCGACCTGCGCCACCAGCACGGCGACGCATGCGGCGACGAGGGTCCCGGTGACCCGGGCAGGGCCCACCGGCGCGGACGGGGACGGCGTGGTCCCGGGCTGCGCGGCCCCCTGGATCGGTGGCATGGCTCTCCCCTTCGAGAGTCCGGACATGGGTGGTCGCCGATCCGGTGGGACGGAGGCGGTCGGGCCGGAGGGCTGTGGGAGCCGTCACGGCGTTGCTGAGCACAGTGACAGCTAGATTTACGTCATGTCAAGAAAACTGGCACAACGTTGAGTCGGCTCGAGCGACCGGTCACCTATCGTTGCCGGCATGACACTGGGAGGGGCGGTCGTCGAGCCGGCGGCCGCACGTGCCGCGGCGAGGAGCGACTGACATGGCGGGACTGCGTGCCGCGCAGAAGGAGATGACCCGCCGCCTGCTGCTCACGACGGCGCTCGAGACGTTCGAGGCCAAGGGCTACGCAGCGACGACGGTCGACGACATCGCCACCGCGGCCGGCACGACCCGGGTGACCTTCTACTCCTACTTCCCGTCGCGCAGCGACCTGGTGAAAGAGCTCATCGCCGAGCTGAACCAGATGCTCGAGCGCATCAGCTCGCCCGACCACGGGTCCACCGCGGGCGACCTCGTGGCCGCCGTGCGCGACGGCTCGCGCGATGCCATCGGGGCCTGGCTGGTGGAACGGTCGAAGCAGTGGGACGCGATCCGGCCCTACACGGTGGCCGCCTTCGAGGCGGCGGCGGTCGACCCCGAGCTGCGAGGACTCGTCGACCAGTGGATCGAGGAGGTGGCCAGCGACATCGAAGAGGGTCTCGACGCCGCCGGTCGCTTCGACAAGACGTCACGCCACATGCGGGGCGTGCTCGCGTTCGCCCAGCTCGACCACGTCGCCCGGAGCTGGGCCCGGGGACGCGATCGGGCCGAGCTCGACATCATGATCGAGGTCCTGACCGACAGCTGGTGGAAGCTGCTCTCCGACGACCTCTGAGATGCTCAGCCGTGTGTGGCCTCGCGGACGACCCGCCGGCGTTGAAGCCAACGCCGAGATCAGCCGCTCGGGCGCCCTCAGCGCGGCCGGAGACGCCCACTTCGCGCTCTCCGACGCCTTCGTCTCCCGGCAACTCTCCGACGGAGACACCATCCACGTCGGGCACGCGACGCTGCTCTTCCGCGCCGAGGCTCTCGACGTCAGCCGGATCACGGCGCCGATCGGCCGGGGGCGACGAGGCTACGCCCGGGCGAGCTCCAGCAGCGGGTTGCGGGAGCTTGCGGCGCGCTCACCGGGCTCGGTGCCGGGGACGAACAGTCGCCAGTCGCCACTGACCATCGTGGGAGCGTCGATGATGCGGGCACCGTCCGCGTAGTAAGTCGCCCCCAGCACCATGCGCGGCCGGGTGGAGCGGTTGGCGCCGGCGGTGTGGAAGCACAGCGTGGAGTGGAAGCTGACGTCGCCGAGCGCGAACGGCTCCTCGACCACCTCGACACCCGCGGCGGCGAACGCCCGGGAGACCTGCCGGTCGAACGACGTGCCGTGCTTGTCGAACGGCAGCTCGGCGACGACGTCGCGGGCGTGCATCCCGCGGGCGAACGCGAGCGGCCCCATCGCCGCGGGCACGGCCTGCAGGGGCATCCAGGTGGAGACGACGTCGTGGCTGTCGAGCGGGAAGTGGTGCGCGTCCTCGTGCCAGGGGGTGCGGCCGCCGCCGGGCTCCTTGCACAGCGCGCTGTCGTGGTAGAGCCGCAGCGCGTCGACGCCGAGCAGGGCGGCGCTGATGGACCCGATCCGAGGGGAGAGCACCGCGGCCCGCACGAGGTCGTCCTCGAGCCACATCATCTCGCGGCTGCGCAGCCCCGAGGCGCTCGACCGGTCGGTGAGCATGGCCGCCAGCCGCCGGCGCAGGACCTCGGCGGCCCCGGGCGTGATCACCCCGGACAGTCGGACGAAACCGTCGATCGCGAACGCGGCGACCGACGCGTCGTCGAGCGGGTAGGGCTCGGCAAGCTGCGCGATCACCTCGGCCTCGTCCGGGAGCGGCCCGGGATCCGGGACGGGCACCTCGACCAGGTCGCCGTCGCCGTCCTGCCGCTCGGCCAGCGTCATGTACCAGTCCCACCACGACTCGTTGTCGGAGTCCCAGGCGGCCGAGACGTCGGTGGAGGCCCCGGCGCCGGTGGCGTCGGAGAGCCGGTCGTTCACGGCGCTCACGCCGCCACCTCCCAGGTGATGACGTGGACGTGCTGGGTGAAGGTGTAGCCGCCGTCGGTGCGGCACTCCGCGAGGTAGGCGCCCACCATCGCGTCGGCCTCCATCGCGTCGAGCGGGACCGAGTCCTCGAACACGCAGCGCTGCAGGAATCCCTCGACGGTGGCGCGGTCGTCGGAGGCGACGGTGTACTCGATCGGCTCGACCCTCGGCCGGACACCCGCGCGACCCAGGGCATCGGCCACCTGCTCGGCGGTCGAGAACGGCGTCGACGCGGGCGCGAAGGAGTCCCTGAACAGGCCGGCGAAGCGCAGGTAGTGCGACGCGGTGGTCGCCTGGACCACGGTCCCGAACCCGCCGGGGCGGAGCGCGGCGACCATGCGGGCGAGGGCCGCGTCGAGCTGCCCGGCCGGGATCGCATAGAGCGCGTGCGTCGCCCACGCCACGTCGAACCCACCCACCGAGGGAGGGAGGTCCTGCAGGCGGACCTCGTGCTCCCCGCGGACCACGAACGGCGGGCCGAGCACCGAACGCGCCTCGGAGATCGAGAACGCGGACGGGTCGAGCAGGTCGACCCCGACCGAACACCCGCCGACCCGGTCCGCCAGCCCGCGTCGCACCAGCTCCGCGGGGAACTTCCCGCTGCCACAGGCGACGTCGAGCACCCGGACCTCGGCGTCGCCCCCGGCGTGCCCACGCAGGTCCGCAGCCCAATCGCGTGCCACGACCATCTGCCGGTAGTCCTCGATGGCGAGGGCGTAGAAGGCCTCCATCCCCCGCCGCCCGGTCTCGGCCCAATGGACGAGGCTGCGCGCCTCGGTGTCCGTCGTCCCCACGTCCACGCGACGCCGTCCTCTCCGACCGGCGACTCCGCGTGGTGCGCGACACCCGGGTCGACCCGACGATGCCACCGCGCGGGCCGCTCCGCGCGGCCAGCAGACACCGTCGCCGCCCGGACGACGAGGCGTCCTGGTGGACAAGCCGGCGAGAGGGCGTCGAGGCTGACCGGTCACGACGTGTCCGCCGACGTGGACCGAGCACGTCCCGTCAGATCGCGGTGATCTCGACGGTGTGCCATCCGGTGGCGCCGTCGGGGATGGTGAGGCTGGGTGTGGCGACCTGGGTGTCGCCGCCGCGGTCGGTGGCGCGGACCTGAAGGCGGTGGGCCCCCGGAGCCAGGTCGAGGTCGGTGCGCCACATGCGCCAGGTGTCGATCGAGACGTCGCGGGCGAGCTCGGCGTCCTGCCAGGCGCCGGCGTCGGCACGGACCTCCACCCGCGCGACACCGGTGTGCTGGGCCCAAGCGACGCCGGCGACGGTCACCCGGCCGGAGAGCACGCTGCTGCCTGCCCGGGGGACGTCGACGCGTGACTGCGTCTTCACCGGAGCCTGCTCGGCCCACCCCCGCTGCTCCCAGTAAGAGGTGAACTCGGCGAAGGTCGTGAGCTCCATGTCGGTGAGCCACTTGCACCCGGAGACGAATCCGTAGAGGCCGGGAACGACCATGCGCACGGGGAATCCGTGCTCCACCGGCAGCGGCTCGCCGTTCATGGCGACCGCGAGCATGGCCGCGCGGCCGTCGGTCACCGCGGCGATCGGGGTGCCGGTGGTGAAGCCGTCGACGCTGGTGGAGGCGATCTGCTCGGCCTGCGGCCGGACGCCGGCCTCGGCGAGCAGATCGGCCAGTGGCACGCCGAGGAAGACGGCGTTCGAGATCAGCGAACCGCCGACCTCGTTGGACACGCAGGTCATCGTGATCGGCGCCTCGACGAGGCGGCGGGCGCGCAGGTCGTCGTAGGACAGGCGCAGCTCGCGGTCCACCAGGCCGTGGATGCGCAGCGCGTAGTCGCGGGCCGTGAGCTGCGGGACCTGCAGGGCCGTGTCGATGCGGTAGAACGCGCTGTTCGGGGTCAGCCACGTCGGCGTCCCCTGCGCGGCGAAGTCCGCGCCGGTGAGGTCGAGCGGACGCGCCGGACCGCCGGGGAGGGCGCCGGCGGTCGCCCGCGAGGCCTCCGCCCCGCCCGTCGCCGCCAGCCACCGGCCGGCCACCGCCGCCACCCCGGCTCCCGCCGCCACGCCGGTGACCCCGAGCAGGAACCGGCGCCGCGCCGCGCCGCGCGTCCCCATCGGTCCGGCGCGGTGAACGGTGGGCTGGTCCCCGACCCCCTCCGCCACGTCTCCGGTGCGGCCGTCCGGGTCGGGACCCTCCTCCGCGGCGTCCGGCGGAGCGGCGGCGCGGCGCATCGCGAGTCGGTGCAGGCCGATCCAGACGGCGAGCCCGGCGACGAGGGTGGCGAGCGGGGCGACCAGGTCGGCGGTCGAGAACGTCGGAGCGGCCGTGGCCGAGGCGATGGCGGCGGCGCCGAGCAGGACGACGACGATCGCGCCCGGTGTCCCGCTCCGGCGGCTCGCCAGCCCCGCCGCGACGGCCACGAGGACGAGGACGACGGCCATGCCCACCAGCAGCGCCGTCTTGTCGTACACACCGAACGTGGCGATCGCGAACGCCTTGAGCCATTCCGGGGTGAGGCGGATGACCTGACCGCCCACCGCGAGCACCGGCGACGACGCCGGCGAGAGCAGGCCGGCCACGAGGTCGCCGACCGCGAGCGCCGCGCCGAGGGCCAGGAGCCCGCAGAGCGCGGCCGGACGCGGCTCCAGCCGCGCCGCCGTGGTGGGGACCGGGTCGTCCGTCGAGGTCGGCACGCCCCGGCATACGCGCCCGGGCCCCCGGCGAGTTCACGCCCGTCACCCGTCGGCACACCGCCCGCCGCGCGCACGCCGCCGCTGAGCACGGCCGAACGGCACAGCAGAGCCCCGGTACGATCCACGTCCGAGTGGCGGAACGAAGATGCCCGTGTGACCGCAACCTCACTGGTCCGTCCTGCCGAGCAGTCGGCGGATCGGGACGGGGCGGCACCGATCTCGTCCGGACGCGGAGCGAGAGGCGACCGCGGGCGTCGCCTCGTGGTCGGGGCCACGGTCGTCGTCGGCCTCGCCGCGACGGTGGTCGCCGGTCTCGTCGCCGTTGCCCCCGTGGAGGCCACCACCTCCACCGTCAGCTGGCCGTCGGCCGGCTCCCCTCCGGTGTCGACGACGGCATTCCTCGTGCCGTACCGACCCGCCCAGCTGCGGGCCGAGGTCCCGTGCACGACCCTGCGGGACGCGGCGCGGGCGACCGACGGGACCACGGTGCTCGCGACCACGACGACCGGCTCCGCCTCCGGGCTCGCGGTCCGCACGGTGGACGGCACCACGACGCTGCTGGCCGGGGGCCGCGCGGACGCACTCGCGGTGCCGGACGGGGACTGCACGCTGCGCGTCGACGCGGACGCCGACGGGGTGCGGGCCTCGTTCGACGGTCGCCCGGCCGTGGACCGGCCGGGCGACCCGGTCCCCGAGGTCTTCGCGATCGTCACCGACCTCCGCGGCGCCGCGGCCGACGGTCTCTCCGTGCAGGCGCGCACCCCCTCGTGGTTCGACAACGCCCGGACGCCGGAGAAGTCCGCCCTGGTCGCGCTGCAGTTCGGGCTGGCCGGATTCGCGCTCCTGCTCCTCGCGGTGCTCGGGACCGTCGACCCCGCCACGCCGAACCGCCCTCGTGGGGCCCCGGTCGTCGCCCGGGTGCGCGGCGCGACGGGCCGGGGCCTGGCGGCCCTGCGCCGCCCGCGCAGCTGGGCGCTCGCCGCGACCGACATGGGTGTGGTGGTGGCCCTCGCGTGGTGGTCGGTGGTGGGCCCGATGACCGACGACGACGGCTTCGCCGCGCTCATCGCGCGGGCCGCCGCCGACGGGGGTCCGGTCGGCAACTACGTGCGCTGGTTCGACGCGTCCGAGGCACCGTTCGCGACGAGCCAGTTGCTGGTGAGCCTGGTGGTCGACCGTGGCGTCGACGCGCTCACCCTGCGGCTGCCCAGCGTGTTCGCCGGGATCGCGCTGTGGTTCCTCGTGACCCGTGGCGTGCTGCCGGCGCTCGGGCAGCGAGCCGGACACGCCCTCGGTATCCGACTCCTGACCGTCGTGGCGCTCGGTGTCTGGTGGCTGCCCTACGACCTCGGGACGCGACCGGAGCCGTTCGTCGCGGCCGGGGTGACCGCCGTCCTCGTGCTCGTCCTGCGGGCGGTGCGCGCGGACGCCCGCCATCCGCTGCCGCTGCTGGGCCTCGGGGGTGGCGTGGCGGCGGTGACGGTGACGGTCGCCCCCTCGGGGCTACTCGGGCTGGCGCCGTTCCTGCTCACCCTGCCCCGCCTCTCGCGGCTGGCCCGCGGCGGGCATACGGGCCCGGCGGCCGCCGGGCGGCTCGCGGCCGTCCTCGCCGCGACGGCCGGTGTGGGCGCGGTCGCGGTCGTCGTCGTCTTCGCGCGCCAGTCGTGGCACGGGCTGCTGGTCGCGACCTCGATCCACCAGCAGTTCGGACCGAGCCAGCCCTGGTACGCCGAGTGGTTGCGCTACAGCTACCTGCTCGGCCAGGACAGTTGGGGCTCCGCCGGCAAGCGCCTGCCGGTCCTGCTGCTGCTGGCCACGTCCGTGGCCGCCGTGGCGCTCCTGGCCCGCCGCGGTCGCGCGGCGCTCGGCCCGCACACCGGCGAGCCGGTCCTGCTGCTCCTCGGTCCCGGCGGTCTCGCGCTGCTGGCGGTGACACCGTCGAAGTGGTCGCACCACTTCGGCGCGCTCGCCGGCTTCGGCGCCGTCTCCCTGGTGGCGGTCGTCGTCGCGTTCGCCCGTCTCGCCCCCGCCCGGCCGGAGCGCGACCGGGTCCTGCTCGCCGTGGGTGCCGGGACCGCGCTCGCCGTGGTCGCGGCGGCGACGGCGGCGTTCTCGGGACCGAACGCCTGGTGGGGGTACTCGAACGCGCACATGCCGTGGGCGACGACCCCGGTGACGCCCTTCGATTCGCCGCTGCTCTGGCTCGCCGGCGCCGGCGCGGCGACCGCCGCCATCACCGCGGCCGTGACCGCGTGGCGCCGACGTGCTGGGCTCGCGTCGCACGGATCGGCCGTCGCATGCGCGGTCGCCCCGGCGGTGCTGCCGGTGCTCGCGGCGGCAACCTCGATCAGCGTTCTCGCCGGCTCGTTCGCCGTCGCCGCCGCTCCGCCGGCCGGTGGATGGTCGCTCGGCGCCGCCAACGTCGCGGCCGCCCGCGATCCGGGCGCGCGAGCGGCGTGTGCTCTGCAGGACCGCGTCGAGGTCCTCACCACCGCGAACGGTGGGCCCCTCGCGCCGCAGAACGGGTCCGACGCCACCACCGACCTCGACGGCTTCACCGCCGGAGGCGGCTGGGCCGACCCGCCGCCGATCCGACCGGGACAGGAGGACGGCGCGCGCGACGACACCTACGCGTGGGGGTCGAAGGACGTGGGACCGACCGGCGTCGGCGTCCTCACCAGCCCGTGGTTCGTGCTCCCGCCGACGCGCGAGGGGCAGGAACTGGCGCTCTCGGTGGCGGGGCGGACCGACGACGGGGCATCGGTGACCCTCGAGTACGGCGGGTCGGGCCCGGACACCGCCGACGACCCCGCCGCCCGGGGCGCCCGTCGCCTGGTCGAGGCACCGGCCCCCGAGCGCGGCTACCGGGGGTTCGCTCCCGACCCGCAGCGCGCCGACCTGCAGGACCGCTTCCGCGACATCTCCACCTGGCGCACCCTCACCGTGGCCCCGGCCGACATCCCGGCCGGCGCCGACCGCGTCCGCGTGGTCGCGCGCGACGACCGTACCGACGACCGCGGCTGGGTCGCGGTCACCGGCCCGCGGATCGTCGACGTCACCCCGATCACCGACTACCTGAGCGATCGCGGTGGCGTGCTGGTCGACTGGACGCTCGCGCTGGCGTGGCCGTGCGTCGGGAACCTCGCGGCCGTCGGGCGCGGGCTCGCGACGACCCCCGGGGCACTGATCCTCGCCCCATCCGGACCCGAGGACCCGGTCGGCGGTCGCCTCCTCGACGACGGCGCTCCGGGCGATGTCGTCCCCGAGGTGTGGACCGGCGGCGGGGCCGGTCTGCCGACCGCCCTCGACGCCGGAGGCAGCTTCGCCGGGGTGACGGAGAGCGGGGTCCTGGACGAGGCCGACACCCGTCTCGCCGGTGAACCGGGACGGGTGTGGGGTCGCCTGATGGTGCCCGACTACGGCGACCTCGGGCGCGACGCCTACGACGTGCGCGCGACCACCACCCGTGTCGCGGGCACCGACGGCGACCCCGCCCCGGTCCGCGAACCCCGCACCGTCTTCAGCCCGTGACCTCCCGGGGAGGGCAGGTCGGGCGCGCTCGCTGACCACCGCACCGCGCCGCCCGGGTCACGGGCCACTCGCGGCGCCCGGTGCCACGTTGCCCGTCCGCGTCACCCGGCCGGCGAACCCGTCCGACGCGGCGACCGGCACCTGGACGGCGCGCAGGTCGTTCCCGACCACGGCGATGTCGGCGCTGTGCTGACCCTCGACGCGGACGAAGACCTCCCCCGACCCGGGCCGACACCCCTGCACCCGGGCGTCGCGCGTCCCGCGCAGACGCACCACCGGCTCCGGGCCGGACGTCGCCGCCCGGAGCCCGACGACGTCGAGGTCGTCCACGTCGTCGCAGACCAGGCCTGCACGCGCGTCGGGAGCGACGACGCCGACACGGACGTCGCGCAGGGTGAGCCGCGCGGCGTGGCGCACCCACAGGCCGTGCGCGGGCAGCACGCCGAACATGGTGTGCTCGGGGTAGGCACCCTCCCGCTCGGGGACCTCGCCGCGGCGCGCTTCGGCGAGCGTGCCGCCGCCCGGGACGGTGATGTCGACGTTCTCGAGCGTCACGTCCTCCACCGGGTGTCCGGGGAGGCCGGCGATGCTCATGGTCCGGCCGTCCCGGCCGGCATCCGCCGCGAGCATCGCCCGGACCTGGCTGACCAGCACGTGGCGCAGCGCGCCGACCGGACGGGGGCGCTGGACGTCGGGAAAACCGAAGTCGAAGCCCCGTGCCCCTCGGCGGAAGGACAGCGGCGCCGCGACGTCGTGCATCACGACGTCGCGCACCGTCACGTCCTCGAGATCGCCACCGTCCACGGTCTGGAACTTCAACCCCCCGAGCCGGCAGTCGTGCAGCACGAGGTTCGATATCGCGACGCCGCGGAAGCCACCCAGCGACTGCGTCCCGAACTTCAGGCCGGCGCACCGCGACCGCAGCACGCAGTTCGTGATCGTCACGTGGCTGCACGCGCGCGGGAAGGAGCTCTTCAGCACGACGGCGTCGTCCTCGGTGTCCACCGAGCAGTCGCTGACCGTCGCGTCCACGCAGCTGTCGAGCACGATCCCGTCCTGGTTGAGGTGGAACGTGGACGTCACGCGCAGCCCGCTGATGCGCACCGTGTCGCACATCGCCAGGTGCACCGTCCACAGCCCCGACTCGCGCAGGGTCACGTCGCGCAGCCGCACCGAGCGGCAGTTCTTGAAGAAGATCAGGCGCGGGCGCGGTCTCGTCGCGACGTCGGGATCGGTGACCGTCGACCTCGGGAAGTGCCGACCGTTGCCGTCGACGACGCCGTCGCCCTCGATCGCGATCTGCTCGGCGTCCTCGGCATGGACCAGCGCCCAGACCTCGTACCCCCCGACGTCCAGGTCCCGGGCCGGGAAGGCCCTCGCCGGGTAGTCCGCGACGTCGGGGCTGCCGAGCAGGACCGCACCCGGCCCGAGGTGCAGCGTGACGCGGCTCCGCAGGAAGATCGTCCCGGAGAGGTACGTCCCGCCGGGGAAGGCCACGATCCCGCCCCCGCTCGCGGACGCCGCGTCGATCGCGGCCTGGATCGCCGCGGTGTCGCGGGTGGTGCCGTCGCCTCGGGCACCGAAGAGGTGCACGGAGAACACGCCCGCCGGGATGGCCACGTCCGAGTGCCCGGCCCCGCTCCGCGACAACCCCGCCAGGCCCAGACCCGTCGTCGCCACCCCGAGGAACCAGCGGCGCCGGCGGGGTGTGGCATCCACGGGATCGGCTCCTGACGATCTGGCGACGATGCGGCGAGCTGGGACATCACCACCGGTCGCTCGTGAGGAGTACGGGTGAGCGCGTCGATCAGTTCGGCACTGTGGCCACGGTCAGGTCCGGCGGGGGTCAGCGCCGACGACGAGGTCCGCGCCGTGAACCGGCATCCCCCGCCCCCGGCGACGGCCCCGGGGACCGCACTGCGGGCGTCCCGGAGGACGACCTCGGCGGACACCCAACCTTCCGCTGTCCCGTCCGGTCCTCCCCGCATCGGACCGACACGACGCCGCTCCACTGCGCGGAAGGGACACGCCATGCGCCGTCACACCACCTCCGTCGTCCTGGCAGGAGCACTCGCCGCCCTGGTGTCGCTGGGTTCGGCGGGCACGGCTGCTGCGGAGACCGCTTCCGGTCCGTGGGCCGCCATCGCCGTCAGCATGGAGACCGGCCGCGCCGGGGTCGCCTGGGACCAGGCCACCTCGGGCTCCGCCGCCGACGGCGCGCGGTCCGACTGCGCGGTACGGAGCTGCGCGGCCGCGGTCGAGGTGGCCAACGGCTGCGCGTCCCTGATGCAGGCGTCCTCGGGCCGGTGGGGCTGGGCGTACGGCCGCTCCCGGTACGACGCGGACCGTGTCGCTGCCTCCTACGCCGGACGCGGGGCGCACCTGATCGCGTGGGTCTGCAGCGGCGACCACGCGTGACCCGGCATCACGCAGAGGAGACGGCGCGCCGGGTCAGAAGGGACCGAACAGGGCGTGGAGCAGCTGGACGACGCCGAACCACAACCCGTTGTAGATCGTCACGATGATGAAGAGCGCGGCGGCCCGCACGACCGGCGACGGCGGGCCGCCGGACGGTCGGTACGGGGAGCGGCGGCTGTCCAGGTAGAGGGCAACGCCCACGATCAGGACGGCGACGACGACGGCGATCGCCAGCAGCAGCAGTTTCGTCCAGGTCGTCATCGGCCACCTCCGCGGTCTGGTGCCGGGGAGGACCGCCCGAGAGACCCGGATGGTTGGGACCGATCGCACCGCGCGGTCAGGTCGTCGAGGCAGGCCGCCGAGCGCCCCGACCGTGTCAGACTCCCGCCCGTGGATCACCCGGGCGTCGTTGACGGCAGCTCGGTGGTGCGCTTCGCCCGGTCCGGATTCGCGGTGGGCGCCGGCATGCTCCTCACCCCGACCGTGATCGCGACCTGCGCGCACGTGATCGCCGAAGCCGCCGGCCTCGACGACGTGCCGGACAGCCCTCCGACCTCGGCGTTCCCGGTGGAACTGCCGTTGGCGCCCGGCCGACCGGCGCGGACCGCGACGGTGCTGCGTTGGGCGCCGCCCGCACCCGACGGCTCCGGCGACGTCGCCCTCCTGCGTCTCGACGAACCCGTGGACATCCCGATCCCACCGGTACGCCGCGACCGGCAGGGGTGGGGGAAGACCTTCCGGAGCGTCGGCTTTCCGCCGGACCGCGAGGAGGGTGCCTGGGCGTCGGGCGAATTCCGCGCCCGTCAGGCCAGCGGATGGCTCCAGCTGGTCGCCACCGGGACGGAGTTCGTAGGCCCCGGATTCAGCGGCGCCCCGGTGTGGGACCTCGAGCGGAACGCCGTGGTCGCCATGGCGGTCGCGGCCGATCTCTCCGGGGACGGCGGCGCGTACGCGCTGCCGATCGACCAGGTCCTCGCCGCGGCGCCAGAGCTGGTGGCCAATCCGTACCAGGGCGTGGCGCCCTTCGGCGTGGACGACGCGGAGTTCTTCTTCGGCCGCGACCGCGAGATCGCCTCAGGGATCACCTCGTTGATCGACCGGGGGCTGCTCGTCCTCGCCGGGGGCTCAGGGTCGGGGAAGTCCTCGCTGCTGGCCGCCGGGATCGTCCCGGCCGCCCGGCGACTCGGCCGCGACGAACGCCCCGTCCGCCTCGCCGCGGCCGACTCCCCCGAGGCCGTCGTCGCCGCCTTCGCCACGGCTCTCGACGCCGGGCTCCCGGACGGTGCGCCCTGGGTGCCCCGCCTGGCACACGTCATCGACACACCGCGGTCCGCGGTCGGTTCGGTGGACGGGGCCGACCTGCTCCTGGTGGTCGACCAGCTCGAGGAGCTCGGTCCTCTCGGGACGGCCGTCGAACTGATCGTCGCGCTCGCCGGGGCCGGGGTGTGGATCGCGACCACGGCACGATGGGCCACGTTCGACGATCTTCCCGGATCGGCGGCCCTGGCCGAACTGCAACGCTCCGCCCTGGCGGTCACCCAGCTCGGCCCCGCCGATCTCCGGTCGGCGGTGGCGGAGCCGGCAGCCCGCGTGCCGGGGGCCTCGTTCGACGCCGTCGTCGTCGACACCGTCGTCGAGGACGCGCGCGACGAACCGGGGCGACTCCCGCTCGTCGCGGCCCTGCTGACCCAGTTGTGGGCGTCCGCGCGCAGCGGCCGGATCACCCTGGCCGACTACCGGGAGCTCGGCGGCGTCGAGGGCGCTCTGGTGACGGGCGCGGAGCAGGCCTGGCAGTCCCTCGGAGAGACCGACCAGGCCGCGGCGCAGGGTGCCCTGATCGCCATGGCCACCGCCACCGAGGGCGGCTTCGTGCGGCGGGCCGCTCCGGTGGCCGAGATGGGCGCTGGACGGCGCGAGGCGATCGACCGGCTCGCCGCGGCACGCCTCGTGACCATCGGCCCCGGCCCCAGCGGCGAGGTCGCCGAACTCGCCCACCAGGCACTGATCGACCGCTGGCCACGGCTCCGCGGCTGGCTCGTCGAGGACGCCGACTTCTTGCGGTGGCGGACTCAGCTGCGCGCCGACGTCGGGCGGTGGACCCAGGCGCCCGGACCTGCCCTCCTGCTGCGCGGCCCCGAGCTGGAGGCCGCGCAAGGGTGGGTCCGGCAGCACGGCGGCGAGCTCGAGCCCGCGGAACGGGAATTCATCGCCGCGAGCGAGCAGCGGCACCGTCGGGACCGCCGTCTGCGCTACGGCGCGGTGGCGGCCGTCGTCGCGCTCGCCCTCGTGGCCAGCGTGCTCACGATCGTGGTGAGCCGGACCAACGGCAGCCTGCGCACCGCGCTCGCCGCCGCCAACGCCCGCTCCCTCGCGCAGCTCTCCCGCGCCAGGCTCGCCAGCGACCCACAGACCGCCGTGCAGCTGGCGCTCGCTGCCGACGCCGCGGACCCGGACGACGCCGACGCCCGCAGCGCCCTCGGGCAGGCCTACCTCACCCGGCGATCGACGAGCTCGGTCGTCGCGCTCCCGGACGGGTCGGGCCCGCCGGAGCGCGGCCTGACCGTCGACGAGGACCCGTCCACGGACGTCGCGGTGGTGGGCACGGCCGAGTCCGCCCTGCTCGTCGACGGCCTCGCCACCGGACACCCGACCTTCACCCCGGTGCCCGGCGTGACCGCCCGCGTCCGCCCTCTGACCGTCGCCGGGCGCGGACGGTTCGTCGTGCTGTTCGACCCGGACGGCACCATGCAGGTCTGGGATCGGACCCGCCCCGGCCCGCCCCGGGCGCTGCCGGGTCCCTTGACGGGCGCCACGACGACACCCGACGGATTCCACCTCGTCATCTCCTCGAGCGTCCCCGGGGGCTCACTCACCCAGCTCGTCGATCTCGAGAGCGGGACCGTGACGCCGCTGCTGGCGCTGCCGGAGTCCTCCGTGGTCGTCGTCGCCACCGCTGACCCGACCCGGGTCCTGGTGAGGGCGAAGACCCCCCAGGGAGGCGGGACGACCGTTCGTGACGTGCGCACGGGTGCCGTCCTCGCCCCGGTGTCACCGGCTGCCGTCGTGGCGGACCGGGGTCGTCTCCTGGTCGAGTGTCGCCAGCAGGAGGGTGCGCTGGGCCGCAGCACGCTGACCATCTCCGACTCCGCGTCGGGCGCCGTCGTCCGGCAGGTCGAGCCGGCGGGGTTCTCGTTGGGCTGCACGGCCGGCGACACCATGATCACCGCGGACGGGCGGCACGTGGCGTGGTTGGACGTCGGGACGGATCGGACCGGGAACCACGGGGTGCAGTTCCTCGACGTCGTCACGGGGCAGCGCACCTCGGCGACGGCCCCGCGGTCGAGCCGCCTCGCCGCCGGCGACGCCCTCTCCCCGGAGTACACGAGCGAGAACCTGGTCGAGACGCCGCGGAGCACGGGCCTGCTGTCCGTGCACGGCGACCGTGCCGTGCTCGTCGACGGCTCGATGCTCGACATCCTGGCTCCGGTGAGCACCCCGGCGTGGCGGGGCCCCGAAGCAGGGGGCCAGATCGGCGCGGCCTCGGTCGGCGACGGCGGGTCCTACGGCTTGCTGGAACAGACCGGCGACGAACTCGCCCGGACCGTCGTCCCCGACACCGGGCAGGTGATCGGGCGTCTGACCCGCGCCGGGGCCGGGCTGCGCCCCGACGAGCAGGTGTACCGCGGGTACCGCACCGACTCCGGCTACGTGCTCGCCGTCGACGGGTCCGGCGGGCGTCGCCTGCTCGACTTCACCCTGCCCGCGCTGACGCCGACCGGCGTCTACGAGCTCGACGCCGCCGGGGCCGGCGGACGACCCGAACCCCGGGAGACACGTGCCCTGGCCCTCGCCCGGACCGCCGACCGGCTCGTGACGCTCTCGGGCGGGGTCCTGTCCTGGTGGTCGACGCAGAGCCACGGGCTCCAGGGCCCGCCGGTCACCCTCACCACCGACGAGGACGAGATCACCGCCCTCGACCGGAACAACGGCTCGGTCCAGCTCGGTGATCCGGCCGGTGACACCGTCGCCTACCGCGACACCGACACCATCACGTTCCGGACCTTCGGCCGTGCCGACAGCACGACGACGACCCTGCCGCTCGACCTCGGCCCGCTCTCGTTCGTCGCCGTCGGGGACCGGTTCGCGACGGTGCAGCAGCCCAGCACGATCAACCTGTACGACCGGTCGACGATGCGCCCGCTGGCGCCTCCCGCGGGGCTCCCCGACGGCTCCCAGCTCCTCGGGACCGACGCCGCCGGAGACCTCGTGACCATCGTGTCGACCGGCTCTCCCGCGCTGCAGTTCTGGTCGTCCACCGACCTGCGCCCGCGGGGACAGCTCGAGCTCAACGACACGTCCGACCAGACGCCGATCTCCCGCGGAACCTGGGCCGACGACCACATCGGCGACGTCGACGTCCTCCCCCTCGACGCCGATGTGTGGCGTGACCATCTCTGCGGGACCCAGGACCGTTCCTTCACCCCGGCGGAGGTCGCACTCCTCCCCGCGGGGGCCGACACGACCGCGCCCTGCCACCAGGACTGAGCACGCCTCACTCCAGACTGGCCCGCTCCCAGACCACCGTCGCCGGGCACGGCGCGGTGTCGTCACGGCGGAGCTCGACGGCCAGTTCCGTCGTCCCCGGTGGCACCGGCAGCCGGGCCGTGTCGACCTCGTCCTCGCCGCGCAACGGGCCACCGGACGAGACAGGCCCCGCCGGGAGGGGCGTGACGGTCCAGCGGACCGACGCCGGACACTCGTCGTCCCCGTCGAGCGCGAGCGTGCCGAAGATCCTCCCGAATTCCTCCGGCCGACCGTCGTACCAGTCCGAGAGCCGCGTGCGCGCCGTGCCGCCGGCGCCGACGGTCCACCGCAGCGTGGTCTCGCGCGTGTCCGGCCCGCATCCGGCCGCGGCGCCGCGGCTGGAGTTGCAGATGGTCGCGTGGGAGGTGGCCGGCTGGTCGCCGACGAACGTGTCCGGCCCCTCGCGGCCGACCTGGGTCAGCCCGATCGCGACGCACAGCGCGAACCCGAGCACGATGACGATCCCCAGGATTGCTCCCTGCTCCTCCACGCGTGGCTCCTCACGTCACCGGCCGGCATCAGCCCGGCCGCGTCGCCGAGGAGGACGCGGATCGGGCTGCGCGCGGTTGGGTCCCTCCCAACGATCAGCGGGCCCGGGTCGTCCCCTCCCCGACCTGCCGGCGACGCCGGCCCGCTGGGAGGAAGAGACCGATGGACGACGATGACGCCCGGCTCCGGTGCGCCCTGCGCCGCTTCGACCCGCAGTGGCTGCCTGATGCGCCACACGGGCCCGACTCGACGGCCTCGGGTGCCGAACTGACGGCGCGGTTGGACGGCCTGCTGGAGTTCTGGCGCCGGGAGCACCTCGACATCCGGGCCCACGTCCGGAGCCACCTCGACTCCGGGCGCGCCCTCGACGCCACCGTCCTGGACGTCATGCGCACCCTCTGCCGACACCCTCCGCGGGACGAGCACCGGTGGGCGGCCCTCCACGCCGCCCTGCGCCGCTCGGCGACGTGACCCCCAACCTTTCTCGACCCCGGCTGGTCCTCCTCATCGAGGCGACGACGGATCACCTCCCGGAGGAAGGGACCCCCATGTCTGACACGGCAGTCGTCGGAGGAACACAGCAACCCGGAAGAGGTACGACCGCCGGCCGGTCGGTGCGACGGTGGGGGGTCGCCGCGTCGTTCGCGATCGCCGTCGCGGCAGTCGTGCGCGGTGTCGTCCTCGTGCTGAGCGCCCTGACGTTCGACACGGTCGGCCGTTCGGTCGGCGGAGCCGAGGGCATCGAGCGCATCCAGACCGCGATCGTCGGGGTGCTGCTGGCCACGGCCCTGGTCGTGGTTGCCGGTGTCGTCGTGCTGGGGTGGCTCTTCGTCGCCCGGACGAACGCCGATCACGTGCCGGGCCCGTCGCCGCGGTGGGCCCGGGCCTGGTCGATCGGCGCCTGGTTCGTGCCGCTGGGCAATCTGGTCCTCGTGCCGCTCGTCGTCGCCGACGTGTGGCGCTCGAGCGGGCCGGACCGGCGCGGTCCGACCGAGGTGGCGCTGTGGTGGACCAGCGTCCTGGTCGCGGCCGCCCTCAACGTCGCCGCGACCTCCTACCGAGCCGGGGGTGGCGCGACGACGGCGACCGGTCTCCAGATCCTCGGCGCGGTGATGGAGGTGGTGGCCGGCGGGTTGCTGGTCCTCGTCGTGCACCGCATCTCGACCCGGCAGAACCAGAGTCCCTCGATCATGCCGGCCGTCCGGTGAGGCACCCGACCTTGGTCCTCGACGAGCTCGCGGCCCTCCTGCGCGGATTCGACCTCACCTGGCTCCCCCGCGACGGCGGACTCGCGGTCGATCGGGACGGACGCCCCGGGGTCGTGCGCATCGGAGTGGGCGCCGACGCGCGGCTGGCCGCGATGATCGACGTCTACCGCCGGGAACGGACCGGGCTCCTGCGCTTCGCCCGCTCCCTGCTCGGACGCGACCACGGAGCCGCCGAGGACCTCCTGCAGGAGGTCATGCGCAAGGTCTGCCAGAACCCGCCGACCGTGAGGGAACCCGGCGGGGAGCGCGCCTACCTCCACGGGGCGATCCGCAAGCAGGCGATCACGGTCGCCGAGCGAGCCGGGCGCGAGCGCACCCGACGCGAGGACGACCCGGACGCCGCCGTCCACCCCACCGAACCCACCGCCCCGTTCGAGGACCCGGTTCTGTTCCACCTCGTCGTGGCGCGGGCCCTCGCTGGACTGCCGCCACGGCAGCGGGACCTCGTCGAGCTGGTCGACATCCGGGGCCTGACCCTGGCGCAGGCGGCGGCCGAGCTCGACATCGCCCTCGGCACCGCCAAGAAGCACCGCTTCGTCGCCCTGCGCCGGTTGAAGGACGACCCGGAGCTGGGCACCCTGCGCGACGCGGGCTGATCAACTGGATGCGCTGTCGCTCCGCGTCACGTCGGGTGAGAATCCGTCCCGTCGTCGCGGGTGGGGGGTCGTCGTGGTGGACGGGGACGAGAGCTGGCTCGGGCACCTGCTCCGTCGGTTCGACCCGAGGTGGATGCCCCCGGTCGACGGGCTGGCGCACGACCGCGAGACCCGTGGCGGCCTGCAGCGCATCTCGGCGACGGACGCGCGCCACCGCCTCGACCGGATGCTCGTCTTCTACGAGGCCGAGCGGGCGAAGCTCCTTGCCTTCGCGCGGCGGACGCTGGGGAGAGATGCGGACCTCGCCGACGACCTCCTCCAGGAAGTCATGCGAAAGATCTGCCAGAAGCCCCCGGAGATGCGGGAGCCCGGAAAGGAGGCCCCGTTCTTCTACCAGGCCATCCGCAACGAGGCGGTCACCGTGGGGACGCGGGCAAGCCGGGACCGGCTCCGCCGGGAGCACGACGAGGACGCGGCGGCGGAGCTGCCCGACGACACGGCTGCCGTCGAGGACCCGGTCGTCTTCCACCTCGTCCTGGCCCGCGCGCTCGCCTCACTGTCCCCCCGCGAACGCGACCTCGTCGAGCTCGTCGACATCCGCCAGATGACCATCAAGGACGCGGCCGCCGAGCTCGGCATCTCGCTCGGCACCGCGAAGAACTACCGCTTCGTCGCCCTTCGCCGGCTGCGGGCCGATCCGGGGCTCGGCGACCTGCGCAGGGCGGCCTGAGCCGCTCGGATGGTCGCGGAGCCGGCGAATCTCCTCCCCACCGGGCCGAACCAGGCGTCCGTGCGTCGTGGCCGGACAGGGAGCGGTCACTCGTGCACGATCACCCCACGGATGATCTTGCCGTCGCGCAGGTCCTGGTAGCCGTCGTTGACCTGGTCGAGGGTGTACCGCTTGGTGATGAGCTCGTCGAGCTTGAGCCCGCCCTTGTTCCACAGCCGCAGCAGCCGCGGGATGTCGTGGTGCGGGTTGCACGAGCCGAACTGGGCGCCGCGCATGACCTTCTCGCTGCGCACCATCAGGGCGCTCGGGAGCTGGATCGTGTTGTTCGCGGCGTTCGCCTGGCTGACCAGCACCACCGTCGAGCCCTTGCCCACGATGTCGAAGGCCTGCCGGATGACCTTCTCGTCCATCACGCCGACGGTCAGGATCGCCTGATCCGCGCCGTTGCCCCAGGTGAGCTCCTTGACCTTCGCGTCGGCCTCCTCCGCGTCCGCGAACGTGTGGGTCGCGCCGAACGACAGCGCCGTCTCCCGCTTGAACTCCACCGGGTCGACCACCACCACGTACTGGGCACCCGCCTGTGCGGCTCCCTGCACCGCGTTCATCCCGACGCCGCCGGCGCCGAAGATCACCGCCGTGTCGCCCGCCCGCACGCCGCCGGCGTTGACCGCGGAGCCCCACCCGGTCGGGACGCCGCACCCGGCCAGGACGGCCACGTCGAGCGGGAGCCACGGATCGACCTTCACCGCCGACCGTTCGTGCACCGTGGCCCGCTCGGAGAACGTGCCGAGCATGCAGAAGCCACCGAGGTCGGTGCCGCCACGGTGGTAGCGGAACGTCCCGTCTGGCATGCAGCCCTGCAGGATGTTGGCCCCGATGTTGCACAGGTTCGTGTGCCCGGTCTCGCAGTACCGGCAGTAGCCGCAGCTGGGCATGAAGCTGCACACGACGTGGTCACCGGGCTCGAGGTGCGTCACGCCTGGACCGACCGACTCGATGATCCCGGCGCCCTCGTGACCGGCCACGATCGGGAACCGGGGGGAGTCCCCGTAGATGCCCTCGACCAGGTGCAGGTCGGAGTGGCACAGACCGGACGCGGTGAACTTGACGTGCACCTCGCCGGGGCCCGGATCGTCGACCTCGAGCTCGGTGATCTCGAACTCCGTCTGGCCCTTGTCCATGACTGCCGCACGAGTCTTCATCCGGTCTCCCACCACGCGTCCGCCGGCCCTGTCCTCGATCGATGCACGACCTCGCATCGTCGGTGGGACAGTGACACAGTCCATCGAGCATGATCAAGATCCGGTCCGGAGGCGAGCGATGGTCGGGGACGACCGACACGGCCAGACCGGCGACGACCCACCCCAGCAGCTCGGCTGGGTCCAGCAGGGCTCCCCGGACGGGCGGCCCCGCGAGCTCGCCGCGTCGCTGATCGTGGACGACGGCTCCCACCGCTCCCACCGACTGGTCACGGGCCCGAACGTGATCGGCCGCGGCGAGGACGCCCACGTCGTGCTCGCCGACATCTCGGTGTCCCGCCGCCACTTCGTGGTCGAGTGGGACGGCCGGCACGCCACCCTGTCCGACCGGTGGTCGACCAGCGGCACCCTCGTCAACGGCGTCCCCACGCAGACCTGCCGACTCGCCGACGGCGACACGATCCGCGTCGGGCACTCGACGCTGCACTTCCGCACCCGGGCCTAGCGGGAGGACGGCAGCACATCCCTGCCTCCGAGTCGGGGACCTTCTCCCTGTCAGTCGGGAAGGTCCGCCACGCCGCCGCGACCGGTGGTCCGCTCCGGGCCGGGGTCCCGGGTCGTGTGGTCGATGCCGACGAGGGTGAGGACCTGATCGGCCTCGCTGCCGGCCGGGGCGTAGAGCTCCAGCCCGCCGGACGTGCCTCTGCCGTCGGCGGCGGCCAGCACGGCGACGCCGGCGCTGGCCAGCAGCGTCACCTCGCTGAGGTCGACGATGAGGGGATCTCTGGCATCCGCGGTGCGGCGCACGAGCTCCCTGCGCAGGTGCTCGGCGGTGTCACTGTCCACCGGTCCGGCGAGACGGAGGCGAGGAACCCGCGCCGGACGGTCCTCGACGACCATGAGGAACTCAGCTCGGTGGCGCGTCGGTGGGTGGGTCGCGACGGCGCCGAGCACGTCGCCGGCGGTCAGCAACCGCGCGGGGCGTGCGAGGCGGTGGGTGATGCGAGCCGTCGTGCCGAGGACGCCCCGTGTGAACTCGAGGGAGTCGAGCAGCCGGTGGCTCAACGCCAGACCCCGCCCCCGTCCCTCTCGGGCCGGGGTGAGGGCCGGCGCGGCGCCGTTGGTCGGGTCGGTCCGCTCCGACCAGCGGCCTTCGTCGGAGACGGAGGCGTGCAGCCTCCCGTCGGCGTCCACACTCGCCCGCAATCGCACGGAGCCCCGGTACTTGCCCGTCGGGGCGTGCTCGACGGCGTTGGTGACCAGCTCGTTCACCCCGTGGAGAAGGCGGAACAGGTCGTCGGGGCCGGGTTCCAGCTCAGCGAGCCAGTCGGAGAGCCGCCGCCGCAGCGTCCCGATGCTCGCCTGCTCGCCGGGCAGGGTCACGTCCAGCGCCGGGAGAGGCTCGCGGACCTGGGCGGCCAGCAGGGTGATGTCGTCGCTGTGCCCGGTCGCCCGCACCAGGAGCTCCGGGATCTGGGCGCACATCCGCCCGACTGATGAGAACTCGTCGACGGACCAGGCGCGCCCGGCGGCGGTGTCCGCGGCGACCCGGATGAACTCCTCGCTGCTGGACGTCCGCGCTCGACCGGGGCGTTCGATGATGCCGTCGGTGTAGCACAGCACCACGTCTCCGACGTCCAGCGTCGCGTGCGCGAGCGGGAATCCCGACCCGGTGCCCAGGGGGCCCGCCCCGGAGGGGGGCAGGAACCAGGGTTCACCGGACACGGGGACGACGAGCGGCGGCGGGTGTCCGGCCGTGCAGTACGACACGGCCCCGGTGGACGTGTCCAGCTCGGCGATGCACACCGTGGCCGCCCGCGCACCCGGGACCCGGTCAGCGACGGAATCGACGGCAGCCAGGGCGTCGGGGACCGTGGCGCCGCTGTGGAGCCGTTCGGCCACGATCGCTCGCAGCTGACCCATCACCGCCGACGCGGCCACCCCGTGGCCGACGACGTCACCGACCACCAGCCCCACGCGGCCCTGCGACAACGGCAGCGCGTCGAACCAGTCGCCCCCGGCGGCCGTGTCGGCGTCCGCGAGCAGGTAGCTGGCGGCGATGCGGACGCTCGGGAGCACGGGCAAGCCTGGCGAGAGCAGTTCCCGCTGCAGCACGGCGATCACGTCCCGCGCCCGCTCGTAGCGGCGCTCGACCTCGGCGGCCTCGGTCTGAGCAGTCTGTCGTGCCCGGACCAGCTCCGTGACGTCGGTGATGTAGCCCGCGACCCCACGCACGCTGCCGTCGGCCAGGAATCGCGGCACGAGGTGGACGTCGAGGAACAACTCCCGCGGCTCCCCCGCGTCGTCGGTCCCGAACTGCATACGCCACTCGTGCATCGAGGAGGGCTCGCCGGAGTCGTAGACGCGCTCGACCGCCTCGAAGACCTGCTGCCCGCCCATCTCGGGAAAGATCTCGCGCAGGGATCGACCGATGATCTGCGAGGGCCTCGCCAGCGCCCGGTAGGCCGCGTTCGCCGCCACGAACCGCAGCTCCGGTCCGTCCATCGCCGCCATCATCAGCGGCAGCTCTTCGAACGCCTCGCGCACCTCGTCGGCGTCGCCCACCGTTCGGCGCAGCGCGTCGTCGCGGTCCGGCACATCGCCCTCCGTCCCTCGGCTCCGACCGACCGCACCAGGGTCCCGCGGACCCCGTTCGGGCGGCTCCGTCGGGCATGCTGTTCGAGGAGCCGTTCACCGGCACCGTCGGCCTTCGACTGCCCGATCCGCACCCGCCGGCATTCTCACGACGACGGCGCTCCCACGCGAACAGCGCTCCGGCACCGCGGTCGCAGAGATCGTCATCGCCGTTCCGACGGTGACGTGACGGGCTGGGCCCCGATCACCGACAGCAGCTGGAGCTTCTCGTAGCTCTCGCTGCCCGGGACCGCGGTGTAGACGAACAGGCGGTGGGACTGGTCGGGGTCGAGCAGCGTCTGGCAGTTCAGCTCCAGCGTGCCGACCTCGGGATGCACGAAGCGCTTCACGTCGTGGGGCCTGATGCCGATCTCGTGGGCGTCCCACAGCTCGCGGAACTCCGCGCTGCGGGCCAGCAGGAGGTCGGCGTAGTGGGCCGCCCGCGAGCCCGGACCGCGGAGCGTCGCGAGGCCGCGCAGGCCCGAGGCGTACATCCGGGACAGGAACGCGTGCTCCTCGGGCGCGTAGATCGACCGGCTGGCCGGGTCGGTGAACCACCGGTAACCGCGGCTGCGCGCCGGACCGGTGTGGTCGAGCGCGTCGCCGACCAGCGCGACACCCAGCGGGGTCTGGCGCAGCGTCTCGCCGAGCTCGGTGACGATCTCCGCCGGTGTGTCGGTGAGGCGGTCGAGGATCCGCAGCAGGCCGGGGCTGACGTGCTCGCTGTCCACGCCGCGAGCGGGCGGGTGGTGCCCGGCCAGCCGGAACAGGTGGTCGCGCTCGTCGAGCGAGAGGTGCAGTCCCTGCGCGATCGCGGCGATCATCTGCGCCGAGGGCTGCGGTCCGCGTTCACGCTCGAGGCGCGCGTAGTAGTCCGTCGACATGTGGCACAGCCCGGCCACCTCCTCGCGCCGCAGCCCGCTGGTCCGGCGGCGCTGCCCCCGCGGGAGACCGACGTCCTCGGGCTGCAACGACTCCCGGCGACGCCGCAGGAACTCCGCCAGCCCGGCCCGATCGATCATCGCGCACGCCCTCTCCTCGCTCCCCTCGTTCCTACCGGCGTCGGACAGGGCGCAACCACGGCCTGTCGATCCCCCCTTCGGTGATCCGCGGAAGGGGGGATCGGCAGGCCGTGGCTGTCCCGGCGGCGCCGGGCGAGTGTCGTCGTCATCGACCCCCGATCCGAGGAGCGCTCCATGACGAACGACGCCGCCACGGCCGCCGACCCGGTCCCCCCGGACGGGGCGCCGCCGTTCGCCGACGCGCTGCGCGGGGCCCTCGCCCGCTCCGGGGGCGTGACGGGCATCGTCGTCGCCGCCACGCCGGCCGTCGTGTTCGTCGTCGCCGACGCCGTCGGCGGGCTGACCGTCGCGTTCCTCGCCCTGGCCGTGGCCGCGCCGGTGGCGTTCGGGGTGCGGCTCGCCCGGCGGGAGTCCGTGCGGGGCGCGGTGGTCGGACTCGCCGTCGCCGGCGTGTGCGCGGCCATCGCCGCCCTCGCCGGCGAAGCGCGGGCCTTCTTCCTGCTCCCCACCCTGATCCCGGCCGTGCTCGGGGTGGTCTTCCTCGGCTCGGTGCTCGTCCGGCGTCCGGTGGCCGGGGTGCTGTTCAACCGCCTCGTCGGCGGGCCCGACGACTGGCGTGACCACGCACGTCTCCTGCGCGTCTACACCGCCAGCACGCTCGCGGCCGTCGCGTTCCACGCCCTCAACCTCGTCGCGCGGGGCGTGGCCTACCTCGCGGACCAGCCGGCGGTCCTGGCCGCCCTCGGCGTCGCGGCCGCACCCGTGTTCGCCGTGCTCGCCGCGGTCACGCTGATCGCCGCCCGGCGCGCGATCTCCGCGACCCCGTCCCCCGCCTGACCCCACACTCCGAGGAGAGAGCCATGCCCGGCACCCCCGACATCACCGTTCCCGACCTCACCGGCACGCGCGCCGTCGTCACCGGCGGCAGCGACGGCATCGGCCTCGGCATCGCCCGGCGCCTCGCCACCGCGGGCGCCGAGGTCGTGCTGCCCGTCCGCAACCCGCGCAAGGGCGAGGCGGCGATCGCCGCGATCCGCGAGCGCGCCCCGGAGGCGACCGTCTCCCTGCGCACCCTCGACCTCTCCTCCCTCGCCTCGGTCGCCGCCCTCGGCGCGACGCTGCGCGAGGAGAACCGGCCCATCCACCACCTGATCAACAACGCCGGGGTGATGACCCCGCCCGACCGGCAGACCACCGCCGACGGGTTCGAGCTCCAGTTCGGCACCAACCACCTCGGCCACGTGGCCCTCGTCGCCCACCTGATGCCGCTGCTGCGCGCCGGACACGCGCGCGTGACCTCGCAGATCAGCGTCGCCGCCCGCCGCGGGACGATCCACTGGGACGACCTCCAGTGGGGCCGCTCCTACGACGGCATGCGCGCGTACTCCCAGTCGAAGATCGCGTTCGGACTCTTCGCCCTCGAGCTCGACCGGCGCAGCCGCGCCGGCGGGTGGGGCATCACCAGCAATGCCTCCCACCCCGGCGTCGCCCCGACCAGCCTGCTCGCCCCGCGCGCCGAACTGGGCCGCGACGAGCCGGCGCGAGGCCGCAGGCTCATCGGCGCCCTGTCCGCCCGCGGCGTCCTGTTCGGCACCGCCGAGAGCGCGGGGCTCCCCGCGCTCTACGCGGCGACCTCCCCGAGCGCGAGCGGCGGGCGCTTCTACGGACCCCGCGGTCTGGGCAACCTGGGCGGCCCGCCCGCGGAGCAGAAGCTCTTCGCCCCGATGCGCAGCACCGAGGACGCCGAGCGCATGTGGACGGTGTCCCAGGAGCTGACCGGGGTGGCCTTCCCACACGAGGGCGCCGGCGACCGGCAGGGCGCCGCCCAGCCGTTCAGCGCCCGGCGGGACTAGGCCGTCGCGCCGGGCGGTGTCCGGGTGTCCGGGACGCGGGGATCGTGGTCACGGCGACTTCCGCCCAGAAGTCGACGAGCACCCGGGCGGCACGCTCCGGGTCCTGGGCCAGCCACCAGTGCCCGAGGCCCTCGAGCTCCGCGACCCGTGCGCCGGCCCGGGCCGCGGCGCGTCGGCGCTGACCCTCGTCGCCCACGACGTGGTCGGCGGTGGCGAGCACCGCGAGGCCGGGGCGCTTGCCCGCATCGGGGAGGTGGGCACCGGCCTCGGCCATCACCGGTTGCACGGCGGCGCGGTAGTACCGCAGCACCGCGCGTCCCATGGCCTCGTCCTGGCCCGCGACGACCCGCCGGGCGACCGGCTCGGGCATCCCGCGGCCGACGAGCAGCGCCACCACCGCGTCGACGTCACGGCCCGGGCCGAATCGTTCGGCCACGTCGGCCTCCCCGACACCGGGCGTCTGCCAGCGCTGCGCGAGCTCGTGCCAAACGTAGTCGGGCTCGAAGGCCCCGAGCGTGTCGCTGACCCAGCTGCGCAGCAGGTCGGGGCGGCTCATGGCGACCCGCAGCGTGTGGCTCCCGCCCAGGTCGTGTCCGACGAGGTCGACGGGCCCGTCCGTTCCCGTGATCGCTTCGAGCTCGCCGACGAGCCAGTCGCGGTAGGCGTCCGGCGTGGCCGGGAAGTCCTCGGGCAGCGGCGCCCCGAAGCCGGGCGGCGCGAGCCGCACGATCCGCTCCCGCACCCCGGTCCGCTCCAGGGCCTCCAGCAGCGGATCCCAGACGACCGGGGTCTCGGGGTTGCCGTGCACCAGCACCACCGTCACGCCGCCACCTCCGCCAGCGGCACGGTCGGCTGGAGGACCGCCTCGACGAGGGCCTCGGTGCGGAAGTGCTCGGCCTGCCTGTACTCCGGGTCGCGGATCATCGCCGCGAAGTGCTCCCGGCTCGGGTAGCGGACGAGCGCGACCATGTCCCAGGCCTGTCCCTCCTCGGCGGCGAGAGGACGCCCGCCCTCACCCAGATACGTGATCTGGACGCCGTGCCGCGCGACCACGCCGCCGATCGCGTCGACGTAGCGCTGGTAGCTCTCGCGCCCGCCGTCGGGGCGGAAGCGCAGCAGGTTGAGCATCACCACGGGGCCCCCGGGGTCCTCGGCGAGCATCGTCGCCACCGCGCCGTCCTGTAGCTCGATCATCACGGGCTCCTCTCGGTTCCCCACCACCCTCACATACTTGCCAATCGACACGCAAGTTTTGAGGCGTCCACCGAAACGGTGAGCGGTCGGCGAGCGCCTGGCGTCAGCGCCGCCCGAGCAGGTGCTCGACGGCGAGCCGCTGGATGCGGGCGAAGCCGTAGCCCTGGGTCCGGGCGCGGTCGATGTCGAAGTCCTCGAAGGCGCTGCGGTCGGCCAGCAGGTCGGTGTAGCTCTCGCCCTCGCCGAGCGTGGGCCGGGCCAGATCGGGGACCCACGCGGCCGCGAGCGCTTCGGTCACCTCGGGGTCGGCACGGAAGGCCCGGGCCTTCTCCCGCAGCGCCAGATAGGTCTCCATGTTGGCCAGCGCCGACTCCCACACCCCCTCGATGCTCTCGGTGCGCAGCGGCTTGTAGTCGAAGTGCCGCGGCCCGTCGTAGCCCGGCCCGCCCCCCGGGGAGCCGTTCTCGAGCAGGTCGACCGTCGAGAACGCCTGGAGCAGGTCGCCGTAGCCGAACACCAGGTCCTGGTCGTAGCGCGGACCCTTCTGGCCGTTGAGGTCGAGGTGGAACAGCTTGCCCGCCCACAACGCCTGCGCGAGGCCGTGGGTGTAGTTCAGCGTCGCCATCTGCTCGTGGCCGGTCTCGGGGTTGATGCCGACCATCTCGTGGTGCTCGAGCTCGTGGATGAACGCCAGCGCGTGCCCCACCGTGGGCAGCAGGATGTCGCCGCGGGGCTCGTTGGGCTTGGGCTCGAGCGCGAACCGCATGCCGTAGTCGTGGTCGATCACGTACTGCGCGAGGGTGTCGATCGCCTCGCGGTAGCGGTCGAGCGCCGCACCGACGTCCTTGCCGAAGTCGACCTCCGAGCCCTCGCGGCCGCCCCAGAACACGTAGGTGTGGGCACCGAGCTCGGCGGCCAGGTCGAGGTTGCGCATGACCTTGCGGAGCGCGTGCCGGCGCACGCTGCGGTCGTTGCTGGTGAAGCCGCCGTCCTTGAAGACCGGGTCGCCGAACAGGTTGGTGGTGGCCATCGGCACCACGAGCCCGGTCTCGTCGAGCGCGGCCCGGAACTCGCGGACGATCCGTGCCCGCTCGTCGGGATCGCTGCCCGGCGGGACCAGGTCGTCGTCGTGGAACGTGATCCCGTAGGCGCCCAGCTCGGCGAGCCGGTGCACCGCCTCCACCGCGGCGAGCACCGGCCGTGTGGCCTCCCCGAACAGGTCGCGGGCCTGCCAGCCCACCGTCCAGAGCCCGAAGCTGAACTTGTCCTCACGGGTGGGCGCGGCCATGGGCACATCCTCGGGTCGGCGTCGACGGCGAGCCTCGTCCTCCTCACCGACGACGTCCATCGGCCGCCCGCCGCGACCTCCCCTCGCCCGGTGTCCGGCGAGTCCGCCGGGGTCCGTCCTCGGCACGCGGATCGTCGCCCCGCGTGCCCCGGTGCGGGGCGCGGATCAGGCGGCGATGCGGGCTCGTCCTCCCTCGTCGATCCGTCGCGCGCCCTCGCCCTACGCGGGCCGGACGAACCCGGCGAGCATGGTGCCGATCAGGAACCGGGCGGTCCCCGTGGTGACGACGGGGTCGGTCGCGGCGAACTCCCGCAGCTCCGCCTCGTCCACTCCCTCGACGACGCCGAGCCCGAACGAGCCGGTCTCGTCGAGCACGGGCCCGAAGACGACCATCCGGCCCGCGTCGATGTAGGGCTGCCAGTGCGCCGCGTGGCGCCCCATGATCTCGCGTTCCTCGTCGCTCATGGTGAGCGCGAAGTCCGGGCGAGCGGCCTGGAGCCTGAGCACGAACGTCGCCATGGGGCAGCTCCGATCCGGGGTGTCGTGCCGGGCGTCGCCCGATCGTGACAGACCTCGTGCGAGGACCGCGGCCTGTTCGCGCCGGGCGGTTCACCGGTGCAGAGCGGCGAGCACAGCGCGCGTGACGGCGCTGGTCCCTTCCTTCGGCGAGCCGTTCGGGAGGATCTCGATCTGCCCGGTGGCGAAGGCGTCGGTGACCGCGTCCCGGATGAGGTGTCCGACGGCGGGCTCGCCGACGTGGTCGGCCAGCATCGCGGCGGCGAGGATCTGGGAGACGGGGTTGGCGAGATCCCGTCCTGCGAGGTGCGGTGCGCTGCCGTGGATGGGCTCGAAGTAGGCGTGGTCGTCGCCGATGTTGCCTCCGGGACACATCCCGAGACCTCCGACCGTCGCCGCCGCGACGTCGGAGAGCACGTCCCCGAGGAAGTTCTCCATGACCAGGACGTCGAAGTGCTCGGGGCGGGCGACGAGGTCGTGGCCGGCGGCGTCGGCATATCGGTGGTCGGCCTCGACGTCGGGGTACTCGCCGGCGACCTCGTCGAAGATCGCTCGGAAGAAGGCGAAGGAGCGCAGCACGTTCGACTTGTCGACGCAGGTCACGCGGTGGACGCCGTCCACGGGGGCACCATCGCGGCGCCGGGCGAGGCCGAACGCGTACCGGACGGCGCGCTCCACCCCGTGACGGGTCATGAGGAGCTGGTCGGCCACGGCGCGCTCGTTACCGACCCCGAGCCCGCGGGCGAGATAGAGGCCCTCGGTGTTCTCACGGACGATGACGTGGTCGATCGTCGGGCTGCCCCGCAGCGCGCTGCGCACCCCGGGCAGCAGACGCATGGGCCGGACGTTGACGTAGGCGTCCAGGCCGCCGCGGAGGACACCGCCGAGGAGCCCGGCCTCCGTGCCGTCGGGCCGGCGGACGCCGGGGAGGCCGACGGGGCCCTTGAGGATGCCGTCACGACCGCGGAGTCGATCGAGGGCTTGCGGGTCGAGGGCCTGCCCGGTGCGCCGGTAGGTGTCGGCACCGGCGTCCTCGATCTCGAATCGGAAGCGGACGCCGCCTCCCGCCGCCGCGGTGAGGACCTCGCAGGCGCTCGCGACGAGCTCCGGGCCGATCCCGTCTCCCGGCACGACGCCGACGGACACGCTGCGCGGAGCGGGCCCGGCCTCCCCGGCGGTCACCGGTCGTGTCCCGGGGCGAGGGAGCCGACGTCGCCCGAGTGCTCCGCCGAGTCGCTGATCCAGCGCCGTCCCGCGGTGAGGATGATGAGCAGCGTCACGAGCGAGGACGCCACGATGTAGGCGGAGAAGGCCAGGGAGGACCCGACGAGCTCGTTCAGCGCGACCGCGATCAGCGGGGCGGTACCGCCCAGCACGGACTGGGAGATGTTGTACGAGAGCCCGCCGGCGCTGACCCGGATGCTCGCCGGGAAGATCTGGCTGACCGCCAGGAGCAGGGGGACGGCGAGTACGCCCTTGCCCGCTCCGAGGACGAAGGCGCCGATGAAGGCCCCGGCGACCCCGGAGCCCACGAGCACGAACGCCGGGACGGTGGTCACGGCGACGACCAGGCTGGCCACGATCGTCGACCGCCGCAGTCCGAGGCGGTCGGCGACCAGCGAGAACGCCAGCACCACCACGACCACCGTCGCCGCGCCGACGGTGTTGGCCGCATAGGCCTGGGTCTCGCTGAGCGCGTCGTTCTGCTTGAGGAACGTGGCGAGATAGGACGTCAGGGTCGCCGACACGATCGACCAGGACCCCAGGAACGCGACGAACAGCAGGATGCGACCGCCCGAGGTCCGCAGGGCCTCGAGCACCGGGGACGACGCCACCGACGTCTTCCGACGCTGCGTCTCCTGCAGTGCTCGGAATTCCGCACCGTCCTGGGTGCGGCGGCGGAGGTAGAGCCCGATCAGGCCCATCGGCAACGACAGCAGGAAGAGCGCTCGCCATCCCCAGGTGGCCCATGCTTCCTCGGGCAGGATCGCGGAGAGCGCCGTGGCCAGGACCGAGCCGGTGAGCAGGCCGAGGAAGGTCACCGCCGTGAGGACCCCGACCGAGCGTGCCTTCCGCCCGCGCGGTCCGTGCTCGTAGACGAACGAGATCGCCGTCGAGTACTCGCCGCCGGTCCCCAGCGACTGGATGAGCCGCATCGCGAGGAGCAGGATCGGCGCCGCCACACCGATGGTGGCGTAGGTCGGGATCAGTCCGATGAGGGCCGTCGCGCCGCAGGTGATCATGATCGTCAACGACAGGGCCCGGGCCCGCCCGACCGAGTCCGCGATGTGCCCGAAGATCACCGTGCCGAGCGGGCGGGTGAGGTAGGAGACGGCGAAGACCGCGTAGGCGCTCAGCAGCGCGAGGGCTTCGTTGCCGGGTGGGAAGAAGTTCTGCGCGATGAGGGTGGCGACGACGCCGTAGACGCCCCAGTCGTACCACTCGGCGAAGTTGCCGGCGGACGCCGCGATGATCGTGCGCCGGCGGTCCCGGCGTCCCGTGCGGCCGTCGTCGTCACCGGTCGTCCCGGCGGCCGGTGATCTCAGCGCTTCCGTGTCCATGGTCTGCTCCCTGGTCGGCGTCGAGCGGGGCGGGGAAGGTCGGGCCGAGGTCACGCGCGAGGCGCCGCAGCTCGTCCACCGTGGTCGAGGAGAGCGGGGCGCCGTGGGCGGCCGCGTCGGCAAGGCGGCGGCGTTCCGGGTCGCCGGGCGCGAGCACCTGGTCGACACCGTCCGCGGGGGTGGACTTCCGGACGTGCTCGGCGATGCCCGTGGCGCGCTTCCGAACCTCGGCGGCGTCACCGAAGACGTCGGTGTCGAGGACGAGATAGGCGTTCCCGACCGTGACGTCGGCGGAGAGGTCGGGGCTGCCGGCCGCAGTGAACCCCGAGTGCCGGATGTCGCGGGTGAGGTGGGCTCCGGTGAGTCCCGACGCCAGCATCTCGACCATGAGGGACAGGGCCGCGCCCTTGTGCCCGCCGCTGGGGAGCGCCCCTCCCGCGAGGGCGGCGTCCGGGTCGCGCGTCGGCCGACCGGCGGCGTCGACCGCCCACCCCTCGGGCAGGTCACGGCCCTCGGTGGCGAAGACCTTGATCCGGCCGCGCGAGCTCATGGACTGCGCCATGTCCAGGACCAGTTCCGGCTCCGCCACGCCGGGGGCGGCGAACGACATCGGGCTGTTGCCGATCCGCGGTTCCCGCCCCCCGAACGGCACGACCGAGGGGGAGGTGCTGCTCATCGCCAGGGCGAGGAACCCCTCGCGTGCGGCCATCCTCGTGAAGTAGCCGGCGGCCCCGAAGTGGGCGACGGCGGTGACGCCGCCGTAGGCCACGCCCGTCTCCCGTGCCTTGGCCATCAGCCGCCGCAGTGTCCGGACCCCGACCGGGACCCCGAAGCCGCGGTCGGCGTCGACCAGGAGCGCCGACGCCGATTCCGACAGCGTCCGCTCCTCCGGTGCGGGGTTCACCTGGCCCGCCCGCAGCTGGGCGGCGTAGGCGGTCAGCCGGGTCAGGCCGTGGGTCGCCACCCCGGTGGCGTCGGCCTCCACGAGGGACCCGGCCAGCAGCTCTGCGTCGTCGGGCCGCATCCCCGTGCCGTCCAGCACGGAGGCGGCGAACCGGCGCAGACCGGTGAGGTCGAACCGGCCGCCGGTGCTCACGAGCGCCTCTTGCAGAACAGGCGGGCGCCGGCGTCGAGCAGTTGGACGTCGGAGTCGGCGAAGTCGGCGTAGTGCACGAGCACTGCTTCCTGCGTGCGCGGCACCACCGACGAGTGCGGGGTGTGCGCGATGACCGCGTGGACGAGCTCCTCGTCGAGGCCTGCCTCGAGCATCCAGTGCGCACCCAGGAACCCGTGCTGGTAGAGGCGGCCGGTCGTCGAGAAGCGGCACCCGCCCTCGGGAGCGGGTTCGAACTCGTGGAGCTTGCAGACGTCGTGAAGCAGGGCGATCGCGAGCGTCGCGTCGCGGTCGACGGTCACCCCGTGGAGCTCCCGAACCGTCTCCGCCATCCCCGCCGCGATCCGGGCGACCGAGCGGGAGTGCACCGCGAGCGTGCGGAAGGCCGGCAGCTCCGGCGACTTCGGGACCACCTCGAGGTCCTCCCACACGCTGGAGGTCCACGCCCGCAGCCAGATGTCGGTCACCGCGTCGCGCAGCTCGTCCCCGGTGATCTCCGCGATCTCGGGCAGCAGGTCCCGGACGGCCTGCGCCGTCGCTCGTGTCGTCGTCGCCGTCAACGCTGACCTCAATCTGTCGACATTTGAGTGCTCTCGTCGGACAGTAGGTCGCCTGGCACGGATACGGCAAGGAATCTGGCGACAGATTCCGGGAGGACGTGATCGCTAGAGTGTGCCGGTGGACAGCGCCGGACCCTCCGACTCGTCGACGCGCGCACTGGACCGCGCCCTGCACCGGTCACCGTCCCTGTCCGGGTACGGCGAGCTCACCCAGCACATGGTGTCGACGCTCGCCCGGGAGATCATCGACGGTGAGCTGGCGAGCGGGCACCAGCTGACCTCGGCGGATCTCGGGCGCCGGTTCGGCACGAGCCGGACCCCGGTCCGGGAGGCGCTCGCCGTCCTGCGCAGCGAGGGTCTCGTCGACATCGAGCCCCGGCGACGACCCCGAGTCGCGGAACTCTCCCTGCCGGAGGTCCGCGATCTCTACGCGGTCCGCGCCAGCCTCTACGGCCTCATCGCCGAGTCGATCACCGAAGGCACCGATCGGGCACGGGTCGAGCGCCTCGCGCGTCCACTCGAGGCGATGGAACGTGCCCGGCGAAGTGGCGACAGTCTGGGCTACTTCGACGCCACAGTGGACTTCCGCGAAGTCGAGGCCGACATCTGCCCGAACCGCAGCGTCGGGCCGCTCATCAACTCACTCGGGCTGCGCATCCACCGTCTGCGCCGCTTCGGGCTGTCCCTCCCGGGTCGCATGGATGAATCCGCGCGCGACTACGCCTACCTGGTCGACGCCTATCGCGCGCACGACACCGACCTCGCACGAGCGGTGACCCGATCGATGATGCGCAAGGCCCTCGAGCAGATCGAGAAGCACTGGGACCGCCTCGCCTCGCCCGGTTAGACGCCGGCGGGGGGCACGCGCCGAGCTGATGGCCACGGGACCGTCGGCCCGCATCGCGGACATCGCGGCGCGGTGGCAGTTCGCGGACTCCCGTCACTTCAGCCGGCCGTTCCGGGCGGCCTGCGGGACCACGCCGGCCGTGTTCCTCCCGAGTCTGTGATGGGGCGCCGCCGACGGCGAGGAGGGTGACGGCACCTCACGGCCCTCACGGCCCGGCGGGCGTGGCCGTGCGTGGCGCGCCGTCGATCGGCGGCCCGGTGCCGTGGGGGCTGTCGGAGCGAGCCCCGATGACGGACGATCCCCTTGCTACGTCGGGCTCACGGCACCGGTCGCCGGGAGCGGGTCCGCGGAGGTGTGCGTGGGCCTGGTCAGCCGCATCCCGTTCGTGGGTCGTGTCGGGTCGTGGCGGGTCGCCACGGCGAGGCTGGACGCGACGGCGGCGGGCCGCGGGGGTCTGCTCCTGATCGACGGGGAGGCCGGCCTCGGGAAGACGACGCTCGCCGACGAGCTCGGGCGGACGGCTTCCGAGCGCGGATTCCGGGTCGCGGTCGGCGGCGCCCGCCACGGCGACGAGGCTCCGTTCGCACCGTTCGTCGAGCTGATCGAGCAGCTGTACCACTCCCTGCCGATCGCCGAGTTCGTCGACGTGCTCGGTCCCGGCGCCGGCGACATCGCGCGGTTCGTGCCCGAGCTCCGGCGGTGGTTCCCCACGACCCCGGCGCCGGTCGCCGTCCCTCCCGGGCACGAACGCCGGCTCGTGTTCTCGGCCGTCACCGAGGCGTTGCGCCGGCTCGGTACCGTCGCGCCGGCCCTCCTGGTGCTCGAGGACCTGCACTGGGCCGACACCGCGACCCTCCTGCTCATCAGCCACCTCGCACCTCGGCTGGCCGGGACACCGACGCTGGTCGTCGCGACGTTCCGTCCGGAGGACGACGGCATGCCCACCCCGCTCGAGGAAGCCGTCGAGCAGTGGCGGCGGCACGGGCTCTCCGAGCACATCGCGCTCCGGGCTCTCGACCGCTCCGAGGTCGGCGAGATGCTCGCCGCGCTCGGCGGGCGTCCGCCGCCGGAGCGCGTCGTCGCGCGGTGCCACGAGCTGACCGGCGGCAATCCCTTCTTCGTCGCGGAGGTCTTCCGTCACCTGTCCGCCCGGGACGCCACCGGCGACTCGCAGGGGGTGTGGCTCGAGCTCGGCGCCGACGCGGACCTCCCCGTCCCACCCGCGGTGCGTCGGATCACCGCGATGCGGGTGCGGGACCTGAGCCCCGTGGCCCAGGAGGTCCTCGACACGGTGGCCGTGGCCGGGCACGCCTCGATGGAGATCCTCTCCGAGGCGCTGGCCACGACGCCGGACGTCCTCGTCCGGGCCGTCGACGAGGCGAGCCGCGCCGACCTGCTCGTCGCCACGGCGGGCCCCGGTGTGACCGAGCACCACTTCGGGCACGAGCTCATGCGCCTCGCCGTCCTCGCGGGAATGACACCCCTGCGCCGACAGCGCCTGCACGCGTCGGTCGCCGCAGCCATCGAGTCCACCGATGGCGACCGACTCGGGGTCCGCGCCGCCGAGCTGGTGCACCACCTCTGTCGCGCCGGCAACGACGCCGACCCAGGACGGCTGCTGACCCACCTCGATGCCGCGGCAGCACACGCCGAGCGCGCCGCGGCGTTCGAGGACGCCCTCGCGCACCTGGAGATCGCGCTGGGGCTCGTCGGCCCACGACGGGACGCGGCGTGGATCCAGCTCCTCGAGCGCCGAGCTCGCGTGTTGTGCGGGCTGGGCCGGTGGGACGAGGCCCAAGATGCGTGGCACCAGGCGATCCACGTCCTCGGTGCGGCCGAGGAGCGGGCCGCGATCGGCACACTCTGCACGGAGGCGGCGGGAAACCTCTTCTGGTCGGGCAGGTACGACGAGTGCCAGACGGCCGTGCGGACGGGACTCGCGGCCCTCGCCGGCCAGGAGGGCGCCGACCGCGTCCGCCTGCTCGCCCTCGGCGGGAAGTGCGCGACCTTTGCCGGCGACCACGACACCGGTGAGCGGCTCACTGCCGAGGCGCTCGTCGTCGCCCAGGAGATCGGGGGCGACGCCGCCCGGGCCGCGGCGTCCTTCGCGCGCACCGTGCACCTCTGGTCGGTGGTGGAACCGGCGGACGCGGTCCGCCACGGACGGCGGGCGGCCGTCGCCGCCCGCGCCTCCGGTGCGCTGTGGGAGCTCGCCGACGGTCTGGGCTTCGTCCAGTTCGCGCACGTCCTGGCGGGCGAACTCGACGCCGTCGCCGCCATCGACACCGAGCTCGGCGCACTCGTCGAGCGACTGGGGCACTACGGCGGTGCGTTCATGCGGGGCCGTGCCGCCGTGCTGAGTCAGATCACCCGCGGCGACGTCGACGCCATCGATGCGGCCGCCCGGGCCGACCTCGAGCGGTGTCACGCACTCGGACTGCCGTGGACCGCGGACTCCCGGGCCTGGCTCGGCCTGGCGGCGTTCTGGAGGGGCGACTGGTCGCGGGCCGACGAGCACTACCGACAGGGAATGTCCGAGGACCCGGCCGGCATCCTGGCCGGCGCGTGCTGGGCGATGACCTTCCTGCTGCGCGCCCACCAGCACGACGACCGTGGATGCCGGCGGCTGCTGCGAGACGCGGCGGACCGCTTCCCGATCTCCGGCAGGCCGGCGAGCCTCGGGAGCTGGACGAGTCTGCTCGCGACCGTCGAGGGCCTGGTCATCCGCGGCCACCACGAACACGCCGCCCGCCACTACCCCGCGGTCCTGCGCACCCTCGCGGCCGGGAACGTGCTGCGCGGCTACGACAATCGCCTGGTGGAGACGGTGGCCGCCCTCGCCGCGCACGCTGCCGGAGACGCGGCGCGCGCGGACGAGCACTTCCGCCGGGCCCACCGGCAGGCCGCCACGATCCGGCACCGGATCGAGCGGCCCGAGACGTGCCGGCTGCACGCCTGGGTGCTCCTCGAGCGCGGCGATCCCGCGGATCGCGCCGTCGCCGCCGAGCTCCTCGAGGACGCCGTCGCGGCCTACCACACGCTCGGCATGGGCCGTCACGAGGAGCTGGCCCGGGACCTCCTGCTGCGGGCGACCTCCTCCCCCGGGATCGCGGGTGGTCTCACCGCCCGCGAGCGCGACGTCCTCGTCGAAGTGGCGGCGGGACGGACCAGCAAGGAGATCGCCCGAGAATTGTCGATCTCGATCGCCACCGTCAACCGGCACACCGCGAACGTCTACGCGAAGATCGATGTCCGGAACCGCACCGAGGCGACGCGATGGGCCCTGCACCACGGGCTGCTGCGCACCGGGGCGGAGCCGCCCGCAGGGTCCAGGTCACATCCGGCCCGGCCCCGGCCCCGGCCTACACAGTCTTGACGATGGCTGCGGGCGCGAGGCCGTTCCTAGCCTCGCGGCATGCCAACGAACACAGAGATCGTCGTCGCCGGGTACCAGGCCTTCGCCGAGCAGGACATGCCCACGCTTCTCGGCCTGTTCGACCCGGACATCGAGTGGTACATCCCCGACGAGCTCCCCGAGGGCGGTACCTACCGCGGCCCGGACGGGGTGCTGCAGTTCTTCGGGACGTTGCAGGAGACGTACACCGAGTTCCGGGTCGAACCCGAGCAGTTCTCCGCCGACGAGAACGACCGGGTCCTCGTGGAAGGGCACCACCGAGGCCGGCTCGGCGACCAGACCTTCGACGTCGCCTTCATCCAGCTCTGGACCCTGCGCAACGGCCTCGCCGTCGCCTTCCGTGAATTCTGCGACTCCGGCAAACTGCTCGTCCTGTTCCAGCACCAGTCCGCCGTTCACCACTAGTCCGGACCGACGCGCACCGCGGCGTCGACGAGGGCCACCGTCGACGACCCGGTGTCCTCGACGCTGGCGTCCCGTGAGCGGACCGGCCACCCTTCGCGTCTGTGACGACACCGCCGGCACCGTGCGTGCCGAACCCGTCCGGGTTGAGCGCGCTGCGTGACGCCGCCGGGTTCTACTCGCAGTTGTCCGGTGTGCTGGCGGGGTTCGCGTTCGCGGGGCTCGTCGCCCTGATCGCGGCGCGGATCGGCGCCCGGAGCTCGTACGGCGATCTCGCCGTCGCGTACCGACCCACGGTCAGCGCCTTCGTCTGCCTCGTCGCCGCGAGCATGAGCTTCGCGCTCGCCGCCGGAGACCCCACCAGCCTCGGGCGCGCGTCCTCGCTGGAGACGGCGGCCGGGCTGGGGTTCGCCGCGGCCGTGCTCACGCTGCTGTACTCGTTGCTCGTCCTGCTCCACGCCGTCGAGCGCGACGTCCCCGACGAGACCGGTCAGACCCGCAGCGCCTTCTCGTTGCTGCAACGGGCCTTCGTCGTCCTGGTCTGCCCGCTGACGGTGCTGGTGTTCTCGGCCGGCATGCACGACCACATCCGGCTGCGCACGGGCACCACGACCGGGTTGCAGGGCCTCGACGTGGCCAGCCTCGCCGCCGTCGGTGCGGTCCTCGTGGTCGGGCTCCTGGCCCGCCGGTTCGCGACGCGTATGCGCGAGCGTCGCCCGTCGGCCCCGGACCGGCTGCCCGCGCTGTCGATGGGCATGGCCCTGGTCGCGGTCGGTGTCTCGACGGTCGTCGTGATCGCCGCCGACCCGTGCCGCCCGAGCCCGGACCTCCTGCCCGCGACGGAGCTCGCCCTGGTGGCGATCTTCGCGGCCGCCGCGGCCGTGACCGCCGCACGGCTGGACTGATCTCCGGCACCGGATCTCTCGCGCTCGGGCCGGCCGGGGCGAATGCTTCCTCCTCGGTCGAGCCGCGGCTCACGAACGTGTACCTGCTGCTCAGCATCCCGTTCGTCGTCGCCTTCCAGCTCCGCGCCGCCCGACGCGTCACCGTCCGCCAGCTGGTGATCTGCGTGGTGGTCGTCTGCGCCCTCGGCGTCGTGCTCGACCTCCTGAACCTGTCGACCCGCGGCGGACCCGGTCCGACGCCGGCGGGGAGCGGCCTGCTGTCGGGCGCCTACGGGTTCCTGCTCTGCCTGCCCGCGGTGTTCGTCGTCGAGGAGGTCGTCTTCCGCGGCGTCCTCGACAGCTACTAGCACCGCACGGACCGCGGGACGGGGTGGCTCTCGGCGATCTACGTCTCCGCCCTCTGGGGCCTGTGGCACCTGCCGATCGTGCTCGCGGCCGGCGCGGCGACCCCGATCGTCGGCGTCGTGATCGGCCTGCTGGTCGTGCAGATCGCGCTCGGCGTCCCGCTCTCGCTGGGGTGGCGTCGGAGTGGCTCCCTGCTCGTCCCCCGGCACGGCGCACGCCCTCAGCGACGCCATCCGCAACGGCCTCGTCGGGATTCCCTGACGGCCCCGGCCGGCCTGGGGGGCCGGCGCCCGACCTCTTCAGGAACGCTTCAGCATCCCGAGGTGCCGATCCGTGGCGTGCGGGGCACTCTCGCATCACGCGGCCTGTCGGGCGCGGACCCGCTGCCGGCCCCGATCTGGAGCTCACGACCGTGTCCCCCGCCGTTCGCGCTCGACGCACGTCGACGACGTCGCGTCCCGGCCCGGCGGACGGCCTGCCCACGACGTCCGTGGTCGCCGCGCCGTGGTCCGGACGCCTGCGGAGCAGGGCGCGCTCGGTCTCCACCTGGGCGACCGGCGGGGCCGGTGACGCGGGGAACCACGGCATCGAGGTCCTCGGCCGGGCCGGTCTCGTGGCCTACGGGGTCCTGCACCTCCTGCTCGCCGGGCTCGCCGTCGTCCTGATGACGGGGAGCAGCACGGTCCACGCCGACCAGGAAGGAGCCATCGCCGTCATCGCGGGCATCGGGCCCGTCGGCGCGGTGCTGCTCGGCCTGTCCGTCCTGGCCCTCGTCGCCTTCGGCGTCTGGCAGGCCCGGGCCGCCCTGATCGGCTTCGGCTGGACCACCGGCGGCGAGCGGACGCGCAAGCGGCTCGGCGCTGCCGGGAAGGCCGTCGCCATGTTCTCGATCGCCTCGCTGGCGTTGCCACCCGCGATCGGGCCCCTGCGCGGACCGCCCCCCGGCGGACCGCCCCCTCCCTCGGCGCCGCACGCGGTGAACGACCTGGTCGCGTCGGTCCTCGCGCTGCCCGCCGGCCGCGCCGCCGTGGCCGCGGCCGCCGTGGTCGCGCTCGCGATGGCGGTCGCGATGTGCTGGACCGGGCTGCGCACCACCTACCTCGGCGACCTGCGGGCCGAGCGGCTCACCCCGCGGCTGCGCCGTGCCGCGGTCATCGCCGGCAGCTACGGCAACCTCGCTCGGGCGGCCCTCACCGGCTGCGTCGGTGTGCTGTTCGCCGCGGCCGCCGTCACCGGCGACGCCCGGCGGTCCGGCGGGTTCACCCACGCCATGCGCGCCATCGAGGACGGCCCGGCCGGACTGATCGGCCTGGTCGTCGTCAGCGCGGGACTCGCCGCCTACGGCCTCTACTGCTTCATCGACGCCTACGCGCGGCGCGCCTGACCGCACCCTCCCCCGGGCCGGCCGAGTCGGTCGCCTACGGGGTGGCAGCGCAGCCCGAGCGCTCGGCGCGCACCCGGGACCTCACCCACCGGCCGCTCCTCGACGCGCCGCAGTCCAGAGTCGTCCTCACCTGGCCGGACGCCGCCACACCCGAGCTGGTGGAGGAGCTCGTCGGCATCGTCCGCGGACCCACGGCGCCACGAGCCGGCCGACCGATGTCCGGTCAGACCGTGGCGCGGCGGGCGTCGAGGCGATGCACGCACAGGTGCTCGTGGAGCGGTCGTGGGTCCAGGGCACGGGAGATGCACGCCAGGTACCCGTCGGGCCGGACGAGCGCGAAGCCGTGGGCGCCGAGGCCGTAGCGCCGGGCGACCTCGCCGACGGGATCGACCAGGGCGCCGGTCGGGATGTTCACCGATGGCGCCACGACGGGGACGACCGTTCCCAGCGCCCCGAGGACGTCGCGGAGACGCTCGAGGTCGCCCGGCCCGGCGCCGACGGCCAGCAGGAGGTGGCCGGGTCGACGCAGCAGGACGTCGAGGGGGGCCGGCTCGCCGGTGGCGGTCCGCAGGCCGGGCACGTCCGGGGCGTGGTCGCCGACGACCGCGTGCGACCTCGTGCGGTCGGTCTCGGCGCGGTAGGTGACGGTCGTCTCGGTCATGCGGGCCATCAGTCGGTCGCCCCCGGCGCGCAGGTGGCCGAGCAGGTGCAGTCCGAGGTCGCGCAGGAGAGCGCTGGGTCCGTCCGCGGCGAGGAGGCTGTTCAGCCTGCTGGTGCCGGCGACCACCGCGGCGCCGACGGGGTGGCGTTCGCCGTCGTAGGTGTCGAGCAGGCTCTCGTCCGCCCGGCCGGTGCTGACCAGGGCGAGCTTCCAGGCGAGGTCGACCGCGTCCTGGATCCCGGTGTTCATCCCCTGACCCGCGGCCGGCGGGTGGATGTGGGCGGCGTCGCCGGCCAGGAGCACCCGCCCGTGGCGGTAGCGCGGCACCTGCGCATGACGGCTCTCGAAGTAGGTGAGCCAGTGGGCGGTGCCCAGCCGCCAGTGCCCACCCATCTGCTCGTCGACCAGGCGCTGGACCTGCTCCACCGTCGGCGAGGCCCCGGGGTCGGGCGTCCCGACCCGCACGGCGATCTTGGCGCGTCCCCCGGCGAGCGGGAACACACCTCCGCCACCGCGGGGATCGACGAACAGGCGCAACGCCGTCGGCGGGAGCGCGGTGTCGACGTCGACGTCGGCGAGCACGGAGTGCTCTCCCGCGAACTCGCCCTCGAGGTGCGTGCCCACGGCCCGGCGGACGGCGCTGTGCGCGCCGTCCGCGCCGACGACCCAGCCGTAGCGGCGCTGCTCGGTCCCGCCCGCGCCGGTGAGGGTGACCGTGACGCCGCCGCTGTCCTGGACCAGGTCGTCGACCCGCTGCCCGTACTCGATGCCGACGCCGTGCCGGGCGACCACCTCGCGCAGCGCCGACTCGGTGTCGACCTGCGGGACGTCGAGGATGCGCCGGTACCGGGAGTCCACGTGGTCCGTCGTCATCCGCACGGCGGGCTCCGCCTCTCCGTGCACGTGGAACTCCACCGCGGTGATCTCCTGGGCCTGCGCCTCGATCCGGTCGAGCACGCCCATCGCCGCGAGGTGCTCCTGCGTGCGCGGGTGCACCGTGATCGCGCGGAACTCCCCCGACGGGCCCCCGAGGGCGTCGACGAGCCGGACCCGTGCGCCCTGCCGGACGAGCTCGGCAGCGGCGGTCAGGCCCACCGGGCCGGCTCCGGCGACGAGGACGGTGTCCGGCTCCTCCGAGACGAGTTCCATGGCGCTCTCCGGCTCTGCGTGGGGCGGCCCGTGTCCGGCCGCGGCCCGGGAACGGTCGCGCGGGGACGTCCATCGCCGGTCCAAGCCCGCTCCAACGCCGGTGCGGCACGATGGGGTGATGGGGGCGGACGGCGGATCGGTGCGTTTCCTCGACCTCGGCGAGCTGATGGTCGAGGTCGACGGGCTGGTACGCACCCCGGGTGGTCGACGGCCGGGCGCCGCCCTCGCCGTGCTCCTGATCCACGCCAACCGCCCGGTGTCCGTCGACGCGCTGAGCGACGCGATCTGGGACGACGGCCGACCGCGCGCCGTCTCGACGCTCGAGTCCCATCTGTGGCGCCTGCGTCAGGTGCTCGAACCGGGCCGCAAGCCCGGCGAGCCGTGGTCGCTCCTGGTCACCGAGCCCGGCGGCTACCGACTGTGCGTCGCGGCGGCGCAGGTGGACTCGTCGCGATTCACGGCGCTCGTCGAGGAGGCCGGGACCCTGCTCGGCCGCGGAGAGGCCGGCCGGGCGCTGCGGAGCTGCGAGTCGGCACGGGAGTTGTGGCGGGGTCGCCCGCTCGCGCCGGTGGCCGACCAGCCCTGGGCGACCCCCACGGTGGCGCGGCTGGAGGAGCTGCGCGCCCAGCTCGCGGAGCGGCACGTCGATGCGCTGCTCGCCCTGGGACGTCCCGAGCAGGCGCTGCTCGAGCTCGAGTCGGCGCTCGGCGAGCATCCCCTGCGCGAACGCCTGTGGGCGCGGCGCATGCTCGCGGCGTACCGCGCCGGCCGTGTCGACGACGCCCTCGCCACCTTCCACCGGGCCCGCTCGCTGCTCGTCGCCGAGCTCGGCACCGAGCCCACCGACGAGCTCCGCGACCTGCACCGCCGCGTGCTGGCGGACGACCCGTCCCTGCGAGCGACCCCGACGGCACCCTCGGACCCCCGCGCCGCGGAGCCCCATCTGCCCCGGTGGTCGAGCCGGCTGGTCGGGCGGGACCGGGAGCTCGAGAGGTTGACGTCGCTCGTCGGCCGATCACCGCTGGTGACGGTCCACGGACCGGCCGGGGTCGGCAAGACGCGGCTGGCGGTCGAGGCCGCCCACCAGGTCGCCGACGCCTACACCGACGGCGTCTGGTTCGTCGACCTCACCGCCGCCCGCGACGGCGACCAGGTCCTCGACGCGATCAGCACGGGACTCTCGCTCGCCGCGCCGGCGGCCGGCTCGCCGCGCGACGCCGTGCTGGGCTTCCTGCGCGACCGGCACGGGCTGCTGCTGCTCGACGACTGCGAGCACGTGCTGGCCGACGTGGCCTCCCTCGTCGGGCCGCTGTGCCGGGCTGCCCCGCACCTCGGGCTGATCGTCACCAGCCGCGAACGGCTCGACCTCGCCGACGAGACCCTCGTGGAGCTCCGGCCCCTGGTCGTCACCGACGACGACCAGGCCGAGAGCCCAGCACTCGACCTGCTCCTGGACCGCTGGGAGGCGGCGACCGGGCCCACCGACCCCGACGACCTCGCGGACGCCCGCCGGGTCTGCCGCGCCGTGGAGGGCGTACCCCTCGCCCTCGAGCTCGCCGCCGCACGCGCCGGGAGCTTCACCCTCGCCGAGATCGCCGACCAGACCGAACAGGACCCGGGCACCCTCTCCGCGCTCGGTCGCCACCGGCATGGCGTCCGACCGAGCGTCTATGCCGCGGTGGAGCGCAGCCACCGGCTGCTCGACGACGACGCGCGGCTCCTGCACCGCCGCCTCGCGGTGCTGCCGGGACCGTTCACCGCCGCCGCGGCGGCCGCGGTCGCCGGGACGACGCCCGTCGTCGCGGCCGACCTGCTGGCCGACCTGACCCACCGCTCGATGCTCGTCGCCCGCGGACCGGCCCGAACGGGCCGCCCCTCGAGGTTCTCGCAGCTGACCATCGTGCGGGCCCACGCCGCCCGTGCCCTGCACGACGCGGGCGAGACCGCGGCCGCCCGGGACCGGCGCGACGCCTGGATCGAGCACCTCGTCGCCGAGAGCCCACGCCTGGGGACACCCGAGGACCTCGCGCGCTCGCGGGCACTCGCCGACGACGCGGCGGCGTTGCGCAGCACGCTGCAGCACACCCTGATCGAGGAGCCGTCGCCACGCGGCCCCCAGATCATGGCGGACCTCGGGGCGCTCTTCTGGTTCCAGCACGACGCGACGCTCGAGGGCACGCGGTGGATCGAGATCGCCCACGCCCGGTGCGCCGCCGGCCTCGGCGACGTCCCTGCCGTCGCCGCGCTCCGGGTGGCGATCAGCGCCGCGACGGCGCAGGCGTTCGCGCGACGTCTCGACCTCGCCGCGCCGATCTGCGATCAGGCGTTGGAGGACCTCGCGGGCACCCGGCTCGACGCCGAGCAGGAACTGCTGACCGGTGACGCCCTCGTCGTCCTGTCCACCTCCCTCGGGTTCTCCGGGGCACCGGAGCAGGCGGCGACCGCCCTCGCCGCCGCCGCCGACATCGTGCGGCGCACGGCGGATCCGACGCTCACGCTGGTCCACCGGGTCCGCGCCCGCATGGCCGACCTCGGCCGTGGCGACCCGGGCGACGTCCTCGCCGCCCTCGGGGTCTCCTACCGCGAGGCATCGACGGTCGACAACTGGTTCGGCGCCTGGATCGCGAGCGCGATCGCGCAGATGGCCGCCCTCGCCACCGGGGACGCGACGACGGCGCTGGAGTGGTCGGACGCCTGCCTGGCCGTCGTCGACCGCACCGGCCGGCAGCAGGCCCCGCTGCAGCTCGAGCTCCGGGCCAACACCCTCGCCCTGCTGGGCCACCACGACGAGGCGCTGCGCGTCTACGGGGCCGCGCGGGCACAGATCGACCGCGCCGGGCTGCCCTGGCCCACCGCGGCCGGCACCGACGCCCTGCTCGAGCGCGCCCGCGCCGCGGTCCCCGCCGACACCGCGGAGCGGATCGCCCGCGGCGCCGCCCGGCTGACCGTCACGGACTTCCGGGCGCCCGTGGTCGCCGACGGGCGGCCCGCCGACCGGTGAGGGTCGGTTGGCTCGGTCTTGGAGCCGGACCTGGCGCGCCGTTGGAGGCACCCACGCCATCGTCGTCCCCGTCGCGGACCCCACTCGGAGGGGCCGCTCCCGAGGGAAGGACGTCCGATGCCCGTCTACCAGATCGTGACCAGCGGGATCGACCTCACGCAGGAGCAGCGGGACGCGCTCGCCACCCGGTGCACCCGCACCCACCACGATGTCACCGGCGCGCCCGATCCCTTCGTCCGGATCGTGTTCCAGCCGATGCCGCTGGGCCTGATCTACACGGCCGGCCGTGTCGAGCCGTCGCTGATCCTGAGCGCCGCATGCCGCGGAGGCCGCTCCGAGCAGACCCGCCACGAGCTGATGGACAAGCTCTACGAGGTCATCCAGGACGTCGTCGACCTCCCGCCGGACCAGGTCGTCGTGGTCGTCTCCGACACCCCCAGCAGCTGGATCATCGAGGCCGGGATGGTGCTGCCCGAGCCCGTCCACGACGCCGAGGTGGCGTGGATGAGGAAGCTCAACGAGATGTCCCCCGGCAAGTACGACCAGTACGTCTGACCGGGGAGGAGCCGTGCCCCACACCGGCATCCTGGCCGCCAACCCGGACGGGGCCGCCCAGTGCTTCCTGCGTTACTGCCGCGCCGGCGCCGCGCAGCTGGGCGGCCACACCTATCCCGACGTCAGCCTCGACTACATCGGGTTCGGTCACCACCTGGCCGCCTGGCGGGCCGGGGATCCCGACACGGTCCGCGCGTACCTCGCGCGGAGCGTGGCGCGGCTCGCCGCGGCCGGCGCGGACTTCTTCGTCTGCCCGGACAACACCGTGCACCTCGTCCTCGACGAGATGGGGCCGGACCTGGCCCTCCCCGGAGTGCACATCGCCCGGGCCGTCGCCGAGACGGCCCGGGCGGCGGGTCACCGACGCGTCGCCGTCCTCGGGACCGCGTTCGTCACCGGGAGCGCCCTCTACGCGACGTGGCTCGGCGCCGACGGGATCGAGGTCGAGACCCCGGCGCCCGGGGACGCGGAGCGGCTCGACAGGATCATCCTCGGGGAGCTGGTGAACGGCGCCGCCAGTGACGCGTCGCGATCCTGGTGCGTCGAGGTCGTCCAGGGTCTCGCCGAGCGAGGCTGTGACGCCGTCGCGCTCGCGTCCACCGAGCTGCCGCTCCTCCTCGCACCGGAGGACAGTCCTCTACCCGTCGTCGACTCCACCGCCGTGCTGGCCGACCGGGCGCTCGACGTGGCCCTGGCCCGCACACCGCTGCCGACGTGGCGTGGGGGTCGGCACTCCGGCCTGCCGGCGGCCCCCCGGTAGACCCGGAACGCGTCGAGGGCGCCGGTCAGACCCGGGTCGACGCCAGCCGCGCGCCCTCGACGAGGGACTCGAGCTTCGCCCACTGGATGCTCGGGTGGACCCGGCGGACGAGCGGTCCCTGCGCGAACCCGCAGTCGCTGCTGGCGATGACGCGCTCCGGGCCGACGAGCCCGGCGAGCCGGACGATCCGCTCGGCCACGAGCTCCGGGTGCTCGACGACGTTGGTCGCGTGGCTGACCAGGCCCGGCATGAGGACCTTGCCCGCGGGGAGCTCGACGTCGGCCCAGACGCGCCACTCGTGCTCGTGGCGCGGGTTGGCCTGCTCGAGGGAGTAGGTGCCCACCGGCACCCGCAGGACGAGGTCGACGATGTCGCGCAGCGCGACGTCGCCGACGTGCGGGGCGTTCCAGCTCCCCCAGCAGACGTGGTAGCGGGCGCGCTCCGGCGGGATCCCGTCCAGGGCACGGATCAGCGCCTCGGTGCGGACCTCCGCCCACGCCCGGTAGGCGGCGAGGTCGCCGCCCATCGTGTCGTAGGTGATCGCGAAGTGGGCGTCGTCGACCTGCACCGTCAGCCCGGCGTCGACCACGGCCCGGTACTCCTCGTTGAGCGCGTCCGCCACGGCGAACAACAGCGCCTCGTCGGAGTCGTAGAAGTCCAGGACCGGGCGCGGGACCGCGCTCGCCGGCGCGACCACCGGCAGGAACGCGCCGGCGGCACCGGTCTTCGCCGCCGCGCGGGTCAGGTTCGCGATGTCGCGCGCGACGGCCTCCTGGCCGGTGTAGTGCACCGGCGACGTCGCCGTCCACTCCCCTCCCCCGCCCACGAACCCCTGGGACGCCTCGTACTCGGCGTAGAAGTCGCCGAAGAGGCGCTTGTCGGTGCCCGGCGGCACGTTGGAGCGCGCCATGACCGTCCCGGCGGACTCCGCGACGGTGAAGCCCCCGAGGCGCTCACGGATGTAGCGCGACCAGCTGTCGGACTTGCCGTACTCGCCGTCGCTGACGACGTCGATGCCGATCTCCACCTGCCGGCGGACGACCTCCTCGACCGACCGCGCCAGCACCTCGACGTGGTGGGCCGGGTCGATCACCTCGCCGTGCTCGCGGGCCCGCAGGATCTCGGCGAGCTCGGGCGGGCGGACCAGGCTCCCGACGTGCGTGGTGCGGATGGCGGTCATCGGCGCCTCCTGCCGTCTCGGCGGGGAGCCTGGCGAGCGCGTCGATCAACGGTCAAGGTCGGCGTTCCCGACCACGGAACCAGCGGTGGGACCCGCCGCGAGGCACGTGGCCCATCAGCCGTTCGCCGCGTCCACGGCCTCGATCACGCTGAGGTCGTCGCGGACCGCCCAGTGGTCAGTGAGGTGCTCGCCGTCGGTCGCGAAGACGTGCAGCTGCTTCCAGGCGACCTGCGCGCCGCTCGGCGTGCGGTCCCCCAACCACGGCATCCCGGGACCCACGTGACGGCCGTGCAGGGTCACCCACACCGCGATGCGCCCGTCGTCGAGCCGGCCCCAGCCGTGCAGCTCCGCCCGGCGCTCGTCGAAGGCGGCCTCGATCCAGCCCCAGACCATGTCCCAGGTCTCCGGCCCACGTCGCCCGCTGACGTGGTCGTGCAGATCGGGACGCATCATCGCCTGGAACGCGGGCTCGCCGTGCGCGATCCACCGGGCGTAGGCCTGCGCCACCTGCTCCGCGTCGAGCACGGACCCACCTTGGCACGGGGTCGCCTCCGAGGTCACCCGTCACCTGCCAGGCGCCACGGGCGGCTCCTTGTGCGGGCCCGTGCCGTGCTCCAGGCTGAGGGTTCCTTCGGCGCCCGGCCCGACGCCGGTCGGGGCGTCGGGCGGGGCCGGCTCTCGGTGAGGTGCGGCCATGGAGTTGTTACACGATCGGCCCTCCCACCCGCGGGAATCGGCACGGGAGCGCTTCCGGGCCGTCCAGGGCCAGTGGCTGGCGGTCCGCGCCTACATGGCCGACACCGCCGGGATGGTGGCCGAGACCTTCGAGGGCATCGACGCCGGTCGTCGGGCGATGGCAGCGCTGCCGGGCCAGGACCGGGCCCATCATCTCGACGTCGCGGTGAGGGCCGGTCGCTTCGCCCGGTACGAGCGCGACGTGCAGGAGCGGCTGCGAGCGGAGGCGTCGCCACCGTCCGAGCACCCCACCGCGGTGGGCGTCGGAGACGGGACACGGCGGGACGCGCGGGCCGCCGGGCGCTGAGGGCCCGGGGACGCCGTGAGCGAGAGGTCGGAGCCTCCCGAGGCCGCGGTCAACGGGAGCGCTGGGCGTGGGCCGGTGCGCCCGGTGCCGCCGGATCAGGCGCGGCAGGACGCCCGAGAGGTCGCCGCCGATCGGCGGGACGCCCGCGCGGACGAGCGCGACGCCGCCGCCGACGAGCGGGACGCGCGGGCCGACGCCCGCGACGCCGCCGCCGACGAGCGCGAGTCCGAGGCCGACGACAGAGAGGCCGAGGCCGACCTCCGCGAGAAGCAGGCCGACGAGCGCGAGCATCTCGCCGACATCCGCGAGGTCGCCATCGACGATCTCGCGCGGGCGGCGGGCGTGTCGACGGCGAGTGTCTTCGATCGCGCCGAGGACACCCTGAACCACGCCCGCGACGCGGTCGCCCGGTCGGTCGCTCGTCTCAGCCGCTCGCGCGCCACGCTCGCACGCCTGCGGGCCCGACGCGACCAGGGTGAGATCGACCGTGAGACCGGCGCATCGGACCGGGCGGCCGGAGCGGCGACGGACGCCCGGTCCGTGGCGGCCGAGCTCGCCGCGACCGCCGATCACGTCGCTCGGGCACTCGATCGCGTCGCCGACACCCGGCCGTCCCGCTCGGACGGCACCGGGCGGCCCGACAGTCCCCACGTCACGCAGCGGATCCGCGACCTTGCCGAGGACGAGCGGCGCAAGGCACGGATGCTGCGGGAGAAGTGGGACCTCCACCAGGAGTGAGGCGCGGCATCGGGCCGCGTAGCGGCGGGTGTCCTCACCCACGAGAGAGGATGCCGAGGTGGCAGGGTCGACGTACCAGGACCGGGCGCCGATGCCGGCGCTCGCCGCGATCGCGTCGTCGGTGTGGATCCAGCGGGTCGGTGCCGAGCCGGTCGCGCAGCGCCACGTGCCCCACGGCGGGGCCGAGGTGCGCTGTGTCCTCGGCGAGGAGCCGCGACTGCTCGGCACGCTGACCGCGGCGACCCACCGGGACATCCCGGCGGGCCGGACGGTCGTCGGCGTCCGCCTGCGTGCCGGTGTGCTCGGTGGTCTCGCCGGCATACCGGCCGACGAGCTGGTGGACGAGGACCTGGCCGGCTCGGCGCTGTGGCGGGACCCCGCCCGCCTGACCGACCTGCTCGGCGATGCGCCGTCACCTCAGGCCGCACTCGACCGCTTGCAGGCGTTCGTCGCGCGCTCCGTCGACGCGCGGGACCCGCTCGTGGACGAGGCCGTCCGGCACCTGATGCCGTGGCGCGGCGGGACGGCCGCCCTCCCGGACCTGCTGCCGGTGTCCGAGCGCCAGCTGCGGCGACGCTGCCGTGCCGCGGCCGGGGTCGGGCCGAAGGAGCTGCAGCGCATCCTGCGCTTCCACGGCTTCACCGCCCGCGTGCAGGCGGCGGTCGACCGGGGCGCGCCCGCCGACCTCGCGGGCTGGGCGGTCGACACCGGCTACCACGACCAGGCGCACCTGACGCGGGAGTGCCGGCGGCTCACGGGCGTGACGCCCGCGGAGTTCCTCGCGCAGTACCGCGCGGCCTGCGGGGGCGCCGACGACCACGACCACACCGCCGCCTACATGCCCATGCTGCGGACGCGTGGCCGTTCCGTACAAGAGGGGACGGCTGCCCCGGCCTAACGTCCGCGAGCATGATCCTCGTGACCGGCGGCCTGGGCTCGATCGGGTCGCACACCGCACGGGCGCTGCTCGACCTCGGCGAGCCGGTCGTGCTCACCGCGCACCGCTCGACCCGGTTGCCGTCCTTCCTCGCCGACGAGCCGGCCGACCGTCTGGTCGTCGAGCCGCTGGACACCACCGACGGCGCGGCCTTCCTCGACCTCGGGACTCGGCACCCGATCACCGGCATCGTCCACCTCGCCGCGGCGCCGCACGACGCGCCCGACCCCGTCGCCTACCTCCGCGCCGAGTGCACCGCGCTGCTCAACGCGCTCGAGGCCGCGACCACGTGGGGCGTGCGGCGGTTCGCGGTCGCCAGCACGATCGCGGCGTACCTGGGCGTCGACGACCCGCCGTGGCGCGAGGACGCCCCGCTCCCGGCGGTGGCCCCGCACCAGATCCCGGTGTTCAAGAAGGCCGCCGAGCTGTTCAGCAGCCTGGCCGGTGCCCACGCGGGGTTCGACGTGGTGAACCTGCGCATCGGCACCGTCTGGGGCCCGCTGGGGCTGCCCGACTCGCCGTTCTTCGCGCTCCCGCGGCTGCTCAGCGCCGCCGTGCGCGACGCGGACCCCGACCTCACGCCACCCCGCCCGCCGGCGCACGCCGAGGACGCCACCGACCTCTGCTACGTCAAGGACTGCGGCCGGGCCATCGCGCTGCTGATGCTCGCCGACCGCCTCGAGCACACCGTCTACAACGTCTCGAGCGGACGGCTCGTGCCCTACGCCGAGGTGGTCGCGGCGATCAACGAGGCCGTTCCGGGCGCGGACCTGACCCTGCCACCCGGGCACAGCACGGGCCGCCCGCCCGAGGGCCACCTCGACATCACCCGCCTGCAGCGCGACACCGGCTTCGTCCCCGATTACGACGTCGATCGCGCCGTCCCCGACTACGTCGCCTGGCTGCGGCACCACGAGGCATGAGGAGCGTTCGATGGCACGTGTCGTGATGCAGGCCGTGGTCTCGGTCGACGGGTTCATCGCCCGCCCCGACGACTCGGTCGGCCCCCTGTTCGACTGGTACTTCAACGGCGACGAGCAGCTGATCGCCCGGCCGAGCGGCTGGACGTTCCGCGTCTCGCCCGCCTCGCACGACCACGTCCAGCCGTTCTGGGACGCGGTCGCCGTCACCCTGATCGGCCGCCACCTCTTCGACACCACCGACGGGTGGGACGGCAAGACCGCGGCGGGCGACCAGCTCGTCGTCGTCACCCACCGGCCGCTGCCCGAGGACTGGCTCGCCGCGCACCCGGACGCCCCGTTCCACGTCGCCGACTCCGTCGAGTCCGGGATCGCGCGGGCGAAGGAGCTCGCCGGCGACGGGCTCGTCGTCGTCTCCGCCGGCGACCTCGGCGGCCAGGCGTTCGCGGCCGGGCTGGTCGACGAGGTCGCCATGGACGTCGTCCCGGTGGTCCTCGGCGAGGGGGTCCGCTTCTTCGGCGCGCACGCCGGCACGGTGCTGCTCGACGACGCCGACACGATCGTCCAAGGCGACCGCGTCCTGCACCTGCACTACACCGTCAGGAGGTGATCCCGGCGAGCGGTCGCCTACCGGGTGTCCCCGCCGCCCGAGCGCTCGGCGCGCAGCCGGGCCTCCTCGCGCTGCACCTCGGCGCGGAGGTCCCGCTCGCGGCGCAGCCACTCCGGCTGCTCCTCCTTCAACGCCGCGATCTGCGCGGTGGTCAGCGGCTCGGTGATCTCGGCCCGCGCCAGACCGGAGATCGACACCCCGAGCCGGTCCGCGACGACGGGACGCGGGTGCGGTCCGTCGCGCCGCAGCTCGCGCAGCCACGCCGGCGGGTCGGCCTGCAGGGCGTCGAGCTCGTCGCGGGAGATCACGCCGTCGCGGAACTCGGCCGGCGTGGCGTCGAGGTGCACGCCCAGCTTCTTCGCCGCCGTCGCGGGCTTCATCGTCTGTGTCGCCCTCTGCCGCGCCATCGGTCCAGGTTATCGGGGTCCGGCCGGCCGATAGCCTGACCCCGTGACCGAGCCGGGCGAGACCGCGTCCTTCCGGCTCGGCTACGTCCCCGGCGCCACGCCGGGCAAGTGGGCACGGATCTGGGCCGAGCGCCGCCCCGACGTCCCCCTCGAGCTCGTCGGCGCGGACACGGACGAGGTGGTCGAACGGATCCGGGCCGGCGCGGTGAACGCCGGCGTGGTCCGGCTGCCGATCGACCGCACCGGGTTGCACGCGATCCCGCTCTACACCGAGACCACCGTGGCCGTCGCGCCGAAGGACCACGTGCTCACCGCGGTCGACGAGGCGGCGCTCGACGATCTGGACGACGAGATCGTCCTGCGACCGCGGGACGACACCCTCCCCTGGCCCGGGGACAGGCCGGGCCGACCAGCGGCGTCCGACCCGGCGACGACGGCCCAGGCGATCGAGCTCGTCGCCGCGGGCGTCGGCCTGCTGCTCCTGCCCCAGTCGCTGGCGCGCCTGCACCACCGGCGGGACCTCACCCACCGGCCGGTCCTCGACGCGCCGCAGTCCAGCGTCGTCCTCACCTGGCCGGACGCCGACACACCGGAGCTGATGGAGGAGTTCATCGGCATCGTCCGCGGACGCACGGCCAACAGCTCCCGCACGCCCCGTCGAGGCGGCCCGCCACCGGACTCCTCCGGCCCCGCGACGAAGGGACCTGCCCGACGACGGGCGTCCCGTCGTCGGTGACCGCGGCCCGCGGCGCCCTCAGTCCTGTGGGGCGAGCCGCTCGAGGCGCAGCGGCAGGTGGTCGGCCGGCGTCGGACCCGTCGTCAGCCCGACGGGCATGACGTAGCCCTCGGGCACCGACCAGCGGAAGCGCCGCAGCATCGCGTGCATGATCGCCTTGACCTCCATGCCGCCGAAGTGCAGGCCGATGCACTTGTGGACGCCACCGCCGAAGGGCATCCACGCGAAGCGGTGCGACTTGTCCTCGGCACGCTCGGGGGCGAAGCGGTCGGGGTCGAACTCGTCGGGCCGGTCCCACCACGGCTCCATGCGCTGCGAGGCGTGGATGCCGAGCGACATCAGCGTGCCGGCGGGGATGTGGAAGCCCTGCAGGTCGGCGTCGCGCACCGTGATGCGGGCGAGCTGACCGACCGGCGCGTACATCCGCAGGGTCTCGCGCATCGCGAGGTCCAGCGAGACCAGGGAGTCGAGCTCGGCACCCGTCAGGTCGTCGCCGCCGAGGGCCAGCGACTCCGCGCGCAGCTTCTCCTGCCACTCCGGGTTCTTCGCCAGCAGGTAGCACATCATCGACAGCGTGATCGTCGACGTGTCGTGCGCGGCCATCAGCAGGAAGATCATGTGGTTGACGACGTCGTCGTCGGAGAACGTCTCGCCCTCGTCGCTGCGCGCGCGGCAGAGCACGCTGAACATGTCGCGCCCGTCGCCCGCGCGCTTGGCGGGGATCTGCGCGGCGAAGTAGTCCTCGAGCACCTTCCGTCCGACCAGGCCCCGCTTCCACGAGCCGCCGGGCACCGGCGCGCGCACGACCGCCACGCCGGCGTGCACGGTGTCGACGAAGGCGCGGTTGACCCGGTCCGCCCGCGGGCCGAGCTCGTCGCCGACGAACACCTCGGTGCCGATGTCGAGGGTCATCTGCTTGATGCGGTCGTAGATCCGGACGCCGTCGCCGGTGGTCCAGTCGTCGAGGCTGCGCCGGATGCGCGGGTTCATCACCTGCAGGTACTCGGCGAGCCGGTCGCGCGTGAACGCCTCCTGCAAGATGCGCCGGTGGGTGCGGTGCTCGTCGAAGTCGAGCAGCATCACGCCGCGGCGGAAGAACGGCCCGATGAAGAAGCCCCAGCCGTCGGCGTTGCCGAAGTACTTGTCCTTGTTGACCAGCACCTGGCCGAGCGCATCGGGCCCGAGCACCGCCACCATGGGCCGGCCGAACGCGCCGGTCCAGGACACCGGGCCGTACTTCTCGTAGCGCTGCCGGGCGAAGCCGAGCATGTCGGCCGCGAACTCCAGCGACCGCCCGACCAGGGGCGCGCCGAAGTCGCCCGGGACGGGCGCGAGGCCGCTGCCCGGGGGCGGCGGGGCGAGCGGGCCGGGCCGCGCCGGCACGCGGCCGACGGCGTTCGCCACGACCTGCTGGACGTGGTGCTGCAGCATCGAGGTCACGGTTCCTCCGTCGCTCGGTTCTCGGTGCGGTGCTGGTCGGCGGCGGCCACCACGAGGCGGGCGCAGCGGGTGAGGAGCGCGTCGACGTCGGCGTCCAGGCGGCCGTCGAGCCAGAACCCGACGGCGTCGACGACCCCACCGGTGAGGACGACGGTGGTGAGCTGCAGGTCCTCGCTGCGCAGATCGGGGTGCGCATCGGTGATCAGCCGCGCGAGCAGCGCCGCGAAGGCGGCGATGGTGTCCTGCCGGCGCCCGGCGAGCTGGGGGTGGCCGATGGCCTCCCGGTAGAGGCGGGCCACCCGCGCGTCCTCGCCGAGCAGCGTCGTCGTCGCGCCGATCGCCGCGCGGGCCCGGGCCTCGAGCCGCGGGTGCGGGACGTCGTCGGCGGCGCGGACCGCGAGGTCGAGCGCGGTGGCGGCGACGCTGTCGAACAGGGCCTCGAGCAGGTCCTCGCGGCGGGCGAACGACTCGTAGAAGTAGCGCTCGGTCAGGCCCGCGGCGCGGCACACCGCGGTCATCGTGAAGTCGCGGACCCCGCGCTCACCGACGACGTCGAGCGCCGCGGCGATCAGACGCGTCCGGCGCTCGGCGACTCGCTCCGCCGCGCTCGCGCCCTGGAAGGTCCGGGTGACCACGGCGGAATTCTGACAGGACGTCCTGTCAGAACGGAAGCCCTCGCTCGGACCGCGGGTCGGCGCTTGTCCGGCGCGCCCAAACAACCGTATGGTCGGCAACTGACCGTCCGCGGACCGTCCAGCCAGGAGGTGTCCGGTGGTCGACACCGAGCCCACGTTGCCGCGGCTGTTCGAGCGGACGGCCCGGGCGCACCCGGATCACGACTGCGTCGTCCTCCCCGGGGTGCGCGCGTCCTACCGCGAGGTCGACGAGGCCGCGGTCGACGTCGCCCGGTCGCTCGTCGCGCTCGGCGTCCGGCCCGGCGACGCCGTCGGCGTGCTGATGCCCAACTGCCTCGACTTCGTCCACGTCATGATCGGGATCTCGATGACCGGGGCGCTGTTCGTCCCGGTCAACGCCCGGCTGGCGCCCCGGGAGATCGCGCACGTCGTCGTCGACTCGGGGATGCGGGTCCTGGTGACGACCGACGTGGTCGACGAGCACGTCGACTACGTCGCCCGCCTGCACCAGGCCCTGCCCGAGCTCCGCGGGGGCGAGCACGGACGCACCCCGGACCTCGCCGCGGCACCCGAGCTGCGCCACGTGGTCGTGATGGGAGCGCGGTCCGCGTCCGGCCTCGTCGACCGGCGCGGCTTCCTGGCCGCGGGACGCGAGATCGATCCGGACCGGGTCCGGGAGACGGCGCGCGCGGTGAGCGCGGACTCCCCCTACATCATGATGTACACCTCGGGCACGACGGCCGAGCCCCGCGGCTGCCCGTTGAGTCACGAGTCGGTCATCCGTCTCGGTCGGGCCCTGGGTACGGAGGCGTTCGGGCTCGCCGCGGACGACCGGATGTGGAACCCACTGCCGATGTTCCACGTCAGCGCCCAGGCGCCGATGATCGCCGTCTTCGACGCCGGCGCGGCGTGGATCTCGATGACCCACTTCGAGCCCGACCTCGCCCTCGACCTCGTCGAGCGCGAACGCGCGACGCTGCTCTACCCGGCCTACCCGACCCTGACCGCGCCGCTGCTGGGCCACCCGAGCTACGGACCGGACACGTTCCGGCGGGTGCGGGCGATGCTGACGGTCGGGCCGCCCGAGCTCCTGCGCTCGTACCAGGAGCAGCTCCCGCACACCGTCCACGTCAGCTGCTACGGCTCCACCGAGACCGGGGGCGTGGCCATCATGGGCCGCCTCGACGACCCGCTCGAGGAGCGGCTCACCTCGGGGAAGCCGTTCGCCGGCGTCGAGGCCCAGGTGCGGGACGTCGTCACCGGCGAGGAGGCCCCCGCGGGCGAGACCGGCGTGCTGTACGTCCGCGGGTTCAACCTCTTCTCCGGCTACCGCAACGACCCGCAGAAGACCGCGGCGAGCTTCGACCGTGACGGCTGGTTCGCCACCGGGGACCTCGCCAGCATCGACGCCGCGGGCAACCTGACGTTCCGCGGCCGGACCAAGGACATGCTCAAGGTCGGCGGCGAGAACGTCGGCGCCCTCGAGGTCGAGTCCTACCTGACCACCCACCCCGACATCCAGCTCGCCGGCGTCGTCGGCATCCCGGACGCGCGCTACGGCGAGGTGCCGGCCGCCTTCGTGGAGCTCCGGCCCGGCGCGTCGCTGACCGACGAGGACGTCCTCGACTTCTGCCGCCGCGGCCTGGCCCGCTACAAGGTCCCGCGCCACGTCCGGTTCGTCACCGATTGGCCGATGTCGGCCACCAAGATCCAGAAGTTCCGGCTCCGCGACCGGCTCCTCGCCGAGCTCGGTCCGACCGGCGACGGCGACCCGACCCGCCGATCCGCCACCTCGCCGGCCTGAGGGCCGACGACACATCCCCGGAGAGGACGTCACCGTGGACTTCGAGCTCACCGAGCAGCAGGAGCTCTTCCGCAAGACCGTGCGCGACTGGGTGGACCGGGAGGCACCCAAGGAGTGGGCCCGCGAGCTCGAGGCCGACGAGCACGCGTTCCCGCACGCGCTCTGGGACAAGTTCTCCGCGGCGGGTTTCCACGGGATCGGGGTCCCCGAGGAGTACGGCGGTCAGGGCGGCGACGTCATGACCCAGATGATCCTGGCGCGCGGCCTGTCGCGGTCACTGGCCGGTCTGACCTGGGTGTGGGGCATCTCGTCGTTCGCGGGCGGCAAGTCGGTCGGTGTCTACGGCACCGACGAGCAGAAGCAGCGTCACCTGCCCGCCATCGCCGAGGGCCGCGAGAAGTGGGCCATCGGCTTCACCGAGCCCGGCGGCGGCACCGACGTGCTGGGCGCCCTGCGCACGCGGGCGACGAAGGTCGACGGCGGCTGGGTGGTCAACGGGCAGAAGACGTGGAGCTCGATGGCACACGTCGCGGACTACGTCCTGCTGCTGGCGCGCACCAGCGACTACACCGAGAAGCGCCACCAGGGCGTCTCCCTGCTGATCCTGCCGACCAGGAGCGAGGGCGTGACGATCCGCGAGATCCCCAAGGTCGGCATGCGCTCGCTCGGGTCCTGCGACGTCTACCTCGACGACGTGTTCGTCCCCGACGAGAACCTGCTCGGGGAGCAGGACAAGGCCTGGTACATGCTGCTGCCCACGCTCAACAACGAGCGGATCATGCTGTCGAGCTTCTGCGTCGGCATCATGGACGCGGTCCTCGAGGACGCGGTGCGCTACGCCAAGGAACGCGAGGCGTTCGGCGGCCCGATCGGGCGCTTCCAGGCCGTCCAGCACCACATCGCCAACATCGCCATGTGGCGCGACCAGGCCGAGCTCATGGTCAACCGCGCGGCGTGGCTGCAGTCGCTGGGCCGCCCCTGCCACCAGGAGGCCACCATGGCCAAGGTGGTCGCCTCGGAGCTCGGTGGCCAGGCGGCCGATCTCGGCCTGCAGGTCCTGGGCGGCATGGGCTACTCGGCCGAGACCGACATGCAGCGCTACTGGCGCGACGTGCGGCTGTTCCGCATCGGGCCGATCACCAACGAGATGGCGCGCAACGGCATCGCCGAGGGGCTCGGGCTGCCGAGGTCGTTCTCGTGAGCCCGACCGCCGGCGCGGCGATCCCCGGCGGCTCCTGGACGCTCGAGGCGCACGAGAACTGGCTGGGCCACGACGCGCTCTACTCCGAGCCCGCCGAGGAACCCCACCCGGTGATGGCGTTCGTCGCCGCGCAGCGCGGGCTCGGCGTGGGTGTCGCGGACCTGTTCCGCTCCTGGGGCACCGAGATGGGCGACGGTCCGATGCTCACCGAGTCGACCCTGGAGTTCCCCGGCGAGTTCCGGGCCGGGGTGGAGTACCGGGTGACGGGCACCGTCGAGTCGGTGGTGCGCAAGTTCGGCCGGACCATGGGCGAGTTCGACCTCCTCACCGCCCGCTTCGAGCTCGGCGACGCCGACGGCGAGCCGGTGGCCGTGGTCCGCAACGTCTACGCCCTCCCCCGCCCCGCCGGGGGACGCGCGTGACCGCCGTGGGCACGGAACTGCCCGTCTGGCGCCTGGACGAGGTCGACGCCGCGAGGATGAAGGTGCTCGCCCTGCTGCTCGCCGACCCCAACCCGCTGCACTTCGACCCGGCGGCGGTCCGGGCGGTCGGGCTCGGCGACCGCCCGGTCAACCAGGGTCCGTCCAGCATGGCGATGCTCGCCAACGCGGTGCGAGCGGCCTACCCCGCGGGCCGGCTGCTCCGGCTGCAGGTGACGCTGCGCGGCGCGGTCGCCGCCGGGGACGAGGCCGTGGTGCGCGGGGTCGTCACCGGGCACGAGCTCACCGACGCGGGCGAGACGGTGCGGTGTGACCTGACCCTGGAGTCCGGCTCACGCACGGTCCTGCACGGACGCGCCGACGTGCTGCTCCCCGAGCCCCGATGACGAGGTCGACGAGGTCGACGCGGTGGTGAACCGCAGGAGGGAGAAGCGGGAGGAGACCGCCCCACCCTTCCGGTCCGACGACGGTCGGTGGCAGGAACTGCTCGACACCGCGGCGCGCACCTTCGCGCGCAAGGGCTACCGGTCCGCCACCCTCCAGGACATCGCCGACGAGTTCGGCGTCCTCAAGGGCAGCCTCTACCACTACATCCGCAGCAAGGACGACCTGCTGTACGAGGTCATCCGCGGGGTGCTCGACGTCGGGCTCGCCCGCCTCCGCGAGCAGGCGGCGGTCGACCTCGACCCCGTCGAGCGCCTCCGCGCGATCATCCGCGCCCACGTCCTGCACCTCGTCGACAACCGCGTCGGCACGACCGTGCTGCTCCACGAGTTCGCGCAGCTGTCGGCGGAGCGACAGGCCACCGTCCCGGTCCGCGAGTACCAGGCCGTGCTCGAGGAGCAGGTCGACGCGGCCCGCGCCGATCCCCGCGTCCGGTCGGACCTCGACCCGCACCTGAGCGCTCTCGCCGTCCTCGGCGCCACCAACTGGGTCTACCGCTGGTACCGGCCGGACGGGACGCGCACTCCGGAGCAGATCGCCGACTACTTCGCGGCCACGCTGGTCGACGGGCTGCTCGAACCTCCGGGAACGGCCCGGGGCTGACGACCCGACGTGGACGAGGACCACGTTTGGCAGCCGCGGGTCGCGGTCAGACTCCCCGCGAGAGCGAGGCAGCCGACGGCGCCGTCACGTGGCCGTCGCGAGTCCCCGGTGGGTCCAGTGGGTGAGGGGCGGTCCGTCAGTGTCCGAGATGTCCGAGCGGTCCGGGCTGAAGGTCGACGAGCACCTGCGGGCGTTCGTCGAAGAAGAGCTGCTCGCGCAGGTCGAGCTCACCGGCGAGCAGTTCTGGTCGACCCTGGCCCGCCTGCAGGAGCGGTTCGCCGCCCCGATCGCGACGGCGCTGGCCGAGCGCGACCGGTTCCAGGACGAGATCGACGCCTGGCACGCCGAGCGCGGCGCGGGCTCGCGGGACGACTACGAGAAGCTGCTGACCGACCTCGGCTACCTGGAGCCCGAGCCGTCGAGCGTCCCGACGATCGACGTCGACCGGGTCGACCCGGAGATCGCCGAGGTGCCCGGGCCGCAGCTGGTGGTGCCGTCCACGAACGCGCGCTTCTCGCTCAACGCCGCGAACGCCCGCTGGGGCTCGCTGTTCGACGCGTTCTACGGCACCGACGCGCTCCCCCAGGACCACGAGCTCGCCAAGGGCTACGACGAGCGCCGCGGCGCGCAGGTCATCGAGGCCGCCGACGGACTGCTCGACGAGTTGTTCCCGCTCGAGCGCGGCAGCCACGCCGACGTCACCGCCTACCGGCCGTCGACCGACGGTCTGGCCGCCGACACTCCCGGCGGCGACGTCCGCCTGGCCCGTCCCGACCAGTTCGCCGGGTTCACCAGCCCCGACGCCGAGGGCAAGGGTCACGTCCTGCTCGTGCGGAACGGCCTGCACGTCGACCTGGTGATCGACCCGTCCACCCAGGTGGGCCGGCAGCACCACGCGGGCGTCAGCGACATCGCGCTCGAGTCGGCGGTGACCACGATCGTCGACCTCGAGGACTCGGTCGCGACGGTCGACGGCGAGGACAAGGCCCTGGCCTACCGCACGTGGCTGGGGCTGATGACCGGCGACCTGGTCTCGGAGTTCTCCAAGGGCGGCGAGACCGTCACCCGGCGGGTCAACCCCGACCGCGAGTACACCGCCGCCGATGGCAGCACGCTGACGCTGCCGGGTCGCTCGCTGATGCTGGTGCGCACCTGCGGCCACCACATGACCACGAACGCGGTGCTCACCGCGGACGGGCAGGAGATCGCCGAGGGTGTGCTCGACGCGCTCGTGTGCGCCGTCGCCGCCCTCTACGACCTGCGCGGCCTCGGCCCGCACACCAACTCCCGCGCCGGCAGCGTCTACGTCGTCAAGCCCAAGCAGCACGGGCCGGCGGAGGTCGCGCTGACCGTCGAGCTGTTCGCGGCGGTCGAGGAGGCCCTCGGGCTCGACACCAACACGCTCAAGATCGGCATCATGGACGAGGAGAAGCGGACGACGGTCAACCTGTCGGCCTGCATCGGCGCGGCCGCGCACCGCGTCATCTTCGTCAACACCGGGTTCCTCGACCGGACCGGCGACGAGATCCACACCTGCTTCGCCGCCGGACCGGTGCTGCGCAAGGGCGACATGAAGTCGACGGTCTGGCTGCAGACCTACGAGGACCGCAACGTCGACGTCGCGCTGGCCGCGGGGTTCGAGCACCACGCCCAGGTCGGCAAGGGGATGTGGGCCAAGCCCGCCGCGATGGCCGAGATGCTCGAGCAGAAGATCGGGCATCCGAAGGCCGGGGCGAACACCGCCTGGGTGCCCTCGCCGACCGCCGCGACCCTGCACGCGCTGCACTACCTCCGCGTCGACGTGCACGCCGTCCAGGAGGAGATCGCGCAGCGGCAGACGGCCGACCGCCGTCACCTGCTGGAGCTCCCCCTCTCCGACCCGAGCACCCTGTCCGACGACGACGTGCGCCGGGAGCTGGAGACCAACGCCCAGTCGATCCTCGGCTACGTCGTGCGCTGGGTGGGGATGGGCATCGGCTGCTCGACGGTGCCCGACCTCGACGGGGTCGGGCTCATGGAGGACCGCGCGACGTTGCGGATCTCCAGCCAGCTCATCGCGAACTGGCTGGAGCACGGCGTCGTCGACGCCGACACCGTCAAGGAGACGTTCGCGCGCATGGCCGCGCTGGTCGACGAGCAGAACGAGGGCCAGGACGGCTACCCGCCGATGGCGCCGGACCTGGAGAACAGCGAGTCGTTCCAGGCCGCGCTCGAGCTGGTGTTCAGCGGCGGGACCGAACCCAACGGCTACACCGAGCGCCCCCTGACCCAGTGGCGCCGGAAGGCCAAGGCCCGCGCCTGAGCCGACACGCTCACCGACCGCTGTCGTCGAGGTAGCGCGCGGGCATCCGATCGCCGGCGGCGAGCGGGGGCCCGAGCACCCGCTGACCGCACGCCTGTGCGGCGGCGCTCAGCGCTGCCGCGTCGACCGCCCAGCCGTCCGGCACGGGCTCCCGCAGGTCCCGGCCCGCGGCCCGGTAGAAGGCCTCCATCCCGGCCGGGGTGCACACGGTCAGGAGGTCGACGGTCTCAGAGGTGATCAGCATGCCGTGCGGCACGCGCCGCGGGAGGAACGCCGTGTCGCCCGCTCCGAGGTCCCAGCGCTGATCGCCCGCCCAGAAGGTGCACGTGCCGTCGAGCACGAACACCGTCTCGTCCTCGTGATCGTGGACGTGCACGGGCGACGCGGCGCCTCCCGCCATCGACGATCGGAACGCGGCCAGCCGATCGTCGGTGGCCGCGCCGTCCAGGACGATGTGGTGGACGCTGCCGCTGATCCACGCGATCCGCTGGTGCGTCGCCTCCCGGATCACCCGAGGCGTGCTCATGCCGGCTCCCTCCGTCGCTCCCGGGCAGCTCACCGTCCGAACGGCCTCCCCGGCAGGGTGCAGCGCACCCCCTCGGGACCACGGCACGGCAGGCGACCCCGCCGCGAGGTGTGACGGGCCGCCCCCGGGACGGGCTACCGTCGAGGGGTGCGGGAAGGGCAGCGCGAGCGCCGCTCCGAGCTCGGGGCGTTCCTCAGCGCACGCCGGCGTCGGGTCGACCCGCGGTCGGTCGAGCTGTCGCCCGACGGGCGTGCGCGCCGCGTGCCGGGACTGCGCCGCGAGGAGCTCGCTGAGCTCGCCGAGGTCAGCACCGATTACTACACCCGCCTCGAGCAGGGCCGCGAGCGACACCCGTCGCCCCAGGTCCTCGCCTCGCTCGCTCGTGCCCTCCGCCTGCACGCCGACGAGGTCGGGCACCTCTTCCGACTCGGCGGGCAGGCCCCGCCGCCGGTGGAGCCGCCGCCGGCCGCGCCGGGACCCGACCTCCGCGCTCTGCTGCACCCGTCGCTGGTGCGGGTGCCGGTGACGGTGCTCGACCGCGCGCTCGACGTCGTCGACATGAACCCGGCGAGCGTCGGACTCCACGCGGGGTTCGCTCGGCGCGACAACCTCCTCCGGATGGTGTTCGGTGATCCGGCCGCCCGTTCCTTCTACGGCGACGAGTGGGACCTCACCGCCCACGCGGCCGTGGCGAGCTTCCGGGAGTCCTCCGCCCGGTTCCCCGGGGACGAACGGATCGCCGAGATCGCCGCGGAACTGGGCGAGCGCAGCGAGTCCTTCGCCGCTCTCTGGTCGTCCCGGGAGATCACGGTGAGCCCGTGCCCCGGCACCCACCGGCTCTGCCACCCCGTGCTCGGTGACCTCGACCTGCACTGCACCACCCTCGCGAACGTGGCCGTGCGCGGGCAGCAGTTGCAGGTGTTCACCCCCGAGCCCGGCAGCCGCACGGCCCGGCGCGTCGAACAGCTCACGCTCGTCCGGGCGGGAGCCGAGGGGTCGACTCTGGCTCGGGAACGTGTTTCCGGGGAAGACTGATCGACGCCGGCCCTGTTCCGCCCCCGGGGAGCCTTTGACGTGACCTCACCGACCCACACCGCGGTCTCCCGCGTCCGGGCCATCGAGTGTCACGGCCAGAACGTGTGGGACGTGGTGCTCTACTCGTCGGGCGCCCGGTTCTGGGTCGCGCACCGCGCCGTCCTCGACATCCTGGCGCTGAGCCTCACGAAGGGCCTCGAGGTGACCGTCGAGATCGCCTCGACGAGCTCGGAGATCCGCAGTGCCCGCGCCGCCGCCGGGATCCCGGCGTGACCGGCCGGGTCATCACGACCGACACCGGGCTGGTCAGCTCCGTCGCCCATCGCGACCGCACCTCGTGCGAGGTGACCCTGGTCCCCCGGCCGGCCGTCTACTGGGTGTCCAACCCGGCGGTGCTCGACGTCCTGGTGCTGGGGCTCGTCCGGCAGTGGGACGTGACGGTGGAGATCGACACGGCCTCGCTGGAGGTCGTGGGTGCGCGGGTGACGACCGGCCACGACTCGACGACGACGCCCGCGGACGGCGAACGCTGAGGCTTGCCTCGTGGTGACGAGAACCTGACCTCGATGCACGACCTCTGTGATCGCGACGGTGATTCTGCGCGCGCCTCGTGCGGCGGACGCTTCCCTGGTCACCGCCTCACGGCCGCGAGGGAGTCCCGCGATGATCACGACCGAACCACCACGGCGCGGCCGGACCGGTCGGGCCCGCCTCGCGCCCGTCGTGGCGGTGCTGGCCCTGCTCGGCGTCCTGGGTGGCTGCAGCGCGATCCCCGGGTCGCCGTTCACGTCGCCGGTCCCGTTCTCCCTGGCCGCGTCCGTCCCCGCGGGCGCCGTGGACGTCGCCCCGGCGGATCCGCTCGTCGTCTCCGCCGCGGGTGGGCGGGTCACCCAGGTGACCGTCACGCCCGTGGGCGCCGCCCCGCTCGCCGGCACGCCCGACCCGAGCGGCACGCGCTGGACCAGCGCCCGGCTCGCCTACGACACCGAGTACCGCGTGCAGGCCGCCGGCGTCGACTCCGACGGCAGGCCCGGGGCCCCGCTCGACCAGACCTTCCGCACCGTCGAGAAGCCCCGGCAGACCCTCGAGGTCGCGAGCATCCGTCCGACCGACGGGCAGACCGTCGGCGTCGCGATGCCGATCTCGATCACCTTCGACGCGCCGGTCGGCGACCGTGCCGCCGTCGAGCGGCGGGTCTCCGTGACCACCTCGGTACCGACCGAGGGCTCGTTCCACTGGATGTCCGACGAGCAGCTCAACTGGCGCCCGAAGGAGTACTGGCGCCCCGGCACGGAGGTCACGGTGGACGCCCGGCTGTTCGGCGTGGCCACCGGACACGGCCTCGACGGCGGGGACGACACCTCGTTCTCGTTCACCGTCGGACGCGACCAGCGTGCCCGCGGCGACGTCAACGCCCACACCCTCGTGCTCTACCAGGACGGCCGGGAGGTCCGGACCCTGCCCGCGTCCTTCGGCCGCCCGCAGTACCCGACGCAGTCCGGGGTCCACGTCGCGTTCGAGAAGTACGAGGTCAAGCGGATGCGCTCGGACTCGTGGGGCGGCCCGGCCGAGGGCACCCCGGGTTTCTACGACGAGGAGCTCCCCTTCGCCGTGCGGATCTCGAACAACGGCGAGTTCGTGCACGTCAACGCGGCCACCGTGAGCCAGCAGGGCCGCAGCAACGTCTCCCACGGCTGCGCGAACGTCTCCCCGGCCGACGGAGAGATGTTCTTCGGTTGGGTGCAGATGGGCGACCCGGTCGAGATCGTCGGCTCGGAACGCCCCCTGACCCCGGCCGACGGCGACATCGCCGACTGGACGATCCCGTGGGAGCAGTACCGGCAGGGTTCGGCGCTGGCCTGACGCTCGGGCGGGCCCGGGTGTATGGCTTGATGGTCGGGACCGACCCGAGACCCGGACCCCGACCGACGAGGAGGAACCCCGCCGTGACCGACGACCTGGCGGCACCGTCGAGCACCCCGCCCCTGGTCGCCACGCCGATCACGACCGACCTGGTCCGGGGCGCGCAGGAGATCGAGGCCACCGACCGCGGTGTGCTGCCCCACCGGCTGCCCGCGTGGGCCCGCGCCCGCGCCGACGCGCAGCTGCTGACCGCGGAGTCCTGCCCGGCCGGGGTGCGGCTCGCCTTCCGCACGAGGGCCACCCTCGTCGAGGTCGACCTCCGCCGGACGACGATGCGCTTCCGAGGCATGCCACCGCGACCCGACGGGCGGGTCGACCTCGTCGTCGACGGGGAGCCCGCGGGCTCCCTGTCCACCAGCGGGGGGACCACCGTCACCGTCGACCCGGCCACCGGCGCGACCGAGACCTCGGAGGGCCCCGTCGCGACCCTGCGGTTCTCCGGCCTGGCCGGCCGCGACCAGGACGTCGCGCTGTGGCTGCCCCACCAGGAGCGGACCGAGCTGGTCGCGCTGCGCACGGACGCGCCGGTGGCCCCGCTCCCGGCCGGCGACCGCCCGGTGTGGGTCCACCACGGCAGCTCGATCAGCCAGGGATCGAACGCCGCAGGCCCGACCGGGACCTGGCCCGCGCTCGCGGCGGCCGCGGGCGGCGTCGACCTGGTCAACCTCGGGTTCAGCGGCAGCATGATGCTCGACCCGTTCGTCGCCCGCGTCATGCGTGACCTGCCGGCCGACCTGCTCAGCGTCAAGATCGGCATCAATCTGGTCAACGGGGACGTGATGCGCCGGCGGGCGTTCGCGCCGGCTGTGCACGGGTTCCTCGACACCCTGCGCGACGGCCACCCGACGACACCGCTGCTGGTGGTCGGACCCGTGCTGTGCCCGATCCACGAGGACACCCCCGGGCCCGGCGCCCCGGACTTCGGCGACGGGACGGCGCGCTTCCGCGCCACCGGCGACCCCGCCGACGTGAACGACGGGCCCACCGGGCGGCTCTCGCTGCGCGCGATCCGCGCCGAGCTCGCCCGCGTCGTCGCGGAGCGCGCCGACGACCCGAACCTCCACCTCCTCGACGGTCTCGCGCTCTACGGCGAGGCGGACGCGGCCGAGCACCCCCTCCCCGACCGCCTGCACCCCGACGCCGCCGCCCACCGGATCATCGGCGAGCGCTTCGCCGCGCACGCCTTCTCCCCCGGCGGACCGTTCGCGTGACACCGGCCCGAGGTCGCCGACGCCGCCGGGTCAGCCTCCCGCGTCGGGGTCGACGGGCACCGGGCCGATGCGCCCGCTGCCGTCCGCGACGTCCAGGCTCGCGATCGCGGCGACGTCCTCGTCGGTGAGCTCGAGGTCGGCCGCGGCCCGGTTCTCGGCGATGTGCTGCGGGGAGTCGGCCTTCGGGATGACGATCCGGCCCTGCCGCAGGTGCCAGGCCAGCACCACCTGCGCGGGCGTCGCACCCAGCCGCTCGGCGATCCGCCGCAGGACGTCCTCCTGCAGCACCGACCCCCGGCCGAGCGGGCTCCACGCCTCGGTGCGGATGCCGTGCGCGTCGTGCAGCGCCCGCATCCCGTGCTGCTGCAGGTGCGGGTGGAGCTCGATCTGGTTGACCGCCGGCATGGTCCCCCCGAGCACGAGGATGCGCTGCAGGTGGCCGGCGCGGAAGTTCGACACCCCGATCGCCCGGGCCAGGCGCCCGTCGTAGAGCTGCTCCATACCCGACCACGTCTCGACGGACTCCGCGAAGACGTCGGTCGGCCAGTGCACGAGGTAGAGATCGACGAAGTCGAGCCCGAGCCGCTCGAGGCTGCGGGCGTGGCAGTCGAGCGCGTGATCGCAGCCCTGGTGGCCGTTCCACACCTTGGTGGTGACGAACAGGTCCTCCCGGCGCAGCCCGGAGGCGGCGAGCGCGCGGCCCACGCCGTCCTCGTTGCCGTAGACCGCGGCGGTGTCGACGCTGCGGTAGCCCTGCGCGAGCGCCTCGGACACCGAGGCCTCGGCATCACGCGCCTCGGAGACACCGAAGCCCAGCTGCGGCATCCGTACCCCGTTGTTCAGGGTGACGACGTCGTCGGCGCGGCCGAGGGTCGAGGACACGGGCGCGGCCTTCCTGATCAGTGGTGCACCGGACCGCGACGGTGGCCGTTGACTCACACGTACCTCACGGTGTCAGCTGGTGACGTCCTCGTCACGGCCTGTCGCTACAGAGGGGCGCCGATGTCCGAACCGTCCGACGGCGCCGACCGTGGTACCGCCACCGTAACCACCGCCGCACGGGACGAGGGCGAGCTGCGTGCCGGCCTCCGCCAACGGCACGTGACGATGATCAGCATCGCCGGCGTGATCGGTGCCGGGCTGTTCATCGGCTCCGGCGAGGCCATCGCCACCGCGGGCCCCGCCGTGCTGATCGCCTACCTGTTCGCCGGCACGCTCGTCGTGCTGGTCATGCGGATGCTCGGCGAGATGGCCGCCGCGCGGCCCGACCCCGGCTCGTTCTCCACCTACGCCGACCGCGCGATCGGCCCGTGGGCGGGCTTCACCGTCGGCTGGCTCTACTGGTGGTTCTGGGTCCTCGTGATCCCGGTGGAGGCGACGGCGGCGGCGGTCATCCTCAACTCGTGGATGCCCGGCATCCCGCAGTGGGGCTGGGCGCTGGCCGTGACTGTCGTCCTCACCGTGACCAACCTGTTCGCGGTGTCGAACTACGGCGAGTTCGAGTTCTGGTTCGCGCTGCTCAAGGTGATCGCGATCGTCGCGTTCATCGTGTTCGGCGTCCTGGCCGTGCTCGACCTGCTGCCCGGCGTCCCGGAGGTCGGCGGCCTGTCCCGGCTGGTCTCGGAGGGCGGCTTCGCGCCGAACGGCTTCGGCGCCATCGTCGCCGCGGTCCTGATCACGATGTTCAGCTTCATGGGCACCGAGATCGTCACGATCGCCGCCGCCGAGTCCAGCGACCCCGCCCGCGGCATCGGTCGGGCCACCCGCTCGGTGATCTGGCGGATCGCGGTGTTCTACCTGGCGTCGATCCTGCTGGTGGTGGCGATCGTGCCGTGGCACGACCCGCGGCTGCCCGAGTCCGGGTCCTACCAGGCGGCGCTCGAGGTGCTCGGGATCCCCGGGGCGAAGGCGATCGTCGACGTCGTCGTGCTCGTCGCCGTCGCGAGCTGCCTGAACTCGGCGCTCTACACGGCCTCGCGGATGCTCTACTCGCTCGGGCGGCGCGGCCAGGCACCCGCCGCGGTCAACCGGACGACCAGCCAGGGCGTGCCGCGCTTCGCGGTGCTCGGCTCGACCCTCGTCGGCTTCCTCGCGGTGATCGCGAACTACGCCTTCCCCGAGGAGGTGTTCTCCACCCTGCTCGCGACCTCCGGCGCGGTCGCGCTGCTGGTCTACCTGGTGATCGCGATCTCCCAGCTGCGGATGCGCCGGACGCTCGAGCGCGAGGGCTCCGAGATGCCGGTCCGGATGTGGGCCTTCCCCGTCCTGACCTGGGCGGTGATCGTCGTGATCCCCGCGGTGCTGATCTACATGGGCGCCCGGGAGGGGTCGCGGTTCGACCTCGCGATGACCGGGATCATCGCCGTCGCGGTCGTGATCGTCGGTGTGGTGCTGACCCGCCGGCGCGCCGGGGCGGCGAGGGCGTCGTCGTCCTGACGCCTCAGAGCCATCGCCGCACGCGGGCGCAGTACGCCGCGTACTCCGCACCGAACTTCGCGCGCAGGTAGCGCTCCTCGGGGAGGATCGCGCCCCACCTCAGGGCGGCGATCCCGACGGGCACGGCGACGACCGCCCAGAACGACGGCCACAGCAGGGCCAGCGCCACGTCCAGGACGATCAGGCCCAGGTACAGCGGGTTGCGGCTGCGGCCGAACGGGCCCCGGTCCAGGATCGTGCGCGTCGCGCCGCCCGGCAGCAGCGCCGTGCGGTGCCGGCCCATGAGCCACAACGCCCACCCGTTCCACAGGGCGAAGACCGCGACGAGCACCAGCCCCGCGGCGCGTGCCGCACCGACCGGCCACGTGACCGGGTCACCCGCGCCCGCGGTGATCCCGACGCCGATCAGCAGTGGCACGCCCAGCGCCACGGGCGGCCAGATCCGGTACGCCGGCGCATCGGTCACGCCGCGAGTGTGGCGTTCGGGGTGGCGTTCGGGGAGCCGTCTACAGCGCGACTCGGCGCCCGCACGGCAAGATCTGGAATCGGTGAGCGATCGCTCCGCTGAGCGGAACGATCGCTCACCACATCCAGATCTTCGTGACTCGGGGCCGATCCGGCACCGTCGGGAGCCCCGTCGGCGTCGCGGGGATCGCTGTCTCGGTGACGAGAGGCCTCACATCTGACGTCGAACGTCACCGAGTTCGCGATCAGGCGCCGTCGGCGTCTCCCCGGGCCCGGCGCTGAGCGAGGACGGCCGATCCCGCTCATCGAGACCGGACTTTGACCCGTCGAACGCGGCGGCGCGACTCTCGCCGCATCCCGCCGCCGAAGGGAGACCGGCCGTGACCGACGCGATGACGCTCGTCATTCCGCTCAAGGCGAAGGAGGGGATGGCGCCGCAGGACTTCTACGACTACTGGCTCAACGCGCACGTCACCCTGCCCCCGCGCTTCCCGGGGATCAGCTCGGTCTGGCTGCACACGACGCCGGGCGCCGCGTCGCTGTGGCCCGCGGTGGACGGGGTGTCGATGACGCCCGACCCGGAGGACACGTTCGACGGCGTGCCGGAGGCGACGTTCCCGACGATGGACGACCTCCAGGAGTTCATCAAGGCGTCCCGGGTGCAGATGGAGGACGGGATCAACTTCCTGTCCCAGGAGATCGGCTACGCGGCGCTCGGGGCGAACAGCACGACCGTGCGCGACACGACGGACCCGGCCCCCGACGGCACCGACGGCCACGTCCGCCACCTCGTGTTCCTGCGCAAGCGGCCCGAGATCGCGGTGGAGGAGTTCCGGGCGCGGCTCGACGACGGTCTGGTCCCCGCCCTCGCGGACGCACCGGAGATCCGCAAGCTGCGCCGCCATCTCTTCGAGGAGCTCGACATCACCCTCGACCACCCCGGCGTCACGATGACCAAGCCGCTCGAGCGCCAGTACCAGGCGATGATCGAGGTGGTGGTCGACGACGAGGACGCGTTCGCGCGCTTCGCCGCGTCCGAGGCCTACACCGCCGTCGCGACGCAGCTGGCCGCCCTCTGCTCGGCCGTGCACCCGGCCCGCGTGGCGCGCTGCATCACCACGAAACACGACGGACGGATCACGCTCGCCGGGGTCCGCGGCATCGGCGTCGCCGACATCATCCGCAAGGCCGGCGCCACGAGCCAGACCCACGACGACGTGCTCCGGGAGTTCCTGCCGCCCGCCGACCTGGCCCGCAGCTAGAGCTTCCGCGAGCGCTCCCCCGACCGGCCGTCGGCGGCGGACCGGTCAGGACGCCCGCTTCTGCCGGTTGAACTCCTCGACCGTGTACGTCCGCCGCCCACCCAGCAGGATGCCGCCGCCCGTGGCCAGGACGAGGATGACCACACCGGCGCCGCGCAACGGCCAGAACGGGCCGTCGGCCAGGTAGATGGCGTACCCGCCGAGCACGATCAGGAGCACCGTCACCGCGTACTCGACGATCTGGCGCAACCATCGGTGCCGTCCCCCGGACTCGAGGTTGGCGAGGCTCTGCTCCCAGGACAGAGGCATCGTGCTCGGAGCGGCCGCCGCGAGGGAGGGCCAGAGGATGAGCCGGGTGTAGTTGCCGATGACGACGATGCGGTACGCGAGCGCCCAGTAGACCAGGAGGACGATCGCGGCGAGCGCGGGGACGACGACGAGGATGGCCCGCTGCCCCGGTGCGTTGACGCCGAGTCCGAGGACGACGCCGATCGCCGTGACGCCCAGCCCGAGCACGGTGTTCTGGCTCGTCGTGTGTCCCAGGAGCTCCGCCCGGAGCGCGTTGTACTCGGCGAGTGCGATGTCGACCGAACGGTCAGGGGGCTGATCGCTCATCCTCGACGTCCTTTCCCGGAGCAACCGTCGAGACGCCCGAGCCGAAGGCCGTACAGGTCGCGTCGAGGGCGATCCGCGTGAGGCCGCCCGCATAGACGCGGGGTTGGTCGACCCGGATGACCAGGCACAAGCGGCCGTTCTGCCCGTACTTGCGGAGCAGGAACTCGTAGTCGGACTTCAGCCGGCGGGCAGCGACCAGATTCGTCTGGGCGCTCTGCCCGCAGATGAGGAAGACCGGACGGTGGGACGTCGGGATGCGTGCCAGGACGACGTACTCCTCCACGTCCTCGACCCGGACGAAGGTCTGCCCGCCCACGTGCAGCGGGACGGCGGGCCCGGCCTCGTCGAACGGCTCGAACGTCACGCCGGGGAGGAGCCGCTCGAGGTGGACGGCCGTCCGGGCGTTCGCGTCGGGGCCGCCGAGACAGAACTCGGTCCGCTCGCCGAGGGGATCGGCGAACGATGTGCTGTCGTCGAAGACCAGGGACTGGACGGTGGAGCCGCAGTCCCGCGCGATGGCCGAGATCTCGATCATCGCCGCGGCGTCCATCCGGTGGACGCCGTGGGTCAGGTTCGATCCGACGTGGCGGGGGACGGAGATGACGCACGCGATGTCCGGGCTCATCCCGAAGAACGTGCGTCGGCGCTCCGCCCGCAGCCGGAGGCGAAAACGCTGGAACGCCCACACCGCGAGCCCGGCGACGACGCTCGCGAGGAGGTTGATCCCCAGATCGCCGATGCTGTCCATGTCGTCGCCGGACAGTACGCGGAACGGCACGCTCGACGTCATCTCCGGGCAGGCGCTCCCGGTCGACGGCGACTCGGAGTCCGCCCCGTACGCCCGCTCAGGGACGCGCTCGTTCGCCGCGGTAGTCCTCGAGGTCGATGTCGGTGGCGAACCGGTCCATGAGCCGCATGACGCCGCTGAAGAGCGGGGCCACGGTGAACAGCGCGTTCCGCAGCCGGATTCCGGGTCGCGTCGCGGGGGCCAGCAGGCGGCCGGCGTTGACCTTGCGGGAGACCGAGGCGTAGCGGCGGAACGCGGCCTCGTACCGGGCGAACGCCACCTGGTGGTCACCGTCCGCCTTCGCCAGCTCGCCGGCCAGGACGTAGGCACCGACGACCGCGAGACCCGTGCCGAACCCACCCAGGGCGTTGCCGTACGCCGAGTCGCCGACCAGGACCACGCGGCCGGACGCGTAGTGCTCGCAGGCCACGCGGCTGATCGAGTCCAGGTGGAAGCCCGTCGCCGCCGGGAGGAGCTCGAGCAGCTGCGGCACCTTCCACGCCGCGCCGCGGTAGGTGTCATGGACGGCCTGCTGCTGGGCGCCGACGTCCACCCGCTCACAGCCCCCGGAGTCGGAGGCGAAGACGAAGAAGACCGGTGCCTTCGGCCCGCCGGTCGCGACCATGCGCCCGGGCTCGTTGTACATCTCGTCGGCGGCGACGAGGTCGCTGTCGATCTCGGCCAGGGCGTAGTGGTAGCCGAGGCGCGTGACGAAGTCGGCGTCGGGGCCGAAGGCCAGGCGGCGGACGGTCGAGTGGATGCCGTCCGCGCCGACGACGAGGTCGAAGCTCTGCGGCGACGCGTGCCGGAAGGTCACCTCGACGGCGTCCGGCGTCTCGGTCAGGGACGTGATCGTGTCGCCGAACAGGTAGGTGCACGACGTGGCGGTCCGCTCGACGAGGATCCGCGCGAGGTCGCCGCGGGGGATCTCGATGTCACCGCCGCTGAAGGCGGCGGGCACGACCCCGATCCGCCGGCCACGAGCGTCGACGATCAGCCCGTCGCCTCCCCCGGTCACCGCCGCGCCCTCGACCTCGTCGAGGACGCCCATCCTGCTCAGCACGGTGCGGTGGGTGGCGCCCTTGAAGTCCACCGCCTGACCGCCCGGCCGCACCCCGGCCGCCTGCTCCACGACGGTGACCTCGACGCCGTCGCGGCTCAGCCACAGGGCGAGCGCGGGCCCCGCGATGCTCGCCCCGGAGATCAGGACGCGGGTGTTCTTCACAGCAGGTCCTCTCGTGCTGACGTGTCGTTCAGGTGCCGGAACCGGCGGTCGAGGTCGTCGAACGCGGTCTGCGCGATGCGGTCGAGGTCGTCGTCGTCCGGGTCCTCGCCGTGCACCACCCGGCGGCCGATGTGGTCGCCGACGAGCTGCAGCGCCGCCACGAGCGCCGCGGCGTGGAGATGGGCGAGGACGACGTCCAGGTCGGGGTCGGTCGCGGCGAGGGCGTCGCGGATCGTCGCGACCTGCTGGTCGCGCACCTCGAGGCCGAAGCGTCGGACCACGGGGCTGCTGATGCACAGGGCGAAGAACTGGCCGCGCGCCTCCCGCGGGTCGGCCCCGCGGTGGCGCTCGATGTCCTCCGTCGCGATCACCCGCAGGGCCGCTGCCGGCGTGCTGCCGGTGGGGCGGTCGACGACGAGGGCGTGGAGGCGCCGCCGGATCGCCTCGGCACGGTCGAGCGCGAGGTCGTGCTTGGCCGGGAAGTAGTTGTAGACGGTCTGCTCCGCGACGTCCGCCGCACGGGCGACGTCGGCGATCGCCACCGCGTCGAAGCCGTGCTCCGCGAACAGGCGGGCCGCGGCGTCGGCGATCCGCTGTCGCGTCTCGGCCTTCTTGCGCTCCCGGAGCCCGGCTTGAGTGACCACATTTCTAGGGTCGCTCCAACATTTCACACCGTCAAGGTGCGGGTCGGCCCTGCTCGGCGGTCGTGCCGACCGGCGGCGTCCAGCACCGTCGTACCGATCCTGCTGCCCTGGTGAGGTCCACGATGCCGTGTCCCCGCGTAGCGTCGCGGGGCATGGCGGACCGGGGGACGCGATGCTGGCGCGGTGGCGGGACGCCTTCGCCGAGGCCTCGGCGCGTATCGTGAGCGGGGACGCGGGGCCATGAAGGACCTGCTGTCGCACGGCGAGGACGTGACCGTGCTCGGGGCGTTCGGGGGCTACGCCCGGGGCCGGGAGTCCGTCGCGACGCGGCTGGACTGGGCGAGCTCGCAGTTCCAGGACGGGCGGTGGTCGTCCGAGGACGTCGCCGCTCACGTCACCGACGACCTCGCGTGCACCGTCATGATCGAGCGCACCGAGGCCCGGGTCGGCCGGGACGCCGAGCCGTCGCTCCAGGAGCTCCGCGTGACGCACGTCCTGCGTCGGGAGGGCGAGGAGTTCAAGATCGTCCACCGGCACGCCGACCCGCCCCTGACGGCACGGGCACCCTGAGCGGCTCCCGGGCGGCCAGACCCGGTCCGTCACACGCCGGTGACGCCGTCGATGCGTTCCCGGAGCAGGTCCGCGTGGCCGTTGTGTCGGGCGTACTCCTCGATCATGTGGACGTAGATCCAGCGCAGGCTGACGTCCTGGCCCATGAACCGCCCGGTGTCGGTCAGCCGGCGGCCGGCACAGCGCTCGCGGGAGGTGGCGACCTCGGTGGACCACGTCGCCAGCGCGGCCTCGAGGGTCGCGCCCGCGGCCACGTCGAAGCCCCCGTCGGGCCCCTCGGGGTCGGCGTCCGGGTCGTGGATCGGAGGAGCCGATTCGCTGGCCAGGACGCGCCGGAACCAGTTGCGCTCCACCTCGGCGAGGTGCTGGACCAGGCCGGTGAGAGTGAAGATCGACGGCGGCGCCGACGCCGTGGCGGCCTGCGCGTCGTCCAGGCCGGCGCACTTCAGGGCCAGCGTCGCGCGCTGGAAGTCGAGCCACTCCTCGAGCGTGGCGCGTTCGTCGGCGTTGAGGGACGGGACGGATCGGGCACCGGAGCTCACGCCGTGATCCTCCTCCGCGGCGGTGGGGGTGCTGCGGACCGTCCGCTCCCTCACCGCCCCGAGGCCCGGCCCAGCCGCGACGCCGAGATCAGGAAGAAGACGCCCCCGAGCAGGGCGTAGCCCGCGATGCCGATCAGCGACGCCCCGGGGGCGACCGACTGCAGCAGGAACGCCGTGCCGGCGACGGCCGAGAGGGCACCGCTGACGATCATCGCCCCCTGACCGCCCAGCCCGCGTCGTCCGAGCGCGACGACGAGCTGCACGACCCCGGCGACGACCGCCCAGGCACCCCAGACCCGCAGCACGGCCGGCACGCCGGACGCGACGGCGACGACGAGACCACCCGTGGCGAGCACGCTGACCGCCACGTTGACGAGGAGACCGACGCGGCTCGTGGTCGGTCCCGTACCGATCCGTGGTGCACGGCGGTCGACGACGGCGGCGGCCACGTCGACCACCGGATAGAGGACGAGCAGGACGGCGGCGAGGGGGGTGATGCTCCCGGCGGTCAGGAGCAGCAGGACCGCCCAGACCAGGGCGAACGCGAAGCGCACGAGGTAGAGCCGCCGCAACGCCGGAGCGGGACCGGGCGCGGTGTCGAGGGACGGCTCGTCCCGGCGTCGGTCGGTGGTGTGCGCGCTCGACATCGTGCCTCCGTGAGAGAGAAAGACCGTTCTTCCTTGCTTCCGGGAGGCTGGCACGTCGGCGACGCAGAAGCAAGACCGACCGTTCTTTCCGCTATCCTCGCCACGTGTCACCCGCATCCCCGTCACCGGCCGCCACCACGTCGGCGGACCCGCCGCGGTCCGAGGCACGGGAACGGTTGCTCGCGAAGGCCAGCGAGCTGTTCTACCGCGACGGGATCCGGGCGGTGGGAGTCGAGCGGATCATCGCCGAGACCCCGACGACACGGGCCACGTTCTACCGCCACTTCCCCTCGAAGGAAGCGCTCGTCGTCGCCTACCTGCGCGGCGTCGACACCCAGACCCGCGCCGCCGTCCGGGCCGCCGTCGACACCGCCCCCTCACCGGCCGACGCCGTGCGGGCGATCGCGGACGTCCTCGTCGACGACCTCGGCCGCCCGGAGTTCCGGGGGTGCGCGTTCCTCAAGGCGGCCGCCGAGTTCCCCGAGCCCGACGACCCCGTGCGCCGCGTCGTGGTCGAGCACCGGGCCTGGTACCTCGCGACGCTCACCGAGCTCTTCGCCGACGTCTTCGGCACCTCACCGCGACGCGGGCGGCCCGAGCACGCCGCGCAGCACTTCCTCATGATGCGCGACGGCGCCATGTCGGGAGCCCATCTCGACGGCGCCGCCCACGTCGGGGACGCGTTCCACCGCGGCGTCGACGGCCTCCTCACGCTCCTGCACTGACCACCCGGCCCCGACGCCCACCGCTGGGAGAGGACGCGATGCCGGTGAGCCCCGACCGACCGACACCCACCCAGGGCGAGGTGCTCGCCTACTTCGCCACGCTGTCGAACCGGGGCCGGTGGGGCGACGACGACGAGCGCGGCACCCTGAACCACGTCACCGACGACGTCCGCCGGGCGGCGGCGCGGTCCGTGCGCCACGGCCGGAGCGTGTCGTGCGCCTGGGACGTCACCGCACCGGACGACATGGAGCGGTCGACGACGGCGTGCCCGTGCGCCGCCGACATGCCGGGGGCGGAGAACATGCCCGCCGCGTTCCACCGCGACCGGCGCTGGGGCTTCACCACCGAGCGGCTCGGCCTCACCTTCCACGGCAACACGATCACCCACCTGGACTCGCCGTGCCATCTCTTCTGGGACGGCGCGACGTACAACGGACGGTCGCACGCGCAGGTCGACGCCGCGACCGGCTCGGCGTGGGCTGCGGTCACGGCGGCCGCGGACGGGATCCTCACCCGCGGCGTCCTGCTCGACGTCGCCCGCGCCCGCGAGGTGCCGTGGCTCGAACCCGGACAGGGCGTGTTCCCCGACGACCTCGAGGAGGCCGAGCGTCGCCAGGGGGTCCGGGTGCGCTCCGGGGACGCGGTGCTCCTGCGGACCGGCCACGGCCGGGCCCGCCGCGAGGGCGCAGCGGTCGCCGGCATCGCCCAGGCCGGCTGGCACGCGTCCTGCCTGCCGTGGCTGCAGGAGCGGGAGGTCGCGCTCATCGGCGCGGACACCCCGCAGGACGTCCAGCCGTCGGGCTACGACGACGTGCTGATGCCGGTGCACGCCGTGGGCCTCGTGGCGATGGGCCTGTGGCTGCTCGACAACGGCGATCTCGAGGAGTGCGCGGCGACGGCGGCCGAGCTCGGCCAGTGGGACTTCCACCTCGCCGTCGCGCCCGTCCGCCTCGCCGGGACCTCCGGCAGCCCCGTCAACCCGATCGCCACGTTCTGATCACCGTGGTCGCTGATACCCCTCCGGGGTATCCCTGAGGTACCGTCGCCGCGTGGTCCGGCGACTCGGCAGCTCACGGCGTGCGCCGGGAGGCCTGGGCGCCGTGTGGCCACGGCGTCTCGCGCTCCTCGTGGTCGCGCTCGGGATCGTCCTCATGCACCACGTGGTCGGCGCCCACCAGCACGCGGCACCGGACACGCCGCCGGCGGGCACCGTCGTCGCCGTCGCGCACCCGGGTGACCACGGTGCACCGTCGACCGCCGCGCTGCACCAGCACGCCGGCGGCGGCGGCGGTCACGATCACGCCGCGGCGATGCTGCACCTGTGCCTCGCCGCGCTCGCCGGGGCGGTCGTGCTCCTGCTCGTCCTGGTCCTCCTGGCGGCGTGGTGGCGGTGCGTCCCCGCACGCCTCGGCGCGGGGGCCACCCACATCGCCGCCGTCCCGCGCCCACCTCCCGTTCCGTCGCGGCTCGCCGAGCTCCAGGTCCTCCGGCTGTAGGTCGCCCGTTCCGCGCGCGTCCGCCCTCGCGGCGTGATCGCGCCGCGGCGTCGCGTCCTGCCCCGGCACCGATCACCGGTGTCCTGCCGAAGGAGTACCTCCATGCGTATCCGTCTCGTCGGCGGCGTCCTCGCCGCCACCACGGCCGTCCTGCTCGCCGCGGGATGCGCCGGTCCCACTGCGGCGCCCGCCGCGTCGACGCCGATCCCGACCGAGCACACCGCGGCCGACGTCGCGTTCGCCCAGGGGATGATCCCCCACCACCAACAGGCCCTCGCCATGGTGGCGCCGGCCGCGCAGCGGGCGACGGCGCCCGAGGTCCGGGACCTCGCGACCCGGATCGGCCGGGAGCAGGGACCCGAGATCGAGCAGATGAACCAGATGCTCGCGGCCTGGGGCGCCCCACCCGCGCCGTCCGGCTCGATGGCGGCCATGCCGATGCACGGGATGATGAGCGACGCGCAGATGCAGCAGCTCGGCGCGCAGTCCGGGCCGGCGTTCGACCGGATGTTCCTGCAGATGATGATCGAGCACCACACCGGCGCGGTGCAGATGGCCCAGACCGAGCAGGCCCAGGGGCGCAACCCCCGGGCCGTGGAGCTCGCCGCAGCAATCGTGCTGGCCCAGCAGCGTGAGATCGCCGAGATGCAGGGCATGCTCGCCCGGGTCTGACCGGGTCCGAGAGATCACTTGCACCTCACGCACCCGAGCCTGTCGTCCGCGGTGCGTGAGGCGCTCCTGATCTCGGCGAGGCATCAGGCCGCTCGCCCGCCGGGCCGGACGCGTCGCACACTGCTCGCCGGGGTGCCGGTCGCAGCCCGGCCGGCACCGGGGAGACGAGGAGATACGCCATGATCGTTGCCCGGTTCAGGATCCGCTGCCACCCGGAGTGGAGCGACGAGGTCGCGAGGGCGATGGCGGCCGTGGAGGCACCGAGCCGGGCGCTCCCCGGCGTCGTCCACTTCGATGTCGCGCGCAGCATCACGGACCCGGACGCCTTCGTGGTCGTCGAGGTGTTCGAGGCCCGCGACGCGCTCGACCGCCAGAACTCGCAGCCCGAGGTCGCCGAGGTGCTGCGCCTCGTGGGCGCGGGCGCGGTGACGGCCGATCCGGAATGGGCGTTCTGGGAGGCCACGCCGGCGAGCTGACCGACCGCCCTCACAGCTCGAGGACGGCCCGCAGGGCGTTGTCCACGGCGTCCATCTGCTCGGCGGTGACCTCCCCGAGCCGGTCGGTGAGCATGGACCGCGGGGGGCGGTCGAGCAGGAGCACCGACGCCCACCCCCAGGCCGTCTCCACGGCCAGGAGCGACCCGGGATCGGAATCCACGACGTGGAGCGCGTAGCAGGTGGCCACGTCATCGCTCTCGTTGAGCAGGTCGGCGGACACGACGAGCCGCTTGTCCGACTGTCCCCGCCGGCCGAGGAGTCCGCTGTACTGCCAGACCCCGCCCCTACGCATGCGACGCGGCGGCCTCGTCCTGGGCGTCGCCCTCGTAACCCGGATGCGCGGCGAACCACCGACCGTGGGCTTTCAAGGCCTCACGCAGCTCGTCCTGCCGGACCAGGCGCTCGAGGTAGCCGGACGCTCCTCCGCGCGTCCTCTCGCCGCACTGCCGCACCCGTCTCGCCACCGACTCGTCGAAGCTCACCGTGATGCGCTCGGCCATGCACACCAGCGTACGTATCTCGGTGCGCTAGAGCATCGCTTCCCGGGAAGCCGCCGGACTCCCCGAGTAGCGGACCGGCCGCGAAGAGCCGTCCCGACGACTCGAGGTCGCGCATCCACGCCAGATGCTCGTCGCGCAGCTCCTCGTCCAGCGGGTCGCGCCGGTGCGGTGCTCCGCGTGACGTGAGCCGTGCCTGCATCCCGATGTCCCGCCGGGTTTCCTCCAGGTGGTCGGTCATGCCGCGCAACTCTCGAACGGTGACGTCGGCTGTGCGGGCTCGCCGCCGGGAGGGCGGCGACTCCGCTCGAGATGCTTCGAGAATCGCAGCGTCTTCACCGGGTTCGCGGCCGGCACTCCCGACGACCTCCCGATCGTGCGGCTCGATCTCGAGCGTGCGCACCTCGCACCGATGAGTCCACGACTGCTTCGGAGGCAGATCGAGAAGACGGTGCGTCCGATCAGCGAGGGCGCTCGTGCCGGCCTCTCGACGCCGGCCACACTCCTCCGGGCCACGCGAGAACGGCGACCGCAGAGGACGTGACCGTTGCGTCCGCTCTACCGGCCGGCCTCGCCGAAGCACGCGACCGCCGACGACCGGCCGGAGGACGTCCGCTCCGCGACGACGAGGCCGTCCACCGTGATGCGGCAGGTGATGCGCTCACCGGCGTCGGAGACGGCCTGGACGGTGAGCGCGTAGGTGCCCGTCCCGTCCCCGTCGAGCGGTGCGACGTCGCTCCACGGCAGCTGCGCGCCGTTCCCCCGGGTGACGTCACCGTCGTGGCCGTAGGTCACCAACGCCCGGGCCGCCCCGCCGGTCACCTCGTAGCGCACCCCGGCGGGAGCGACGGCCGGCGCGACCGAGGGAGGCGTCGTCGTCCCCGTCGCCCACGGCGCACGCGCGACGACCGCACCGAGCACCAGCCCGAGCAGCACCGCGGCGACGGCTCCGGCGACGAAGAGCGACACGCGGCGGCGCGGGCCGGCCGCGGGTGATTCCTCGGGCGGGGACTCGGCCCGCGTCACGAGGGGGATGTCCCGGGGGACCGGGGGGACGCCGGGTACCGGGCGCGCCCGTTCCTCCATCGCTTCCGGCGCGGCACGGTGGCCGCGGTCCCCGGGGGCATCACGGCGCGACGGGGCTCCGGGTACGGCCGGGTTCATCCGGCGGGCGGGGCGCACACCGGGCCGATCGTCCACACATCGACCTTCTCAACGCCGACCGCCCGACGTCCGGCAGCGGACCTTGCGGGTCGCTGACGTTCGCCCTCCCGTCAGCGGCAGCGGTGGGGTCCGCCGCGTCCGGGATCTCTGCTGCGGCCCTCCTCCCCCGCATGCGCCGGGAAGTGCAGACCGGAGGAAGGCTGTCGGGCCCCACCGTCGCCTGGATGTACACCACCTACGTGGCCCACGCCGCCGCCCTGGTGGGCCTTCTCGTCGCGCGCTCCGGGCGGCGTCCGGCCCGCAGCGGGACGATCACGGTGACGGGTTATGGGCTCGCTGCGGTCGGTGCGGCGACGAGCGTGGCCGGTATGCGCCGCTTCACCGGCACCGGCCATGTCTCGGGGATGGGCGACGATCGGGTCGTCCGCGGCGGTGTCCACGTCTGGAGCCGGCATCCCCAGTACCTCGGGTACCTGGCGTTGTTGAGCGGGCTGGCGTGCGCACGCCGCTCGATGCCGGCGGCCGCGTCGGCCACCGGCGCCGCCGGGGCTCTCGCCTGGTGGGTCCCGGTCGAGGAACGCCATCTCGCCGCCCTCTTCGGCAGCACCTACCAGCGCTACCTCCTTCGGACGCCGCGGTGGCTCGGGCTGCCCGCCCCGCGCTCGGACCGCGGGCCGGGGCCACGACTCAGGGCTGCAGTGCGCCGCGCATCATCCCGACGAAGGCGTGGATGAGTTCCCGGCGGCGGTCGTCTCCGGGGTCCTCGGCGATGAGGTAGGTGTCCATCGCCTGACCCATCCCCACCACCACGCCGATCAGCAGGCCCGACGGCAGATCGGCGCGGACCGCGCCGACGTCCTGTCCCGCGGCGAGGGTTCGCTCGATCCAGGGCAGCGTCAGCGCTTCGAGCTCCTGCTGTGCCGTGCGGAGGGCCGGGTTCGCCGCGGCGGCCAGCCACCCCCGCGTCAGCGCCGCCAGCTGCGGGGAGGCGGTGAACGCCGCCATCAGGTCGCCGTAGTAGCGCTCCACCGCCTCCCAGAACGCGTCACGATCTCCGAGGGTCGACAGCCCTAGGGATCCGACCTCGTCGAAGAGCCGTTCGAACTCGAGTCGGGTCACGTAGGCGTAGAGGTCCTCCTTGCCGTCGAAGTAGTAGTACATCGACCCCTTCGACACCCCTGCGGCGTCGATGACCCGGTTCAGCGACCCGTCGTGGAAGCCGTGCGCGGCGAACTCCTCGACCGCGGCACGCACGATCGTCTGTTGCTGCGCCGCGGGGAGCTTGCGGAAGCGCGGTCGGACCATGCCTCAGAGCGCCGACCCGGACGTCGCCGGTTCGGGCAGCTCGACGGTGTCGTGGAAGCTGCGGCGCATGACGCGATCGGCGACGCCGGGCAACCCCATCACGCTCATCGTCGCGTTCCGCATCACCAGCTGCGTCCTGTTCCTCGGCGCGAAGGCCAGACCCAGTCCGCGCGCGGCGTCCTGCTTCGCGCGCACGAACGGTGCCAGCCGGGTCTCGTAACGGTGGAACGCCGCGCCGTGGTCGCCGTCGCACCGAGCCAGTTCGGCCGCGAGCGTGTACGCCTCGACCATCGCCAGTGCGGAGCCCTGGCCGGCGAGCAACGACGGGCAGGCGGCCGCATCACCGACGAGCCCGATCCGTCCGCGGCTCCACGTCGGCATCCGGATCTGGCTCACCCGGTCGATGTAGAACGAGTCCGCCGAGGACATCGCCTCGAGCGCAGCCGTGGTCTCCCAGCCCCGCCCGGTGAGTCGGTCGCTCAGCAGCCTCTGCTGGGCGTGCACGTCGCCCTCCGGGAGCTCGCCCTCGTGCCGCAGCGTGATCAGGAACATCGTGACGTCGTCCGGTAGCGACAGACGGACCAGCTGGAAACCGACCTCCGCGTACATCATCGCGACGAGATCGTTCCGTGGGCGGTACCCACGCACCTCGAAGGCGGACACCACGATCCCGAGGTGGTCCTCGAACCGTTGCTGGGGCCCGAACGCCAGGCGGCGTACCGCCGAGTGGAGACCGTCGGCCCCGACCACGAGATCGACCTCGTCCCGGCGTCCGCTCGCGAAGGTCACGTGCACCCGGTCGCCGTCGTCGGCCAACGCCGCGACAGTGTCACCGAAGACTGTCTCAACTCGGTCCCCGAGAGCCTCGTAGATCGTCGCGGCCAGATCGGAGCGGGCGATGCTGACGTACCGGTCGTCCGATCTCAAGAGCGCCGAGGGCGTGAAGGACGCGAACCGGCGCCCGCTCGAGGTGACCCCGCGCGCCTCGGTGAAGCGGTGCCCGCGCCGTCGCAGCTCGGGAACGATGCCCATTCTCCCGGCCACGTCGAAGCCGGCACCCCAGAAGTCGACGAGGTGCCCGCCGCGGCGGGGCGCGGGCGCCTGTTCGACGAGCACGACCTCGTGCCCGGCCCGGCGCAACCAGAAGGCCAGCGTCGGGCCCGCAATCCCGAGCCCTACCACGAGCACCTTCATCACCACTCCTCCCGAAGGTCGAAGACCGCCGGTTCGACCGTCAGTCTAACATCGACGACATCGATCGTCAGACCGTGGCAAGGCGCCCCGTCCGCGGAACTCACGCCACCGGTGGTCCCGTGAGACGCGCCGCCGACGAGGGAGGGCCCACCGATGAGCCTGCTGGGCAACCTGCGCGATCTCCTGGGCGACCTGCCCGACGGCGACCGGTGCCCACCGCCCGCGACACGGTGGCGCGACGCGGAGTGCGGGCACGCGGCACCCACCCGTAGCGCGCCGACGACACCTCTCCCGAGCCCACCTCAGGAACCGTCGTCACGCGAGAGCTGACCGCACGCGACGAATGCACACACCGCCTCGCGTGCACCTTGCGATTTCCTGACGATGAGTTCGGCCGAACGAGCTCAGCGGCGAAGCTTGCAGTTTTCTGACGAACGCCGAACGTTCTCCTGAGAGCCCGTGGAGTGATTTCCGACAGGTACCGCTGTTCGCAGTACGCCGACGCCGTTCATCGCGCTCGCATGACCCGCGAACGCGACCGGCTGCCTTTTTCTCTCAGGACCGACCCGACCCGCCCGCGACGTTCCTACCGTCGCTCGCCGTCGGACCACCGAGCCTCGCCGCTCGCCCCGACGATCTGACAGGACAACCGCAACCTCGAGCGCGGGGACGGGCTCCCTCTGGACGTCCAGCCGTGCCCGCGTCGAGACGGCCAGGAGGTTCCCGTGCCCCGACGCGGAAGACACCGCACCACCGGACCCGTCCGCATCGTCGCGGCGGCCGCCGCCGTGCTCGTGACCGGCGGCATCGTCGTCGCGGCCGGCTCGGCATCGGCCCACACCGGATCGGACTCGTCCGACGGTTCCGGACTCGTCAGCAGCCTCACCGAATCGCTCGGCGCAGACGGCCACGACGAGCAGGGCTCCGACGAGAGCACCGACCAGGGTTCCGACGACCAGAGCTCCGAGTCCGGCGACGACCAGTCCGGCGACGACCAGCCCGGCGACGACCAGTCCGGCGACGACCAGGGCTCCGACCACCAGAGCTCCGACCACCAGAGCTCCGACGAGGGCTCCGAGTCCGCCGACGGCCAGTCCAGCGACGAGCAGTCCGGCGACGACCGATCCGGCGACGACCGGGGCCAGGACGCCGACCAGGACCGGGGCGGCGACGGCGGTGACGCCCAGGCCCAGGACAACGGCCAGGACAACGGCCAGGACAACGGCCAGGACAACGGCCAGGACAACGGCGGAGACGAGGAGCAGTTCAAGGGCCGCGACAAGGCCTCGCCGCCCGACGCCTCCGACTTCGTCGACATCCGGGAGGTCGAGCCCGGATCCGGCGGCGGACGCGGTGGTCGGTTCTCGGCGGCCGGCACCTTCCGCGTCGACTGCGGGACCAACGCCGACGGCGCCCACCGCAACAGCGACAACATCGTGCTCGGGCCGGGCAAGCGCAACGCCGCCCAGCACGTCCACGACTACGTCGGCACGACCGCCACGACGTTCGCGTCCTCGGACGACGAGCTGCGGGACGCGTCCACGACCTGCACCAACGGTGACCGGTCGACCTACTACTGGCCCGTGATCCGCGACCTGAACGGCACCGGGCCGGACGCCTTCGACGACGGTGGCGGGCTCGACGGGAACTTCGGGTCGATCCTGCCCGCCGGCTCGGTCGACCTGACGTTCCACGGCAACCCGACCGAGGACGTCGTCGCCGCGCCCCAGGGACTGCGCCTGGCCACCGGAGATGCCAAGGCGGTCACGAACGGCGACGCCAACGCCAACGCGCGGTGGACCTGCACCGGGTTCGAGGACCGGACCACGACGCGCTACCCGCTCTGCCCGCAGGGCAGCAAGCTCGTGCGCATCCTCGACTTCCCCAGCTGCTGGGACGGCGAGAACACGGACTCCGACGACCACCGCGCGCACATCGCGTTCCCCGAGGACGACGGGTCGTGCGCCGACGGCACCGAGCCGGTCCCCGCGCTGCGGATGACGCTGACCTACGACCGGCCCGACGGCCGCGCGTTCGCGCTCGACTCGTTCCCCGACCAGCAGCACGCCCCGGAGACCGACCACGCGAGCTCGATCAACCTCATGCCGGACGACCTGATGGACCGCGCCGTGCGGTGCATCAACGACGGGCAGACCTGCTGATCGCCGAGCGGGTCACCGCTCCCGGTCGTGGAGACGGGCGAGCATGCGGTTGTACGCGGCGAGCGACTCCTCGTCGTCGTCGACACCGTCCTCCGGCTCTCCACGACCCGGGCCCGGCCCGGTCCCGAGGCCCAGCGCGTCGCGACGCACCGACTCCAGCCAGGGGCCGAGCTCGGGGCCGCGGCCGGACGAGCGCACCCACCAGCGGGCGAGCACGACGATCACGAGCATCATCAGCGCGTCTCCTCCCGCCCACATCAGGGCGCCGCCGACGCGCACGTCGGTGAGCTCATACGCGGGGAACGGCGAACGGGGCGACAGGAGCAGGACGAGCCCGACGAGGGTGTCGACGCCCATCGCGAGCATCATCAACGCGAACCGGCCGAGGAACGAGGGCCGCGACGGTGTGGCATCGGCACCCAGGGCGGTGGCGAAGAACAGCAGCCCGGCGCCGAGGTAGAGCGCCTGCTCGAGGTGGTGCAGCGCCATGCTGTCCGCCATGGCCTGCATGAAGCCCGTGAGGTGGGTCAGCGCGACGACCAGCCCGTAGACGACGAGCACCGTGGCCGGGTGGAACATCCCTCGTCCGACGCGGGAGGCGTTGAAGGACTCGACGGCGGCGCGCCCGCGAGGCGGCCCGGCGAGGCGGAGGAGCTCCGCTGGACCTCCCGCCACCCACAGCGCGGGCACCACCATGATCAGCATCAGGTGCATGACCATGTGGACCCCGAAGGAGGCGTGGCTCCCGACGGCGATGCCCGAGTCGAACGTGAGGACGAGTCCGACGAGTGCCGCGGCGAACGCGACCGTCCGGCCCCGGGGCCACGGGATCTCCGCGCGCCCGGCGCGGCGCACCCCGGCTCCGTACGCCACCGCGGCGACGAGCACCACCGCGTCGACCGCCCACGACGGCTGCCACGTCGTCAGCAGGGCTCCCCACCCCGGCCAGCCCATCAGCACCTCCCCGTCTCCGTGCCGACCGCGGGATTACCCCCTCGGCCCGCCACGGAACAGGGCTGCCGCACGCGACCTCGTCACCGTGCCGCGACGACCTCCGACGAGGGTGCGGGGAGGGACGCCGGGAGCGTCGCCGCGTACCGCCGCACGCGTCGGGCCCGGAGCAGCGGGCCCGTGGCCCGGCCGGTCTCGGAGTGCCCGCTCCGGTCCCTCAGCCCATCCGCACCGTCTCGTTCGTCCCGAACCGCTTCGCGACGAGCTGCTTGACCCCGCGCGGGAAGTCGCGCTCGCAGGCGAGATGGGTGGGGGTGAACGAGGCCATGGCGTCGGCGTCACCGGCGAACGCCGCGGCGCAGAGCTCGGGGGCGACGTTGGCCAGCGCGAGGATGCCGCCGGCGCAGCCGAGCGCCCCGGCCATGTGGATCAGCGCCGGGTTGCCGGTCCACACCGGTCCCGCGTACGAGTCGACGGTCGCGAGCAGGCGGGTCGGGTCGCCCGAGGAGTCCTTGACACCTGCCACGGGCAGCAACGGCAGCGTCTCCACGGGGATGCCGGGCGGGGAGACCGCCGGGAAGTGGTAGGCGAGCACCGGCGTCTCCCCGGCCGCGGCGGCCAGCGAGCGGTAGTAGCCGGACGGGTCGGCGAGCCCGCGCGGGGTCCGCGCGATGACCGCGTCGACGCCCGTGTCGACGGCCCGCGCGGTCAGCCGCGCGGCCTGATGTGTCGACGCGGCACCGGTGCCGCCGACGACGGGGGTGTCCCCGACCGCGGCGCGCACGGCGGTGAACAGCGCCAGCCGCTCGTCGTCGTCGAGGGCGTCGGCCTCGCCGGTGGTGCCGGCCACGACGAGCGCGTCGGCGCCGAGCCCGACCAGCTCCGCGGCCAGCCCGGCCGTGCCGTCGGCGTCGAGCTGCTGGCGGTCGTCGAACAGCGTCACCAGGGCGACGCCGACGCCGGTGAAGACGGGTTCCATGACGGGTCCTCCTCGGAAAGGTCAGTGGGATTCGCGGGGGACGTCGGCGCCGCTCGCGCCGACGAGGAAGTCGAGGTCGGCGCCCTGGTCGGCCTGCAGGACGTGCTCGGTGTAGAGCCGGGTCCAGCCGCGGGTCTCCGCCGCGACCGGCGCCCGCCACCGCTCGCGGCGGCGGGCGAGCTCGTCCTCGTCGACGTGCAGGGTCAGGCGGCGGCCGGGGACGTCGAGCTCGATCTCGTCCCCGGACTCGACGAGCGCGAGCGGGCCGCCGACCGCGGCCTCGGGGGCGACGTGCAGCACGACCGTGCCGTACGCCGTGCCCGACATCCGCCCGTCGCTGACGCGCACCATGTCGCGCACCCCGCGCTCGAGCAGCTTGCGCGGGAGCCCGACGTTCGCGACCTCGGGCATCCCGGGATACCCGCGGGGCCCGTTGTTCCGCAGGACCAGGACCGTGGAGGGATCCACGTCGAGCTCGTCGCTCACCGCGCGGTACTCCTCCGGCGACTCGAACACGAGCGCCCGGCCGCGGTGCTGCTGCAGGTCCGGCGACGCCGCCGACTGCTTGATCACCGCGCCGTCGGGCGCGAGGTTGCCCCGCAGCACGGCGGTCCCGCTGCCCGGCGGCGCCATCGGCCGGTCGAACGGGTGGATGACCTCGCGGTCCCAGCACGCGGCGTCCGCGATCGCGTCCTTGATCGTGCCGCCGACGGTCGGGCGCTCGAGGTGCAGCAGGTCGGCGATCTCGCGCATGACCGCGGGCAGGCCGCCGGCGTAGCAGAGGTCCTCCATGAGGAAGCGGCCGGACGGCTCGAGGTCGACCAGCGTCGGCACGTCGCGGCCCAGCGCGTCGACGTCGTCGAGGGAGAACGGCACGCCGAGCCGGCCGGCGATCGCCTGCAGGTGGATGACGGCGTTGGTGGAGCCGCCGATGGCCGCGTTGACGCGGACCGCGTCCTCGAACGCCTCCCGCGTCATGATCGACGACGGCCGGGCGTCGGCCTCCACGAGCTCGACGACCCGTTGTCCCGCCCGCTGTCCGGTCTGGTCACGCCGCGCGTCGACGGCGGGCCAGGTGGCCGAGTACGGCAGCTGCATCCCGAGCGCCTCGGCGAGGCAGGCCATGGTCGACGCGGTGCCCATCGTCATGCAGTGCCCGGGCGAGCGGGCCATCGCGCCCTCGGCGACGGCGCACTCGGCCTGGGTGATCGTCCCGGCGGCCAGCTCCTCCTCGAAGCGCCACACCTGCGTGCCGGAGCCGAGCTGGCGGCCCTGGTACCGGCCGCTGAGCATCGGCCCGCCGGTCACCATGATCGCCGGGATGTCGACGCTGGACGCGGCCATGAGCAGGCCGGGGGTCGTCTTGTCGCAGCCGGAGAGCAGCACCAGCCCGTCGAGGGGGTTGGCCCGCATCAGCTCCTCGGCCTCCATCGCCAGGAGGTTGCGGTAGAGCATCGCCGTCGGGCGCAGCAGCGTCTCGCCGAGCCCGGTGCACGGGAACTCCCGCGGGAACCCGCCGGACTGCCACACCCCCCGCTTCACCGCCTCGGCGACGCGGTGCAGGTGGGCGTTGCAGGGCACCAGCTCCGACCAGGTCGTGGCGATGCCGATCACCGGGCGCCCGTCGAAGACCTCGTCGGTGACGCCCTGGTTGCGCATCCAGGAGCGGTGGATCATCCCCGACCGGCCCTCGGCGCCGAACCACGCCGTGCTGCGTCCGCTCATCGCCGACCTCCCGCGTCCGCGGTCGCCGAGGGCAGGGCGGAGGACCCCGGGTTCGCCCGGCCCCGCAGCGTGATCATGATCAGGCCACCGAGCACCAACGCGACCGCGAGAACGATCGAGGTGGACAGGAAGCTGCCGCCCGAGAGGTCCTGCAGGTAGCCGCCGAGGTAGGGCCCGACGAACCCGCCGAGGTTGCCCAGGGCGTTGACGAGCCCCATCGCGCCGCCGGCCAGGGCGACCGGCACCGCAAGCGACGCGCTGGCCCAGAACGGTCCGTCGTAGGCGAGCACACCGGCGGTCGCCACGCAGACCAGGGCGATGGACAGCACGGGGATGCTGCCCAGCGCGACGGAGGCGACGAGAGCCACGGCACCGACGACCAGCGAGACGAACACGTGGAAGCCGTAGCGACGGTTGCGGTCGGCCGCGCGGGCGTTGAGGTACATCGCGACGGCGGCCACGACGTACGGGATGGCGGTGAGCCAGCCGACGAGCACGCTGTTGCCGCCGGTCGTGGCCTTGAGCAGCGTCGGCAGCCACAGCGTCAGACCGTAGAAGCCGACCTGGATGAGGAAGTACACGACGACCAGGCGCCACACGACGCCGGAGCGGAACACCTGCCCGTAGCCCGCGAACGCCGGGGCGTCCTTCTCGTCCTCGGCGAGCGAGCGCTCGATCCACTCCCGCTCGGCCGACCCGACCCACTTCGCCTGGGAGGGGCGGTCCGCGACCAGCCACAGCCACAGCGGCAGGGCGATGACGAAGGGCAGCGCGCCCTGGATGAAGAACAGCCCGCGCCAGTCGGAGAACGAGAGGATCCAGCCCGACAGTGGCGCGGTGATGATCGAGGACAGCGGGATGTTCATCATCCAGATGCCGAAGGCCCGGGCGCGCTCCTCGGTCGGGAACCAGTGGCTGATCAGCACGAGGATCGCCGGCCAGATGCCGCCCTCGGCCACGCCCAGCAGGAAGCGCACCACCAGCAGCTGGCCGAAGTCCTGCACGACACCCGAGAGCACCGCGAAGATGCCCCAAGCGACGATCATGATCGCGACGAACTTCTTGGCGCTCCACCGCTCGGCCAGGTGCCCGCCGGGGATCTGGAGCACGAGGTAGCCGATGAAGAAGATGCCTCCGGCGAGACCCTGCTGGGCCTTGTCGATCCCCAGCTCCTGGCCCAGGCCGGAGAACGCGAAGCTGATGTTGGTCCGGTCCATGAACGAGATGACGTAGACGATCACGGCCACGGGGATGAGCCGGAGCCATCGCGTGCGCCCGATCGGCGTCGCGGTGCCGGCGTCTGCGGTGGTCATCGTTGCCCACCTCTCCGGTCGAGGTGGGCGCGGACCCACTCCTCGACCTCGGTGACGTGCGTGGTGGCGGCGGTCCAGGCCGCGAGCGAGTCGCGGCGGCGCAGGGCGCGCAGGATCGCGGTGTGCTGGTCGTGGGTCCAGGACAGGACGTCGTGCTCGACGACCGCGCGCCAGATCCGCACGCGGGCGGTGCGCCCGGCGACAGCGCCGGTCAGCGCCGCGAGGGTGGCGTTGCCGGCGGTGGTGGCGATCGCGGCGTGGAAGTCGAGGTCCTCGGCGACGAGACGCTCGGGCTCATGGAGGCCGCGCATGCGGTCGAGCCGGTCCTGGAGGTCCTGCAGGGCGGTCTCGTCGATGCGCGTCGCGGCGAGGGCCGTCACCCCCGGTTCGAGCACCCGCCGGCACTCGAACAGCTCGGCGACCCCCTGCTCTCCGACCAGGTCGAGGAACGTGCCGGAGGCTCGCACGAGGCGGTCGGGGCGCAGATCGGTCACGAACGTGCCCGACCCGCGGCGCACCTCCAGCACCCCGGCGCCGACCAGGGCGCGCACCGCCTCGCGCAGCGACAGGCGCGAGACGTCGAGCTGGGCGGCCAGGTCGGCCTCCGGCGGCAGGCGCTCCCCCGCCGAGAACTCCCCGCTCTCGACCCGGGCGACCACCGCGCCGATGACGCGGTCGACGACGCTGTCGGCCGCGCGCTCCGTCGCCGGCGTCATGGTCCCGCCCAGACCGCGCCGTGGGGGAAGGCGTACGCGGCTCGGGTCTCCGCCAGGATCTCGGCGCTGTAGCCCGGCCGCGTGGGCGGCGAGTAGGCCGGGCCCTGCATCCGGACCGGGTCGGCGAAGTGCTCGTGGAGGTGGTCGACATACTCGATCATCCGATCCTCGCGGGAGCCGCTGACGGCGACGTAGTCGAACATCGACAGGTGCTGGACGAGCTCGCACAGCCCGACCCCGCCGGCGTGGGGGCAGACCGGCACGTCGTGCGCCGCGGCGAGCAGCAGCACCGCGACGGCCTCGTCGACCCCGCCCGGCCGGGCCGCGTCGACCTGGCAGACGCCCATGGCGCCGGCGGCCAGGAACTGCTTGAACATCACCGCGTTGTGCGCGTGCTCGCCGGTGGCCACGCGGGTCGGCGCGATCGCCCGCGCGATCGCGGCGTGGGCGAGCACGTCGTCGGGGCTGGTCGGCTCCTCGAACCACCAGATGTCCGACGGCGCCAGCACCTCCATCCACCGCACCGCGTCGCCGGCCCCGAGCGCCTGGTTGGCGTCGATCATCAGCCGGCCCCGCGGGCCGAGGACCTCGCGGGCGAGCGCACAGCGGCGGACGTCGTCCTCGAGGTTCCCCCCGACCTTGAGCTTGATCGACTCCCAGCCCCCGGCCACCGCCTCGCGGCACAGCCGCACGAGCTTCTCGTCGTCGTAGCCCAGCCAGCCCGCGCTCGTGGTGTAGGCCGGGTAGCCCTCCTCGCGCAGCACCGCCTCGCGCTCGGCGCGCCCCGGGACCTGCTTCTCCAGCATCTCCAGCGCGGCCTCGGGCGTGAGGGTGTCGCGCAGGTAGCGCCAGTCGACGAGGTCGACGATCTGCTGCGGGCTCATGTCGGCGAGGACCTTCCACACCGGCCGGCCCGTGGCCCTGCCGATGAGGTCCCACGCCGCGTTGACGACGGCGGCGAGCCCGAGCTGGATCGTCCCCTTGGCCGGGCCGAGCCAGCGCAGCTGGCTGTCGGCCTGGAGGTGCCGCGAGAAGGCCCCCGGGTCGGCGACGAGCTCGGCGATCGGCCACCCCCGCGCCCGGCGGCCGATCGCCTCGGCGGCCGCGACCGCGAGCTCGTTGCCCCGCCCGATCGTGAAGGTGAAGCCGTGCCCCTCGAGGCCGACGTCGGTGTGCAGGACGACGTAGGCGGCCGAGTAGTCCGGCGCCTCGTTCACGGCGTCGGACCCGTCGAGCGCCCGTGACGTCGGGAAGCGGAGGTCGACGGTCTCGACGTCGACGATGACCCCGTCCATGCCCGCACCTCTGATCTCTCGGCGACCGATGCGGGCTGCGACGCGGCTCACATGGCCTCCACCTCACGGTGCCAGCGCCAGACATCAGATGTCTAGAGGCGACGAGAGCCGGAGGCGTAGAACGTGGCGACGACCGCGATCACCGGGAGAGCGATGACCACCGTGCACGACTTCACCGTCTCCGACGCCGACGGCCTGGCCACCCCGCTCGGGCGGTACGCCGGGCGCGTGCTGCTGGTGGTGAACGTGGCGAGCAAGTGCGGGCTCACGCCGCAGTACGAGGGTCTCGAGGCCCTCCAGCGCCGGTACCGGGATCGGGGCCTGACCGTCCTGGGCTTCCCGAGCAACCAGTTCATGGACCAGGAGCCGGGGACCGACGCGGAGATCCAGGAGTTCTGCCGCACCACCTACGACGTCACGTTCCCCGTGCTCGCCAAGGTGGACGTGAACGGTCCTGACGCCGCGCCGCTGTTCGGGTTCCTGCGTGCCGAGGCACCCGGCGACTTCGGCCCGGCCTACGGCGGGTTCTACGACGCGATCCACCGGCTGCGCCCCGACGCCGGGGCCGACGAGGTGAGGTGGAACTTCACGAAGTTCCTCGTCGACCGGGACGGTCGCGTCGTCCGGCGCTACGAGCCACCGGTGGCCCCCGAGGACATCGCCGCCGACCTCGAGGCGCTGCTGTAGCCCGACTCATGCGCGGTCGTCGCCGCGCACCCCGTCACCGTCACCCGACGCCGCCATCGCGGGTGTCGGCGCGTCGTCGGTGACGTCGTGGCGCAGGTTGCTGCGGAAGTAGAGCAGGATCCCGAGGAAGCAGATCGCGGACACCACGAACGACATCTGCAGCGACCCGAGGACGTCGGACACCCCGCCCTGCACCACCGGCACGACCGCCCCGCCGACGATGGCCATGACCAGGATCGCGCCGCCGGTCTCCTGGTAGCGCTTGTCACCGATCGTGTCGAGGGTCTGCCCGAAGATCGTCGGCCAGCAGGGGCCCATCACGAGGTTGGACGCGATCACGAACCAGATCGCCGACGCGGCCGGGCCGAAGGCGGCCACGACCAGCAACCCGGCGCCGATGCCGCAGTAGACCACCAGCACCCGCGCGGCCGAGAACCGCGCGATGAGGGCGTTCGCGACGAACTTCCCGACGAGGAAGCACGTGAACCCGGCGATCATGAAGTTGGTCGCCTCGCGCTCGTTCATGCCGGGATAGAGCTCCAGGGCCACGCGGATCGTGAACGACCAGACCGCCGTCTGCAGGCCGACGTAGAGGAACTGCGCGACGATGCCCTTGCGGTACTGCGCGGTGCGACCGAGCACCCGCAACGTCTCGGCCAGTCCGGCCGGCCGTTCCGCCTCCTCGCCCCGCGGCTTGCTCCGCGGGAACTCGGTGATGAGGAACAGCGCGAGCAGGACGACGAGCACGATGAGGATGTACTTGTAGGGCAGCAGGGTGTTCTGCAGCAGGTCGTGGCCCAGCGCCAGCTTCGCCTCGGGCGTCGGCGCCGCATCCAGCTGCGCCTGGATCGAGTCCCCGGTACTGAAGATCAGGTACTTGCCGAGGATCACGCCCAGCAGGTTGCCGATCGGGGTGAAGGTCTGCGAGATGTTCAGCCGCAGGGTCGCGGTCCGGCGCGGCCCGAGCATCGACGAATAGGTGTTCGCGCTGGTCTCCAGGAAGCTCAGCCCGATCGCGATGGCGAAGATGCAGAACAGGAACATCCCGTAGGTCGCGAGTCCGCTGGCCGGGAAGAACAGCCCGCAACCGATGATGTAGACCGACAGGCCGATCAGGACGCCGACCTTGTACGACGTGCGTCGCACGATGCGCGACGCCGGTATGGCGATCAGGAAGTAGCCGCCGTAGAACGCCGACTGCACGAACGCCGTCGCCGCGTCGGACAGCACGAAGACGTGCTTGAACTGCGTGATCAGGATGTCGTTGAGCCCGGCGGCGGCGCCCCACATCGGGAACAGCAACGACAGCAGGACGAATTGGAACAACGGTGTCCGATCGAGATAACCGGAGTCCAGTTGTTTCGCGGGATTCTTGATCAGCATCGACCCACTCCACGCGCCGTCGCCAGTTAGCTACGCAACGTAACTCGGGATTGCTCGGTGCGGCAAGGATTCCGCTTTTCGCCGATCAGCTCGCCCGGCCGGGCGGCGGCCACCAGTCGATGGCGGCGACCGGGGTCGCCGGCGATCCGGTCAGGCGGGGCACGACGTCGGTGACCGTCGAGAGCCCGCCGCCGGCGATCGCGAGGTACCACGAGATCCAGGCCTCGGTCTGCTCGCCGGAGAGCCCGAGGCGGCGGCGTCGCGTGAACGCCTGCTCCGGGGTCTCGGGCTCGTAGCGGTAGGGCCGCCCGGTCGCCACCGCGATCTGCCCGACCGCCTCGGCGAGGGTCATCGCCTCGGGGCCGGTCACCTCCAGCGTCCGCCCGTCGTGCACCGACGCGACGCCGTCGTCCCGGACCACCGCGGCGATGACCGCGGCGATGTCCTCGTGGGCGACGAACGCGGCCCGACCCGCGCCCGCGGGTCCGCGCACGACGAGGTCGTCGTCCGCGAGCGAGGCCGGGGTCGAGGCGTAGATGCCCGCCCGGACAACGGTGTGGCGCACCCCGGAGTCGGCGAGGAAGCGCTCGGTGAGCCAGTGGTCGCGGGCGTTGCGGTAGGTCGCGTCGGGGCCCGCGCCGAGCAGCGAGACGTAGACGACCCGCTCGACGCCGACCTCCCGCGCCGCCGCGACCACCGTGGCGTGCTCCTCCAGCCGGCGACCGAGCGGGCGCCCCGAGACCAGGACCAGCGTCGACGCCCCGTCGAGCGCCGGACGCAGGGCGGCCTCGTCGTCGTAGGGCGCCGGACCGCGGCGCTGCGCGCCGGTCAGTTCGGGGATGCTCGCCACGTCCCGCCCCAGCAGGAGCTGCGGCACGCCGTGTCCCGCCAGGTGGCGCGCGATCCGGCTCCCCAGGGCCCCGGTCGTCCCGGTGACGGCCACGGTCGGCCTCGCCCGTTCGTCCTCGTCGTGATCCACGGGGCTCCACCGTACGGACGGCCGCGATCACCCCGGGGCGGCTCGGCGCAGCAGCTCCGCGGCCCGGTCGATCTCGCCGTCCGCCACCTCGTGGGCGCGACCGGGCTCGACACGGGTCGTGACGTCGGCCCCGTGCGCCCGCAGGGTCGCGACGAGCTCGTCGGTAGCGGAGAGCGGGATCCAGGGATCGTCGTCGCCGTTGGTCGCGAGCACCGGCACCCCCGCCAGCGGCCGGTCCCCCGTCGCCGGCCACGGCGTGCCGGGCGGCCCGAACGCGGCGCCGGTCCAGATCAGTGCTCCCGCCCAGCGCCGGGGGCGGCGCAGCAGGTGGTCGGCGACGAGGCAGGCGCCCTGGGAGAAGCCGGCGAGGACGACGCTGTCGGGCGCGTGCCCGGCCACGGCGAGGTCGGCGGCGAGCCCGTCGACGACGTCGGCGGCGACGTCGCGCTCGGCGCGGGTGCTGGGTAGCGGGTCGTGCACCCGGCCCGCGTACCAGGCCCGCCCCGGGGCGGCCGGCGCGACCCAGGTGACGGCCGGACCCGACAGGCGCGCCGCGAGGTCGTCGACGACGTGGTCGTACATCCAGGCCGGGTCCTGGTCCCGGCCGTGCAGCACGATCACCGCCAGGTCGCCGGTGCCGGGGGCCGCCCCGCGGACGTCGGCGCCGGCGAGCCCCGTGCTCACGGGCGGCCGTCCAGCACGGCGCGGCGGTAGGCGACCGGCGTGCGCCCCGTGGCGGACTTGACCAGCTGGCCGAACCGGGTGGCGTTCGCGAAGCCCCAGCGCAGCGCGATCGCCGAGACCGGCGTCGCGGCCTCCCGGGGATCGGCGAGGTCGCCCAGGCACCGCTCGAGGCGGCGACGGCGGATCTCGGCCCCGACCGTGCGGCCGTCCTCGGCCAGGAGCGCGTGCAGGTGACGGGGCGAGACGAACAGTGCCGCCGCGATCGCGCGCGGCGAGAGGTCGGGCTCGGCGAGGTGCTCGTCGATGTAGCGGTCGACCTGCTCGCGCAGGGCCTCGTGCGGGTCGGCCGGCACGTCCAGGCCCCGCCGGCGGAGCTCGTCGTCGAACAGGGCGCGGGCGATCTCGGTGGCGTGGCGCACGGTCGTGCGCAGCGCCGACGGGTCCGCGAGAGCCGGCCCGGCGCGGTCGAGGCCGTCGTGCAGCCCGGTGAGCAGGCCGGCCATCGTCGACGTCAGGCCGTGGGCGGCCTCGAGGCGGGTCGCGGTCAGCTCGCCGGCCGCGCGCCCGGCGACGGGGAACCGGAAGCAGAGGCTGCGGTAGTCCTCGCCGCTGGTGATCTCGACGGGCCGGGTCGAGTCGTAGAAGACCATGTCCCCCGGGTGCACGGTCGCGCGCCGCCCGTCCTGGCGGAACTCGGCGTGACCCGCGAGCTGGAGCGAGAGCAGGTGGTCGGCGCGCTCGTCGTCGTCGATGAGCGCGCTCTCCCGGATCGCGCGGTGGGGGCGCGACGTCATCGCGACCAGCGACGCCTCGCCGAGGTCGATGCGGTGGACACGGCCGTGGAAGCGCTCCGGGCGCGGGCACTCGACGTCGAAGCGCAGCAGGGCCCCGGAGACCGCGCCGCGCCAGCTGGCGACGTCACGGACCTCCGCGACACCGCCCGTCGCGTCGTCGCGCATCTGGAACATCCTCGAGCGCCGCCGGACCCGTCCCACCCTCACCGGCCGGTCGTGCACCCCAGCGAGATGTCCCTGCACTGTAACGAGAGGGTCGAGACGTGGACCACATCTAGCGTCGGGGCACCACCCCGGAGCAGGAGGTCCGAGATGTCGCACATCGCCGGCTCGCACCACGTGACGCTGTCGGTCGCCGGCGCCCAGGAGGACGTCGACTTCCACGTCGGCGCGCTCGGGATGCGCTTCATCAAGCGCACCGTGCTCTTCGACGGCTCCCTGCCGATCTACCACCTGTACTACTCGAACGCGGCCGGCGACCCGTCGGCGGTGCTGACCACGTTCCCGTGGGCCCAGGCCGGTCTCGTCGGGCGCCGGGGCACCAACCAGGCGCGCGAGGTCCTGCTGTCGGTGCCGGCGGACTCGCTGGACTTCTGGGCGGGCCGTCTCACCGAGCACGGCGTGGAGGTCGCGAGCACCGAGGTGTTCGACCGCCGACGCCTGGAGTTCCGCCACCCCTCGGGCATCGAGTACGCGATGGTCCCCGCGGAGGCCGACCCGCGCGTCGGTCACGCGGGGTCGGGCGTCCCGCCCGAGTACGCCGTCCACGGCATCCACGGCGTCGGCATCCACGTCGCCACCCCCGAGCGGATGGTCGAGTTCTCCGACGAGGTCTTCCACTCGCAGGGCAAGGTCGTCGAGGACGGGGACCGCGCCGCGTACCAGGTCGGCCAGGAGTCGGTGGGCAACCACGTCGAGCTCGTCGCGGACACCGCCGACGACCAGGGCACCTGGCGCTACGGCGCCGGCACCTTCCACCACGTGGCCTGGAACCTCGAGACCCTCGAGAACCAGGACGACCTCAAGTTCGAGATCGAGGGCAACGGCTACACCGACATCTCCGAGCTCAAGGACCGCAAGTACTTCAAGTCGGTCTACGTCCGGACGCCGGGCGGCGCACTGTTCGAGCTGGCCGTCACCCATTCCGAGGGCGGCTGGACCTGCGACGAGTCGCCGCACGAGCTGGGGCAGCGGTTCCAGCTCCCCGAGCAGTTCGAGGACCGCCGCGAGGAGATCTTCTCGAAGCTCGAGCCGATCTCGGCACCGACCGACCCCGACGAGGAGGAATCGTGACCGACCAGCTCGAGCGGCCCGCCGGGACACTGCACCGCAGCGGGCGCGTCGACGAGATGATGGCCCGCCTCGGCGAGCTCGACCCGGTGCTGCGCGCCGAGGCCGAGGCGAACGAGGCCGGCGGCCGCCTGACCCCGCGGGTGGCCGAGGCCCTGCACGACAGCGGCGTCTACCTGATGAGCATGCCTCGCGAGCTGGGCGGCCTGGAGTTCACGCCGCGCGAGGTGATCGCCGTGGTCGAGGCGCTCTCCCGGGCCGACGCCTCCACCGGCTGGGTGGCGATGACCCTGCAGATGGCGGCGGGCACGACCGCCGCCTACCTCGGGCGCGGGCCCTGGGAGGAGATCACCGCCGAGCACGGTGACCGCACCCTCGCCGCCGGGCAGGGCACCCGCCCGGGCCGGGCGGTGACGGTCGACGGCGGGTTCCTGCTCTCGGGGTCGTGGCAGTTCGCCTCCGGGCTCCACCACGCCACCCACGTCCACACCGCGGCGCTGGTCGAGGACACGGGCGAGGCCCGCGTGTTCACCCTGCCCAAGGAGCGCGCCACGATCGTCGACGACTGGGACGTCATGGGGCTGCGGGCCACCGGCAGCGTCGACTACCACTGCGACGAGGTCTTCGTCCCCCTCGAGCACACCTACGTCGCGACCACCACCGAACCCCTCGTCGGTGGCGCGGTCTTCCGGCTGGGGCTCGCGAACTTCGCGAGCCTCCAGCACGTGGGCTGGGGGCTCGGTGTCGGACGGCGGCTGCTCGACGAGATGCAGGTGCTCGCGGCCCGCAAGACGGGCGCCCCGGGCGCCACCGTCGACAACCCGGAGTTCCACGCCGCCTACGGCGCCGCGGAGGCGACCCTGCGGGCGGCGCGCGCGTGGAACATGGAGGTCTGGGCGGACGTCGAGGACACCCTCGACGGCGGCGGGGAACTCTCGGTGGACCAGGAGACCCTCGTGCGCCAGGCGCTCGCCCACGCGACGTCGGCGGCCGAGGAGGTCGGCCGGACCGTCTACCGCTGGGCCGGGACCGCCGCGCTGCGCGCCGGCGACCTCAACCGCGCCTTCCGCGACCTGCACGGCGGCACCCAGCACGTCACCTCCGGGCCGGCGGTCCGCCAGGGGTGCGGCCGGCGGCTCGCGGGCCTCGCCCCCGAGGCGTCGTGGGTGTTCCTCTCCCTCGTCGACTGAGCGAGCGCCGCACCCCGCCTCAGCCGAAGAAGACCGCGGCCTCGGCGTAGAGAGCCGGGTCGACGAGCTTGAGCTCCTTCGTCGCGTCCTGGAGCGGGACGGTGACGACGTCGGTGCCGTGCAGGGCGGTCATCTGGCCCCAGCGCTCCTGGGCCACGGCGTCGATGGCGTGCAGTCCGAAGCGGGTGGCGAGCCAGCGGTCGCGGGCGGTGGGGGTCCCGCCGCGCTGGACGTGCCCGAGCACGGTGGTGCGGGCCTCCTTGCCCGTGCGCGCCTCGATCTCGCGGCCCAGCCACTCCCCGACGCCGCCGAGCCGGGCGTGGCCGAAGGCGTCCGTCTCCCCGGTGAGCAGGACCTCCTCGCCGCCCTGGGGCATCGCGCCCTCGGAGACGACGATGATCGGCGCGTAGTCCAGCCGGAAGCGGTCCTGCACCCAGGCGCAGACCTGCTCGATGTCGAAGCGGACCTCGGGGATGAGGATGGCGTTGGCACCGCCGGCCATCCCGGAGTGCAGGGCGATCCAGCCCGCGTGGCGCCCCATCACCTCGACGATCAGCGTGCGGTGGTGCGACTCGGCGGTGGTGTGCAGCCGGTCGATCGCCTCGGTCGCGATGTTGACCGCGGTGTCGAACCCGAACGTGTAGTCGGTGCCCGAGAGGTCGTTGTCGATCGTCTTCGGGACCCCGACGACCTTGACTCCCTTCTCGTGCAGCTCGCTCGCGACCCCGAGCGTGTCCTCGCCGCCGATGGCGATGAGCGCGTCGACCCCGAGGTCCTGGAGGTTCTTCTTGATGCGCGCGACCCCGTCGTCGATCGCGAACGGGTTGGTGCGCGACGAGCCGAGGATCGTGCCGCCGCGCGGCAGGAGCCCGCGGACGGCCGGGATGTCGAGCGGCCGGGTGACGGCCTCGAGCGGACCGCGCCACCCGTCCCGGAACCCGAGGAACTGGTAGCCGTACTCGGGAACGCCGCGCCGGACGATCGCCCGGATCACCGCGTTGAGACCGGGGCAGTCGCCGCCGCCGGTCAGGATGCCCACGCGCATGCTGGCTGCCCCCTGACGTCGATGTCGCCGTGCTCAGCGCGAACCTTACGGCCGGCCGGCGCCGGTGCGGTGGGACGCTCGGCGTCCGGCGCGCGGGGACAACCGACCGCCACGATGTTGTCCCCCGGGGTCATGGTCGACCGGACGGGCACGCCGGAGCCTGGACGACGCAGCCGCCGACGACAGGGAGGACTCCGGTGACCCAGCCTGGACACGCGGGGGCGCTCGGCATGATCGAGACACGGGGACTGGTCGGGGCCATCGAGGCCGCGGACGCCATGGTCAAGGCGGCGAACGTCGTGGTCGAGGGCTACCGGACCCTGCGCAACGGCCAGGTGTCGGTGCTCGTCCGTGGCGACGTCGGCGCCGTCACCGCCGCCGTGGACGCCGGGAAGGTGGCCGCGACGGCGGTGGGCGAGCTCTACGCCTCGCACATCATCCCGCGCCCGCACGGTGACACCGAGGGCATCGTCGACGCGGCGGTCTCCCCCATCCGGTGATCCCGCGGAGCCGGCTCAGGTGCCGTCGCTGTTGAGCTGCAGCAGGCGCAGCGCCACGTCCGCGCGCATCCGGTCGTCGTGCCGCGCGAGGTCGAGGCCGGTGAGCTGCTTGATGCGCTCGAGCCGGTAGCGCAACGTCTTGTGGTGGACGAAGAGCTTCTCGGCGGCCACCCGCTGGGAGCAGTCGGCGTCGAAGAAGGCCCGCAGGGTCCGGACGAGCGCACCGTCGTTCTCCCGGTCGTAGGCGACCAGCGGCCCCGTGACGTCGTCGATGAACGTCTGCAGGTCGGGATCGGAGCCCGACCCCAGGAGCAGGCGGACGACGCCGAGCTCCTCGTAGAGCGAGACGGTGCCGCCGCCGAGCCGGTGGGACGCCGAGAGCGCGGTCTGCGCCTCGTTGAACGCCGCGGGCAGCGCGTCGACGTCGTCGTGCGCGCGGCTCACGCCCCACGACGAGCGCAGGTCGGGGGCCTCGCCGCGCGCGGAGTCGACGATCTGCGCCACCAGCTGCTTCGCGGCGCCCGAGTCGAGCCCGTCCGCCACGGCGACGACGAGGTCGCCCCGCAGGCCCACCAGGGCGAGCCGGGGCCCGTCCTCGCGGTCGCGCAGGGCACGCACGACGTCGCGGCGCAGGCGCCCGGTGCGCGAGGTGTCCCACCCGTGCTCGACGGCGAGCTCCTCGACGTTCTCGAGGTGGCCGTGGAGCACGCGCAGGCGCGGACCCAGGGACACCCCCATCTGCTGGGCCCGCGCCCGGGCGGCCACGCGGTGCTCGGGCGGACCCTGGACCAGGTCCCAGAGGACCTCGCTCAGCGCCTCGTGGCGGGCGCGGCTCGCGGCACGCTCGCGCAGGAGCGACAGCGAGCACGCCATCGCCACCTGGCCGACGACGGCGTCGAGCATCTCCTCCCCCGCGGGCTCCTCCCCCGCCGGGAGGAGGCAGACGCAGCCGACCTCGTCGCCGTCGGCGTAGACGGGCTGGAGACGGGCGGCGGGCGGCAGACCGGCCGCCCGCCGCAGCGCCCGCCCCCGCCCGTACCGCGCGGGCAGGCAGCCGGGCAGGGCGTCGCCGCCGTGGCCGGCGAGCAGTCCGCCGCCGGCGTCGTAGATCGCGACCTGGCAGTCCAGCTGGGTGGCGACCCGCCGCGCGAGCGCGGACAGCCCGCCGCCCTCGAGCACCGTGGTGAGCAGGGCGTGCTGGAGCTCGGCGGTCTGCGCGAGCACGCCGACCTGGTGCTCGAGCGCGGCGTGCGCCTTCTCCAGGCCCGCGTTCGCCCGGACCTGCTCGTCGTGCAGGCGGGCGCTGCGCAGCGCGATCGTCGCGAAGTTGGCGAGGGTGACCATGCGGCGCACGTCCTGCTCGGTGAACACCGACGGGCGCCGCCGCCAGACCTCCAGCACGCCGAGGAACTCGCCCGGCAGCGCCAGCGGGACGGCGAGCGCCGACTCGGTCTGCTCCCGCTCGGCGAGACCGACGAAGTCGCGGCTGATGGTGCGGTCCTCGACGTAGCGGTCGACCTTGGCCGGCTGCCCGGTCTCGAACACCAGCCCGGCGACGCCCATCCCCCGCCGCATCCGCAGGCGCGCGGTGTCGATGACGCGGTGTCCGACGCAGGAGCGCATCGCGACCTCGTCGCCCTCGCGCAGGAGCACCCCGCAGATGTCGGCGTCGAGGAGCGCGAGGGTGCGGGTGGCGATGGAGAGCAGGAGCTGGTCGACGTCGTGCACCGACAGCAGGCGCTCGACGACCTCGGTGACGATGACCGTCTCCTCGGCAGCGTCGTCGCCCGCGCGCACGGCGTCCGCCCGCTCCACCGCGAGGGTCGCCCAGGCGCAGGCCTGGCCCAGCAGGGCGCGGGTGGTGTCGGGGACCCGCGGGCACTCGATCGTCCACGTGACGGCGATGCGCCCGACGTGCAGCGTCCGGGCGTCGGAGGGCGCCACCGGCGGATCGACGTCGACGGCCACCTCGCCGCCGAGCAGGTCGGCGACCGCGTCCCGCAGCGGCGTGAGCGCCTCGTCGGCGGATCCCGGCACCGTCGCGAGCAGGCAACGCAGGCGCTGCTCGGCCTCGCTCCACACGCCGCGGTCGGCGTCGACCGGCTCCATCGGATCCACCTCCGGGACCGACCGCCTACGGGCGGATCAGCGTCTTGAGGGTAAGTCGCTCGGCGGTGCGCCGATACGCCTCGACGGCCCCGTCGAGACCGACCCGGTCGGTGGCGACCACGCTCGGGTCCAGCACCCCGGCCCGGACGAGGGCCAGGAGGGGTTCGGCGTCGCGCATGACGTCGCCGACGGCGAAGGAGAACGCGAGCTCGTCGGTGAACGCCCGGGCCGCGGGCAGCTCCACCGTCTCGCCCGGCACCCCGACGGACGCGACGCGACCACGCCGGCGCACGAGGTCGAGCGCGAGGGCGAGACCCCGCTCCCCGCCGACGGCGTCCACGACGACGTCCGCGCCGCGCCCGTCGGTCGCCGCGTCGACGACCGTGCGCGCCTCGTCGGGGGCGGCGGCGAGCGCGCCCTCGCGAGCGGCCACCGCGCGGCGGTCCGCCACCGGTTCGACCACCACCACGACCCCGGCGCCGATCGCCTGCGCGACGAGGCTGGCGACCTGACCGACCGGTCCCCCGCCCAGGACGGCCACGGTGTCGCCCGGCTCGGTGCCGGCGCGCCGCAGCGCCGCGTACCCGGTCGCGGCGGTGTCCCCGAGGAAGACGGCGGCGTCGGGGTCGAGGCCGGACGGGAGCGGGACGAGGACGGTGTCCGCGTGCGGCACCCGCACCAGCTCGGCCTGCGCCCCGGCCAAGGGCGGCCCGAACACCGTGCCGGTCCCGAAGAAGCGGCGGTCGGAGCACTGCCAGTGGTCGCCGCGACGGCACCACCAGCACCGTCCGCACGCCGTGTAGTCGGCACCGACGACGACGTCGCCGGCGGCGTGCTCGCGCACCTGCTCGCCCCGCTCGACGACCTCGCCGACGAACTCGTGGCCGAGGACGAACCCGCGCGGGAGCTCCTCGGGGTGCGCGAGGACGTGGAGGTCCGTGCCGCACACCGCAGCGCGCCGGACCCGCACGATCGCGTCCGTCGAGGCGCACAGCCGGGGGTCGGGGACGTCCTCCACGCGGACCTGTCCGTGCCCCGCGTGCACCACGGCCCTCATGACGCGGCAGCCATCGCCCCGAGCCGCTCGCGGATCCGTCCCGCGGCCTCGCGCAGGGCGGCGAGCTCCTCGGGGGCGAGCGGCACCTCGACGATCTCCCGGAGCCCGTGGCGGCCGAGCCGGACCGGCAGGCCGAGGTAGACGTCGCGGATGCCGTACGAGCCGTCGGCGAGGACGGCGGCCGACATCACCTCGTCGCTCTCGCGCACCATCGCGAGCACCATGCGGGCCGCGGACATGCCCGGCGCCAGGAACGCGCTGCCGGTCTTCAGGAGGCCGACCACCTCGGCCCCGGAACCACGGGCGCGGTCCACGACGGCGTCGAGCCGTGCCGGCGGCACGACCTGCGCGAGCGACCGCCCGTCCTGCGCGGCCCGCGACAGCGGGATGACCATCTCCTCGCCGTGGCTGCCCAGGGCGACAGCCTCCACCGAGCGCGGGCGGACCGAGCCCTCCACCCCGACCAGCGCCTGGAACCGGGCGGTGTCGAGCACCCCCGCCATGCCGAGGACCCGCGAGGACGGGAAGCCCGAGGACGTCCAGGCGTGCTGGGTCATCTCGTCGAGCGGGTTCGTCACCACGACGATCACCGCCTGCGGCGAGGTGGCCGCCACCCGCCGCGCGAGGTCGCCGACGATCTCGGCGTTGGTGCTGACGAGGTCGGCGCGCGTCATGCCGGGCCGGCGCGCCCGGCCGGCGGTGATCACCACGTGGTCCGCGGGACCGGCCTCCTCGACCGTGCCGACGCCCCGGACGCGTGTGGCGAAGTCCGAGAGCGGCGCGGTGTGCTGGAGGTCCAGCGCGATGCCGGCGGCCCGGCCTTCGTCGATGTCGACCAGCACCACCTCGTCGAAGACGTCGGCGTCGGCCAGGCGCATCCCGGCGATCATGCCGACGTGCCCGGCGCCGATCACGACCACGCGCTCGGTCCGACCCGGACCACCGCCCAGGCCGGTGGGCAGGGGCGCCCCGCGACGGAAGAGCGCCGGGGACGGCGGGCGCATCATGCGCGCGGGCCCGCCCGTGCCGGGCGACCCGACCGACGCCGGGGGCAGAGGGGTGGCCGGCGACGGGGACGGCGGGCGGTCGAGGGCGTCGGCGGAGGTCACGGCGACCCCCAGCTCCTGGGCGCGGTCGCGCGCGAGCGGGGTCACCACGTCGCCCGGCCCGACCCGCAGCGGGACACCCCGCGCGGCGGCGGCCTCGACGTCCGCGGTCCCCCACACCGACGTCACTTCTCCTGCCCCTTCATCTCCTCGAGCGCGGCCACCGCGGCGTCGCGCGCGGACTGGACCTCGCTCTCGGTGCCGGAGAGGAACATGCGGCCGAAGCGCCCGACGGCGCGCAGCTCGATGACGGTGATCGACGCGGCCTTCTCGGCCTCGTTCGCCGCGACGGAGATGTAGGCGGCCGGCGCGACCTCCATGATGAACAGGCTCTGGCCCGGCATGAGCATGCTGCCCCTGCGCCACTTGTTGAGCAGCTGCGCCTGGTAGGGGTGCACGTTGGTGATGAACTGCGTCGAGGCGATCGTGGGCCGGATCCGGTCGGTCTCGAGCAGCCCGTACTCGTCGAGCACCGCCTGGCCGGAGGCGAGCACCTCCGCCTGCTGCTCCGAGTGGATCTCCAGGAGGCCGAACTCGCGCTCGATGATCTGGAGGGCCGGGCGCACCCCGGCGGCCTTGAGCGCGATGTCGGCCGCGCGGAAGACCTCGTTGCCCGGGGCCATCTCGATGTAGAGCTCGGCCATGCCCGCGATCGGGACGTCGCCGGGGCTCGTCGCCGCGATGTGCGCCGCGCACTGCGGCTGCATGCGGTCGACGAAGGCGTAGGTGCGCAGACTGGGGCCCGTGGCGCCGGTCATGGTGCCGACCTCGCGATCCCGACGGGCGTGACGAGCAGGGCGTGCGGGTGGGTCACGACGGTCCTCTGCAGGTACTGCGCCAGCACGTCGCCGGCGCGGGGGATCATCAGGGCGCCGCCCGCCAGGTGCAGCGGCAGATCGGCGTCAGTGCCGCGCGTCATGGCGCGGACCGACTCGGCGATGCGGTGCAGACCGGGGACGAGGATCGGGAGGGCCTCGGCCGGTCGGTCGCGCTTGAACCGCTCGGCCTCGTCGACGTCGACCCCCAGGGCGCCGGCCAGCACGAGGTCGAGGTGGTGGCCGCCGCCGGGACGGTCGTCGAGGCGCTCGAGCCGGCCCTCGCGGAAGACACCGACGCCGGTGGAGCCGCCGCCCACGTCGATGACGACCCCGTCGGTGATCCCGAGGGTGCGCTGCGCGGCGCTCACCTCGTCGACGAGCGTCACCTGGTCGAAGCCGGCCGTCTCGCACACGTAGGTGCAGGCCCGGGCGTCGGCGACGGGGATGCACGGCGGGTACGCGGTGGCGGCGCTCGGGAGCTCGGTGCCGAGGGCGTCGACGGCGCGGTCCCGCAGCGCGCGCACGGTGGCGACCGCCCGGGCGAAGTCGACGACCACGCCGTCGTGCAGCGCGCCGGAACCCGCCGACTCGACCCAGACCGGCGTGTCGTCGTCGAGGACGACGAGCACGCAACTGGCCGTCCCGAGGTCGACGCCCACGCGCGGCCGCGCCGGCACACCGTTCGGTCGCGCACCGATCCGGGCGGCGGCGGCCTCCAGCAGTGCGTGGGGGCCCGCCACCCGGCTCAGACCTCGACGCTGTCGTAGACGCTGCGCCATGGCCGGACCTCGTGGGCGACTCGCTTGATGTTGATCAGGTGGAGGGGGGTGACGTTGTCCGAGCAGATGGACCCGCTCCACGTCCCGGTGCCGAGCTGGAAGGAGGGGTCGATGTCGGTCGAGTAGCCCATCCCGCCGAAGAGGGCCGGGGTGTTGACGACGATGCGCCCGGCCCGCAGCGCCGCGAACGGGGCGATCTCGGCGGGGTCGGCGGCGTGCACCGCGGTGGTGTGGCCCTCCCCGCCGAGGGCGAGGATCTCCCGGCAGCGGGCGAGGCCGGCCTGCGGGTCGCGGGCCCGGTAGACCGAGAGGACCGGGCCGAGGATCTCGCGGGACAGCGGGGTGTCGGGCCCGACGGCGTCCAGTTCGGCCGCGAGCACGCGGGTCGCCTCGGGCACCGCGAAGCCCGCGAGCTCCGCGAGGCGCCGCGCGCTCTGCCCCACGCTCGCCGGGCGCAGCGCGCCCCGGTCGTCGACGAGGACGTCGACCAGGGCGGACTGCTGGGCGGCGTCCATCCAGAACGCGCCGCGGTCGGCGAACGCGCGCAGGAAGGCGTCGGCGACGGCGTCGACGACCACCACCGACTGCTCGGCCACGCAGGCCGTGCCGTTGTCGAAGGACTTCGAGGTGATGATCATTTCGGCGGCCTCGGCGGCGTCGGGCACGCTGGCGCCGACGTAGGCCGGGACATTGCCGGCACCGACCGCGATCGTGGGCTTCCCGCTGGAGTAGGCCGCGCGCACCATGCCCGGCCCCCCGGTGGCGAGGACGAGGGCGATCTCGTCGCGGCGCATCAGCTCCGCTGTGGCCGTCAGCGTCGGCGACGCGAGGCAGGACACCACGCCCTCCGGCGCGCCGGCCGACACCGCGGCCTCGGCCATGATCTCCGCGGCGCGCAGGGTGCACCGCGCGGCCCGAGGGTGCGGGGCGTGCACCACCGCGTTGCCGGACTTCACCGCGGCGAGGCTCTTGAACAGGGCGGTCGAGGTGGGGTTGGTGACGGGGATGATCCCGGCGATCACCCCCATGGGGCTGCCGATCGCGGTGACCCGTGAGGCCTCGTCGGTCCACAGCACGCCGACAGCGCGGCGCTCGAGCATCCAGCGGGCGACGAAGCCGGTGTTGTAGCGGTTCTTGTGGATCTTGTGCTCGTAGACCCCGTAGCCCGTCTCCTCGACGGCGAGGCGGGCGAGCTCCTCGGCGGCCTTCGTCCCGGCGCGGGCCATCGCCCGCACGTAGCCGTCGAGGGTCTCCTGGTCGGCGCCCTCGAGCCGGCGGGCGGCCTCGCCCGCGGCGCGGGCCTTCGCGCGGACGTCGGCGAGGCCCGCCAGGTCGGGGTCGAGCCCCCGGTCCAGCGTGGCGGTCACCGGCGATCAGGCCTTGGGACGGGCGAGGACGGTGAGGATGCCCTCGGTCTCGTCGTGCGGGCGGGGGATCACGTGCACCGAGACGACCTCGCCCGCCTTGCCGGCGGCGACCGCGCCCGCGTCGGTGGCGGCCTTCACCGCACCGACGTCCCCGCGCACCATCACCGTGACGAGGCCGCCGCCGATCTCGCGGTGGCCGAGGACCTGCACGTTCGCCGCCTTGACCATCGCGTCGGCCGCCTCGATCGCCCCGACGAGGCCCTTCGTCTCGATGAGGCCGAGGGCGCCGCGCATCGCGACCGCGCCGTTCGTGCTGGACCCGGCCGGGGTCGTCGCCGTCGTTGCCATGTCGTCCTCCGTGTCTCTGTCCTGGTCCCGGTCGGCGTCAGGCCGTGCGGGTGCCGGCGGTGCCGTTGCGGATGACCGAGTCGGCGATGGCGACGACGGCCCGGTCGGTCGGTGCGTCGGGCCCGGCGGCGACGCGGGCGGCGCTCCCCGTCGTCATCAGCACCACGTCGCCCTCACCCGCTCCGATGAGGTCCACCGCGACGCACGTCGCGCCGGGCAGGCCGTCCTCGGTCGTGTCCTGCACGAGCAGCAGCGAGACGTTGTCGAAGCCCGGCGAGCGCACCGTGGCCACGACCTGGCCCACCACGCGTCCGAGCAGCATCCCGATGCCTCCGCGACCCCGTCGTCCTCACGAGCCTGTGAGCCAGGTCTCGTACCGTGGGTCGGACGCTAGGGCGGGGAGCGGGTCGCGAGCCTTATCCCGCCCGGACAACGTCCGCGGGCTCCGCTGTCCCGGACCGCCCTGGCTCGGGGGGTCGTCGCGGCGGACGCTTCTCGTGATCCACGACACAGCCGTGCCGCCCTGGAGGTCATCCGGTGATCCGCGACGAGGACGCCCAGTTCCACCCGCCGACCAGCGACGACCCGGCCCAGGATCAGAGACTGTGGGCCGAGACCAACTACTTCGGGCTCTACGCCGGTCAGGACACCGAGCGGCCGGTGAACATCGGGCTCTACGCCCTGCACCGCAAGGCGATCGGCGTGGTCGGGACCACGGTGTCGATCAACTCCCGCCGTGTGCGGGAGCCCTGGGCCGCCGAGTACTGGGACGCCCAGAACCTGCCGGCGCCGGAGAGCCTGCTCGACTACGAGCTGCTGAACGGGCTCAAGATCGTCTGCACGAAACCGAACCAGGTCTGGGACGTCGACTACTCCGACCCGGCCGCCGGTGTCGAGATCCACTTCCGCTACACGGCGATCATGCCGGCCTACGACATCAACGACCCCGACCAGGACCCGCTCGCCGCGGACCGCGACATGGCCAAGACGTGGGGGCACGCCTACGCCGGCCACTTCGACCAGTCCGGGCACTACGAGGGCGAGGTGTCGGTGCGGGGACGGACCCTGCCGATCGACTGCGTCGCGACGATGGACCACAGCTGGGGCGTGCGCGCCGAGCGCCAGACCTCGCGCCTGTCGTGGATGCACGCGCACTTCGGCGAGGACCTCGTCGTGCACGGCCTCTTCGACTTCGACACGAGGAACGGCCCGGACGGCGAGTCACCGCTGCGCCTGACCCACGGCTACCTCGTGGAGGGCGGCGAGATGCACGGCCTGTCCGGCGGCGGCGGCGTGACGCGCCGCCGCGGGCTCTACCCGGAGCGCATCGAGATCGAGGTGAGCGCCGGCGACCGGACGATCGCCGTCGCCGGCGACGCGCTGACCACGTTCCCGTGGCAGTCCCAGCCCGGCGTGGTCGGGCACAACGTGCTGCTGCGCTGGACGAACGACCGCGACGACCGCGTCGGGTTCGGCGAGTGCATGGACTTCATCGGGCTCGGCGAGCTGGGGGAGGTGTACAGCCGGGGATGACGGCTCCTGTCCGTGCCGTCGTCTTCGACCTCGACGGCACGCTCGTGCAGACACGGGTGGCGTCATGGGAGGTCTTCGAGCCGATCAGCCGGCGCCACGGGCTCGGGGTCGACACCCCGGCGCAGTACTTCGAGCTCTTCCGGGGCAACGTCTTCAGCTCGATCCGCGGGCTCTGCGCCGACGACGAACAGGCCCGGGCCGCCACCGCGGACTTCCTCACCGCGCTGCGCGCGCACTACGCCCCACCGCTGGTGCCCGGGATGCACGCCGTGGTCCGGCGCCTGGCCTCGGAGTGCACGCTCGCGGTGATGTCGTCGAACGCGATGGAGGTCCTGCGCCGCGTCCTGGTCGACAACGAGCTGGCGTACTGCTTCGCCCACGTCTTCGGCGGCGACGTCGCCCCGGACAAGCGGGCCGCCCTGCGCACGTTCCTGGCCGACGCCGGCAGCGGCTACGGCCGGCGGTGCTCGGCCGACTACGACGAGGCCGGCGAGGCGGCGCGCCCCGACCCGTCGACGACGGTGCTCGTCACCGACACCGCCGGTGACGTCCGGGACGCCCGCGAGGTCGGGGTCCGCGTCGTCGGCGTGGCCTGGGGGATGCACGCGGCGCAGGAGCTCACCGAGGCCGGCGCGGAGTTCGTCGCGCTCTGGCCGCAGGAGGTGCTGTCGCACCTGCTCGGCGACGACGCCGCCCGCGAGCCGACGGGCGCCTGTGCCGTGCCGGGCGCCGTCCCCGCCGTCCCCGATCCCGACGCCCCGACCGGCTGCGGCTGCGGGTGCTCGCCGGGTGTCCGTAGCGCCACACGCTCGGGAGCGGAGGAGCCGGGGGCACGACGGCGCCGGCGGCGACGCGAGGCCACCGACGCCCTCGCCCTCGGCGCCCTCGACACACCGGCCCCCGACGGGACCCCCACCAACGGGCACCGCAGCGATCCCCCCGCCGAGCTGCTCGAGGCGATGCGCCGGATCTGCGGTGCCTGACTCCCCCGCCGGCACCCGGAACTTCCGGGACCTCGGCGGGCTGCCCGCCGGGGCGGGGCGTCGCACGCGCCACGGCGTGCTCTTCCGCAGCGACACGCTCCAGGCCCTCGGCGACGCCGACGTCGCGCTGCTCGTCGAGCGGCTCGGCCTCGAGGTCGTCATCGACCTGCGGGTCGGGGCCGAGGCCGTGGAGCAGGGCCGGGGGCCGCTGGCGTCCCGGGACGTCACCTACCTCAACGCACCCTTGCGCGAGGCCGCGCCGAACGACGAGCCGCCCGCCCGGCAGGCCCTGCTGTTCTCATTGGCGCACCTGGAGGCACCGACCTCCGTGCTCGGGTCGGTGGTGCGGGCCGCGGCCGCCTTCGCCGGCCGGCCGACGGTGGTGCACTGCGCTGCCGGCAAGGACCGCACGGGGCTCGTCGTCACCCTCCTGCTCGCCCTCGCCGGGGTCGAGCGGGAAGCGATCGTCGCGGACTACCTCGCCAGCGGGCCCAACATGGCGGCCGTGATGGCGCGCTTCGCGACCTGGCCCCGCTATCGCGACCACATGGCGAGCGTCGCGCCCGAGATGTACATGGCGCACGAGTCGACCGTGCGGGGCGTGCTCGACGCGCTCGACGACCGCTTCGGCGGGGCGCACGGGTGGGCGACGGCCCGCGGCATCGACGCCGCCCTCCTCGCCCGGTTCCCCGAACTCCTCACCGAGCCCGGGTGCGCTCCGCGCAGGTGAGCAGTGAGGCCCGCTATGGCGGGCCCAACTGATCACGTGCGCGCAGCGCACCGCCCGAGGCCGAGCAGCAGGGGGCGGACCTCGGGCAGGTCGACGGCGTAGCGGCGGAAGCCGAGGCCGTGCAGCGTCGCCGCGACCGCCTCGGAGACCGACCCGCTCAGGCGCACCCCGGCGCCCGCCGGGACGTCGCGCAGGAGGTGGACCACCACGGGGTCGAGCTCGTGGCGGGGGTCGACAGCGAGCAGGCCCCGCGCGATGTAGGAGTCGAGCGGCTCGGCGGTGAGGAACTGCCGGGCCGGGATGCCGAACATGGCCGCCTGCAGCGCGCGGACCTCGAGCCACACGACGCCGCCCGGCGCCGCGAGCTCGGTGGCGCCGAGCACGGCCCGGGGGCTCCTCAGGTAGGTGCCGACGGCCGGGGCGTCGGCACCGTCGCTGCCGTCGCCGAGGGCTGCCAGGGCCCGGGCCTCGGCCGGGTCGGAGACGTGGCGCACGGCGAGGCGCAGCCGACCGCCGTAGCCCGCCGCGCCCGCGGCGCGGGCGAGTCCCTCGCGCTGCGCGCGGATCAGGTCGGGGACGCCGAGCGGCAGCGCGAGCTCGGGGTGGCGGGTCGTCACCGCGGTCTGCTGGAGCAGCTCGCGGGACTCGTCGGCGAGCAGGTCGACGGCCCGGACGTCGACGTCGACGACCCCGCCCTCGCGCGCGGCCGCGAGCAGCGGCGCGAGGTGCTCGGCGACCGCGTCACCGACCTCGGTGAGCGCCCCGACCCCGTTGAGGCCCTTCTCCAGGAGCGTCTCCACCAGCCGGTTGAGGTCGCCGGACGCGGCGAGCACGTCGTCGATCGCGGTCACCACGCCGGTCGCCCCGGCGGCGCACGCGGTCGCGACGTCCGCGGGCAGGGTCACGCGCGCCAGCACCTCGCTGCCCGCCGCGTCGGCGGCCGCGGCCAGCAGGGTGTCCATCGCCTCGTTGGCGGCGGCCGGCGTGGTGGTGGGCAGCGCGCCCGCGAACAGCTCCCCCGAACCGCCGTCGAGCGAGACGGGGTCCCCCTCGGCGAGGGTCCGGTCCCCGATGCGGGCGGTGCGGGCCGCGTCGTCGATCTCGAGGTCGGCCGCCCCCACCACGCACGCCGTCCCGAGCGCGCGGGCGACCACCGCGGCGTGGCTCGTGGAGCCGCCCGTGGCGGTGACGATGCCGACGGCCGCGATCATGCCGTGGAGGTCGGCGGGGCTGGTGACCGAGCGGCCGAGGACGACCGCGGCGCCGGCGTCGGCCCGGTCGCGGGCCCGGTCCGGGTCGAGCACCAGCTCACCGGAGACCTCACCTGGACAGGCGCCGATGCCGGTCAGGAGCACCGGCGCGCCGGCGCGGGCGTCCGGGTCGAACCCGGGCCGCTGCGCCTGCCGGAGCTGGTCGGCGGTGACGAGGCTCAGCGCCCGGCCTGCGCTCGCGGTGCCGTCGGCGAGCAGGTCGGCGGCGATCCGTACGGCGGCCTCGGGCGTGCGCTTGGCGCTGCGGACCTGCAGGAAGTACAGGACTCCGTGCTCCACGGTGAACTCGATGTCCAGCACGTCGCCGTGCCGCGCCTCGAGCTCGGCGCCCGTGCGCTCCAGCTCGGCGAGCAGGTCGGGCGGCAGTGCCTCCTGCACGCGATCGGGGGTGCGGACGCCGGCGACGACGTCCTCGCCCTGGCTGTGCGCGAGGTACTCGCCGTAGAGGCCCGGCTCGCCGGTCACCGGGTCGCGGGTGAACGCGACGCCGGAGCCGGAGTCGTCGTCGAGGTTGCCGAACACCATCGACTGGACGACGACGGCCGTGCCCATGTCGTGCGGGATGCCGTGGTGGTCGCGGTAGGTGCGGGCCCGGCGGGTGTTCCACGAGCGGAAGACGGCCTCGACGGCGTGGACGAGCTGCTCCCAGGGCGTCTCCGGCACGCTCTCGCCGAGCTCGTCGTCGAGCGCGGCCTCGGCCGCGGCCCAGACGCGGTCGTACGTCGCCGCGGGGTCGTCGCCGGGACCGGTCGCGACGACCAGGGCGTCGACCGCCGGCCGGTCGTCGAGCGCACCCAGGACGATCTCGGAGTACATCAGGTGGAACCGCGCCACGAGGTCGGCCATGAACCGGGTGTCGGCCGAGCGCTCCGCGATCGCGACGGCGGCCTCCCGGGAGAGCCCGAGGTTGAGGACCGTGTCCATCATCCCGGGCATCGACACCGGCGCCCCCGAGCGCACGGAGAGCAGCAGCGGCTCGGGACCGGCGCCGAACGCCTTCCCCGTCGCCGTCTCCAGCGCCGCGAGCCGGTCGCGGACCTCGTCCTCCAGACCGTCGGGCAGCGCGCGGCGGTCGAGGTAGACGTGGCAGGCGGCGGTGGTGATCACGTAACCGGGCGGCACCCGCAGCCCGTCGCGGGTCATGCGCACCAGGCCGGAGCCCTTGCCGCCGAGCTCGTCGACGTCGACCGGCCCGTCGTCGGTGAACGCACGGGTCCAGGTGGTCGGGGTGGTCACTCTGTGCGCTCCCGGCCCAGGGTGCGCAGCAGGTCCTCGTGGAACTCGAACCAGACGGTGTGCGCCGAGTCGCGCGTCGGGGACGAGACGAGGTCGTGGTCGCCGGCGTCGATCGCCTCGAGCGCCGCGGCGAACCGGCTGGAGTAGGTGGCGAACCGGGCGTCGTGCCGCGCGAGGGCGTCGATCAGCGGCTCGAGGCGCCCGACGAGGCGCTCGACCCTGCTGATGACCTTCTCGTCGTAGGCGGCGTCGGTGTGGTCGTTGGTGACCTTCCGGCCGCCGACCTCCACCTGCTGCCACGACGACATGGCCGCGAGGAACTGGGTGTTCGTCGTCTCGAACCTCTCGACGAGCGCCAGGACGTCGCCGTCGGCGCGGACCGGCGCGTAGACCTCGGCGGCGGTGGCCGCGAGGGCGGGCTCGGCGTCGTCGGTGGGCAGGGCGGCGCCGCCGGCGACCACCGCGAGCCCCCCGCCCGCCAGACTCTCCAGGCGTCCCTCGACGTCACCTGCCGGCATCCCGGTGACCGCGGCGATCGCGGCGGCGTCGGCCATCTTCTTGAGCGCCAGGACGTTGAGCACGTCGTAGTCGGGCTTGGCCAGGGTCGTGACGGTCATGTGCCTCCCTCCGGTCGGCACGTGAGCACTCGGCGCCCCTGGAGGGGCGCCAAGTGCTCACGTGCACGCAGCGCACCTACAGCCAGCGGTACTTCGACCGGGTCGGGCTGACGCCGTCGGGGAAGGGCAGGTAGCCGGCGCCTGAGAAGATCTTGCTGGGCACGGTCTCCTGCGCGAATCCCCGCTTGGTGATGTCGTAGTAGTAGTTCGCGACGCGCTGGTCGATCTCCCACAGGTCGTAGTCGCGGCACGCCTTCTCGTACGTCCCGGCCTTGCGCATGTGCGGGAGGATCATGTCGATGTAGTAGACGTACTGCCCGTTCCAGATCAGGTCGCGGCGGCACATCTTCGACGTCTTCGTGTACAGCTTCAGCGTCGCGGTCTGGACACGCCCGAGGTGGTCGCCGAGATCCTTGATCGGGATGTTGTAGACCTCGCCCATCGGCGTGTCCCACTTCTCGCGGGCGAACACCGCGCCACCGACCACGGCCTGCAGGTAGTTCTTCGGCCGCGTGAACGTCGTGGAGATGTCGTTCACCCGGATCTCCTCCAGGCTCATGATCTCCGGGTCGATGATCAGCGCGAGCGTGTAGACGTGCGGAAGCCCGGCGTCCTCGCAGACGTCGCTCCAGTGGAAGACCTCCTCGTTGACGAAGAGGTCGCGCAGGATCAGCAGCCGCCCGTCGGCGAGCTCGTACGGGCCGGTGTCGCCCAGCCCGAGCCGGCAGTCGTAGTGGTCGAGGAACGCGAGCAGCTCGGCCGCCGCGTTGAACTGCGTGAACGCGCCGTGCTCGGGGCTGTCCGGCTCGAGCGGCTCGACCTGGTTGACGATCGAGTCGAGGAAGTCCTGGTCGTGGATCCGGCAGCGGTAGCGGTCCTGCGAGTTGAGGATGTAGCCGTCCTGGCGCTTGCCCCACAGCACCCGCTGCATGAACTTGAGGATCTCGTTGGACTCCTCGACGTACTCGTCGGGCTTGATCGCCTCGAGGGCGAGCAGACCGCAGCGGCCCATCCCGAAACCGACGGCGCCGATGCACCAGTCGTGCACCGCGTTCACCTTGGTGCCGATCTCGCGGCGCGCCGAGGCGCCGATGTCCATGATCCCCTGCGCGCCGCCCACGGCCTCGGTGGTCATCGCCATGAGCTCCGGCCACCGGTAGAACTCGTGCATGAAGGCCAGGATCTCGTACTCCTGGCGGGGGATCATGCCCGAGACGCCCTCGGTGGCCCGCATGACGAGCACGTCCCAGATGTTCCAGGCGAGGTAGTTGTTGAGGTCGTTGAGCTCGTCGATCGTGAAGTGGTCGCGGAGGACGTCCTCCTTCGAGACCTTCTCCAGGACGCCGCTCTTCGCGCGCGACTTCATCATCTTGTCGCCCTTGATCCCGTCGGTGACGGGCTCCATGCCGACGAAGTTGCCGGTGTAGGTCAGGTCCTGGAAGCGGAGGCCGTCGTCGCCCTCCTCGTAGCGCTGCCGGAAGGAGGCGCGCTTGCCCTCGGTCGTGGTCACTGTGCTGTCAGCTCCTGGCGTGATCGGTGGTCGGCTGGCGTCGGCGGTCCGCGGCGGCTTACTCCGCCACCACCCGGCCGGTCTCGTGGTCGGTGCAGTCGAGCCGGACCTGCTTGCCGTCGAGCTCGCGTGCGATCTCCTCGAAGTGCGCCTCGTCGGTGGAGCCGACGACGTAGCGCGAGTCGCTGCTCGTGAGGTGGGCCGTCATCACGCACGGGGTCTGGAACTCCCGCGAGAGGATGCCGAGGTGCGATTCCGGCGCCCCGGACATCGTGATCACGCCGATCGCGCCCATGCTCAGCGCCGGCGCGAGGAACGTCGTCGTGCCGCCACGGACCAGGAGGATGTGCTCCTTGAGCTTCCCGCTCTGGATCAGCTGGATCACGTCGGACGGTGCCGACAGGTACTTGACCGTCCCCGACGGGGACTTGGACGTGTCGAAGACGTTGTAGCCCTCGGCGAGGACGTCGGCCATGGAGTTCCTCCTCGAACCACTGACATGTGCGGGCGGGGCCCGGCTCCGTCGACTGTTCCGCCCGGCGTTGCCCAGGTCACAGTGCCCTGGATCACTCCACGCGCCGAGGGAGAGCGGAGACAAAAGACGTCGGCGGGGTTGTCTGGCTCGGATAGGGGCCCCGACCGCGGGCCGTCAGGCGCCGTAGACGTGCAGGGTCGGCTTGTAGACCAGCTCCTGGATGTCACCGTCGAGCGTCCGGTGCTCCAGCAGCTCGAGGTCGAGGTCCGGCGCTCCGCCGAAGACCGGCTCGGTGCCGGACCGCCCGGTGATCACGGGGAAGACGGTCACCTGGACGCGGTCGACCAGCCCCGCGGCCATGAGCGCCCAGTTCAGGGTCAGGCTGCCGTGCGAGCGCAGCGGCACGTCGGACTCCTCCTTGAGCCGGGTGACGGTCTCGACGCCGTCCCCGCCCACGACGGTGGCGTCCGGCCAGTCGAAGGGCGCCTCCAGCGTCGACGACACGACCGTCATGGGCTTGTTCCGCATCTCCGTGACCCACGGGTCGCGGACGTCGTCGCCCTCGCTGCTCTCGGCCAGCATCGCGACGAACTGCCGGAAGGTGTTCGCCCCGAAGACCATCCGCTGGTCCGGCCCGTACGAGGCGAGGCGGTGGTCGAGCAGCTCGGGGCCCTGCTTGCCCCAGTAGCCGCCCCAGTCGCCGTCGCCGCCGTAGGAGCCGTAGCCGTCGAGGCTGGAGAAGATGTCGAAGGTGTAGGTGGCGGTCATGGTGTCCTCCGTCGGGTCGGGGGCGCCGGCGGGAGTGCCGGTCCCTCACCCCGTCGACGAAAGGGCCCCGAGCGATTTCGACATCGCCGCGCGGGAATCTCGTCAGCGCCGCGGATCCTCCGGCCACGCGTGCTTCGGATAGCGGCCGCGCAGCTCCGCGCGCACCTGCGGGTAGCCGGAGTCCCAGAACGAGGCCAGGTCGGCGGTGACCGCCGCCGGGCGTCCCGCGGGTGAGAGCAGGTGGACCACGACGGGCACGCCGGCCAGGACCGGCGCCCGCTCCCACCCGAACGCGTGCTGGACCTTCAGCGCCACGACCGGTGCCGCCGGGTCGGCGTAGTCGACGCGGACGCGGCGCCCGTCGGGTGTCGTGACGTGGGTGGGCGCGAGCTCGTCGAGCCGGCCGGCCTCCGACCACGGCACGAGGGCGCGCAGCGCGGAGGCGACCGGGATCCGCGCGAGGTCGGCCCGGCGGCGCGCCCGCGTGAGGTCGAGCCACTCGTCGAGGCGGGCCAGCAGGGTCTCGTCGTCGACCGCGGGCCACGGGTCGCCCCGGGCCGCGTGCAGGAACGCCAGCCGGGACCGCAGCGCCGTCGCGGCGTCGTCCCAGCGGAGCAGCCCGAGCCCCTCGGCGGCCAGGCCGTCGCGCACCGCGGCCGCCACCGCCGCCGGGTCGGGACGGGCCAGGGGTCGGCGGGCCAGGACGATCGCGCCGAGACGCTCGCGGCGCTCGGCGACGACGTCGCCGCCCTCCCAGGCCACCACCGCGTCGTCACGCCACCAGCCCGCCGCGGCCTCCCGGGCGAGGTCCTCGTCGATCGGGACGGCCAGCCGCACCCGGGCCACCCGGTCGCCGGGGCCGCGCACGGCGTCGGCGACGGCGATCCACGGGCTGCCCCGCAATCGCGACCCGACGGCGAGCTCGACCCCGGTGCCACCGGTCGTCAGGTACTCCCGCGCCTCCTCGCCGCGGGCGCGCGCGAGCCGGTCGGGGTAGGCCAGGGCGACGACCGTGGCGGCGCCACGCCGGCTACCGGTCCGGGACGGCAGTCCGGGGACCCGACGCAACCGGCGCACCTCGGCCCGCCACCGCGGATCGTTCGCGGCGCGGGCCGCGCGCAGGCGCTCCTCGAGGTCGTCCGCGTCGCCGGGCACGTCGTCCGCGAGCAGCGCCACCACCTCGGTCGCCGTGTCCGCCCCGACGGCGTCGGCGCCGTCGAGCAGGGCGCGGCCCAGTCGGGGATGGATGCCGGCCGTCGCGACCGCTCGGCCGCGCTCGGTGATGTCGCCGCCGTGGTCGACGACACCCAGCCCGCGCAGCACCTCCCCCGCCGCGGCGAACGCGGTCGCCGGCGGCGGGTCCAGCAGCGCGAGCCCTGAACCGTCCGGGGTGCCCCACCGCGCGAGCTGCAGGGCGAAGCCCGCCAGGTCGGCGTGCGCCACCTCGGGATCGTCGTCCCGGTCGCGGTGGGCGTGCTCGGCCTCCGACCAGCAGCGGTACACCGTCCCGGGCGCCTCGCGGCCGGCCCGGCCGGCGCGCTGGGTCGCCGACGACTGCGACGCGAGCACGGTCACCAGCGCGTCGAGGCCGCGCGCGTGGTCGGTCCACGGCCGCCGGGAGAGCCCGGCGTCGACGACGACGCGGACCCCGGGCACCGTCAGGCTCGTCTCGGCGATCGACGTCGCGAGCACGACGCGGCGCCCGCCGTCCGACCCCCGCAGCACCGCGTCCTGACGCGTCGCGTCCTGCCCGCCGTGCAGGGTGAGCACCTCGGCCCCGACGCCGCCGAGACGGCGGGCCACGTCGTCGATCTCGCGGCGTCCGGGCAGGAACACGAGCACGTCGCCGCCCGCGTCGTCGAGAGCGCGGCGCACCACCGCGGCCACGTGGTCGAGCAGGGCCGGTTCCACCCGCATCCCGCGCGGCGGGGGGACGGGTCGGGACGGCGGGCTCCAGACGACGTCGACGGGGTGCATCGGGTCGGGGGCGGTGACGACGGGGCCGTCGAGCGCGGCCGCCAGGTCGTCGGCGGTCGCCGTCGCCGAGGTCGCGAGCAGGCGCAGGTCCGGGCGCAGCGCCGCCCGCGCGTCGACGGCGAAGGCCAGCGCGAGGTCGGTGTCGAGGTGGCGCTCGTGGCACTCGTCGAGGACGACGGCGTCGATCCCCGCGAGCTCCGGGTCGCGCTGCAGCCGGGCCACGAGCAGGCCCGTCGTCACGACCTCGACCCGGGTGTCCGGGCCGGTGCGGCGCTCGCCGCGGATCGCGTAGCCGATCCGCCCGCCCACCGGCTCGCCGAGCAGCCACGCCATCCGGGCGGCCGCGGCGCGGACGGCGACGCGCCGGGGCTCGGCGACGAGGACCCGTCCCCCGACCGACCCGGCGAGCGCGAGCGGCACCAGCGTGGTCTTGCCGGTGCCGGGCGGGGCGACGAGGACGGCCGCCCCGCTCCCGCCCAGCGCCTCCTCGAGCTCCGGCAGCGCGGCGCGCACCGGCAGGTCGAGGTCGACCTCGTCGATCACACCCGCCGGTCTACCAGGCGCCCGCGCGCGGTCGACGACATCGTGTGTGACCGGGTGCCGCCGCCGGGTAGCTCCTCCCCACGCCAGCGTGCGGGCCCCGTCGCCCCTGGTGTCGCTTCGCGTTGGTGCAGACCTCGCGCCACCGGGACCGCCGTCCTCATCCCGTCCACCGCCTCGACCCCCTCTGCGCGCACCTGCGCGGGAGTGGGGCGGTCGCCGCTGCCCGGACTCCCGGGGTCGGCGCGCGGCCGGGCCGGAGCCCAGGAGACCCGATTGGTCGAGATCGTCGCGATGGTGGTCGCGGTCGTCGTCGTGACCGCGTCCGTGCGCGCCGGCGCCCGCCGCCTCGGGGTCCCCGACCCCATCGCCCTGCTGGTGGTCGGCACCGCGCTCTCGTGGATCCCCGGCGTCCCGGCGGTGCGCATCGAGCCGGACTTCGTGCTGGTCGTCGTGCTCCCGGTCCTGCTCTACAGCGCGGCGTTCGCCGCCTCGGTCCCTGCGTTCCGCGTCCACCTGCGCTCGATCCTCCTGCTCTCGGTCGGGCTGACGGTCGTGTCCGCGCTCGCGGTGGGGCTGGTCGCCGCCTGGGTGGTCCCCGGGCTGGGCTTCGCGGCGGCGTGCGCGCTGGGCGCGGTCGTGGCGCCCCCGGACGCCGTCGCCGCGACCGCCGTCGCGCGACGCATCCGCATGCCGCGCCGGGTGGTGGCCCTGCTCGAGGGCGAGAGCCTGTTCAACGACGCCGCCGCGCTGACCGTGCTCACCGTCGCCGTCGGCGCGGTCACGGCCGGGTCGGTGTCGTTCGGCGAGGCGTCGGGGCAGTTCCTCCTCGCGGCCCTCGGCGGGCTGGCCATCGGCGGCGTCGCGGCCGCGGTGATCGCGTGGGTGCGCCGGCGGGTGCAGAACCCCTACACCGACGTCGTGGTCTTCCTCGTCGCCCCGTTCGCGGCGTTCCTTCCCGCCGAGGTGATCAGCGCGTCCGGCCTCGTCGCCGTCGTGGTCGCCGGGCTCTACCTGGGCCACCGCGCCACCACGATCATGGAGCCCGGGGCGCGGGTCATCACCGGCTCGGTCCGCGGCGCGGTCTCCTGGCTGCTCGAGGGGGCGGTCTTCCTGCTCGTGGGCCTGCAGATCCGCGACGTCGTCACCGCGGTCGCCCAGAACCCGCCCGGTCTCGTCGCGCTCGCCACGGGGGCGGTCGCCGTCGTGCTGGTCGTCGTCCGGGCCCTGTGGCTGCTCCTGTGCGACCAGGCCGTCCCGGCCCTCATCCGGAGGCGGACGGCCACCTGGTCGGAGTCGGCCCTCACCGCCTGGGCCGGGATGCGCGGCGCCGTCTCGCTCGCCGCGGTCCTCACCCTGCCGGTCGCGCTGCCCGACGGGCGGCAGTTCCCGCAGCGCGACCTCATCGTGTTCGTGACCTTCGTGGTCATCCTGGTCACCCTGCTCGCGCAGGGCTCCACCCTCGGTCTGCTCGCGAGCCGCATCTCCGGCACCCGCGCCGAGCGCAGCGAGGACGCCCGGAACGAGGCCGACGCCCGCCGGGCCGCCGCCGACGCCGCGATGGCGACGCTCGAGCGGATCCAGCAGGACGACCCCGGACGGGAGGAGGTCGTGGAGCAGCTGCGGCGTCGCATCACCAACCGTCAGCTCGCCGCCGACGAACAGCTCGCGGCCGCCGGGTCGCCCGAGGACGCGCACGCCACCGGCGGCCCCACCCGGTCCGGACCGGACGGGGACGCGGAGCGCCCGGACGAGCTGGCCCACGAGACGTACCGCCGCTACGGCGAGGCCCTGCTGGCCGCGGAACGGGCGTGCCTGCTCGACCTGCGCGACCGGGGCCGCCTCAGCGAGACCGCGTTCGTCCGCATCCAGCGCGAGCTCGACCTCGAGCAGGCGGCGCTGCTCGTGCGCTGACCGGGCCCTACCCCAGCGCCGGCACGATCGCCTCGATGAGGTGCGGCCCGGGCTCGCCGTACGCCCACCGCAGGGCGTCGAGCAGGTCCTCGGTGGTCTCGACCCGGCGCGCCGGCACGCCGTACCCGGTCGCCAGGGACACGAAGTCCGGCGTCGGGTCGCCCAGGGTCAGCATCCGCCCGGCTCGCCCCGAGTGCGCTGCCTCCCCGGCCCCGGTGCGGGCCAGCTCCACCCGCAGGATCGCGTACGCCGAGTTGTTGATCAGCACGGTCGTGACGTCGAGGCGCTCCCGGGCCTGGGTCCACAGCGCCTGCAGGGTGTAGAGCCCGCTGCCGTCAGCCTGCACGGCGACGACCGGCCGGTCGGGGGCCGCCACGGCCGCCCCGACCGCGGCGGGCGGACCCTGCCCGATCGCCCCGCCGGTCAGGGCGAGCTGGGTGTGCGGGGCGGCGGTCTGCAGGGCCGGGGCGAGGGCGGCCGCGGCCGTCAGCGACTCGTCGACGACGATCGCGTCCTCCGGCAGGGTCGCGGCGACCGCGGCGCACAGCGTGGGCACGTCCAGCGGTCCGGGCGGGGGTTCCGGGGCGTCGCGCGGTGCCCCCTCGGCGACCACGTCCGGCGCCACCTCGGCCGCCAGCGCCTCCAGCGCCCCGGCCGCGTCGGACGACGCGTCGGCGAGACCGACCACGGTGCACCCCGGCGGCACGAGGTCGCCGGGGACGCCCGGGTAGCCGAAGAACGACACCGGCGAGCGCGCGCCGGCCAGTACCAGCGACGACGCCCCGTCGAGCTGCGCGAGGGCCTGCTCGGCGAAGTAGGCCAGCTTGTCCGCCCGGGGCCGGTCGGCGCCGGTGTCCCAGAGGCGCGGGAACGTCTCGACCAGCAGGCGGGTCCCGGTCGCGGCGGCGACGCGCCCCGCGGCGTCGATCGCGGCCGCGGTGAGGGCCGGGCCGCCCAGCAGCAGCACCGCGCCGGGCTCGCGCACCGCGTCCGCGGCGGCGGCCACCCGCGACGGCGCCGGCGGGAACGGCGGTGCCGCGGGCAGGGCGGGCGCCGGGGCGCCGCCCTCGGACCACGACACGTCCGCCGGCAGGACGAGGGTCGCGACCTGTCCGCCGTGCTCCCGCGCCGCGGCCACCGCCCGCACCGCGTCGTCGGCCACGTCGCGGACGTCGCCGCAGACGTGCACCCAGCCCGACACCGTCTGCGCGAGCGCGGTGATGTCGGACTCGAGCGGCGCGTCGTGGCGTACGTGGTCGGTGGCGTGTGCGCCGACGACGCAGACCAGGGGCGTGCCGGCGCGGCGGGCGTTGTGCAGGTTCGCGATCCCGTTGCCCAGCCCGGGCCCGAGGTGCAGCAGCACCGCGGCGGGACGGCCGGCGAGGCGGGCGTAGGCGTCCGCGGCGCCGGTCGCGACGCCCTCGAAGAGGGCCAGCACACCGCGCATCTCCGGGACGGCGTCCAGGGCCTGCACGAAGTGCATCTCGGAGGTGCCGGGGTTCATGAAGCACACGTCGACGCCCGCCCCGACCAGCGAGCCGACCAGCGCGTCGGCGCCCCTCACCAGGCGCACCTGGCGAGCGGGCCGGACGGGGGGCGCACGGTGGTCGTCATGGGGTGCACTCCACACGGTGGCTCTCCCGGGCGCGAGGCCGGGGCCGGGGCCGAGTGATCGAAGTACCGATACGGACGCCCAGCGTCCGTGACGGCACTTCGCTGACAACCCCGGTCACTGCGAGCCGGCGGCCACCAGGGTCGCGGTGAGGGGCTCGAGGGCGGTGATCAGCTCGTCGAGCTCGGCCGGGGAGAGGGCGTCGTACGGCGGGGCGGCGAGCTCGTCGGTGCGCGCCTCGATGCGCTGCTTCGTCGCGCGGCCGGCGTCGGTGAAGCGGCCGTCGGCGTCGAGGAGCCCGCGCCCGCGCAGGCCGTCCATGACCGCGGCGAGCCGCTTCGTCGGCAGGTGGTGGATGCGCCCGAACGACTCCGCCGGATGGATGTCCATGTCGAGCGCGGACAGCACGTGGGACTCGGTGCTGCCGATCCGCTCGCCGACGAGGGCCGCGATGTGGCCGTCGCCGCGGTGCTCGCGCAGCATCGTCGCGGAGTGCCACAGCCGGGCGACCGGATCGCCCGGCACCGGCATGCTGCGCATCCCGGCGAACATCACCCGGCCGTTCACCGGGGCGCCCTGGGCGGCCTTCGTGGCCAGGTCGGCGGCGCGCACCAGGCCCGGCGAGCCGGCCAGCTCCGCGCCGAGGATCCGCCGCACCGACGCCGCGCTCCCCCGCTCCCGCGCGGCGAACGACGCCTCGGGCGGGATCGTCGCCCACGCGCTCGGGATGTGCCGCGCGGTCTCCCCGGGCGCGAAGCTGTAGAACGTCGCGTCGACGACCTCGGCCGGGACCCGCCCCAGCGACGCGGCGCGGCTCGCGAAGTAGCCGTCCCAGTAGGTGGGGTGGCCCAGCGCGGCCAGCTCCTCGTTGCACTCGTCGGCGAAGAAGGTGACCAGGCAGATCGGCTCGAGGAGCTCGAACATGCGGCGGGCGGTGTCGGTCATGGCGGGAGCCTCTCGCTGGGGGTGTGGGTCCTCCACCACGACGACGAACGAGGCTCCCTGCGATTCGACATCGTGCGGCACGATCGCGGCATGTGCCGCAACATCCGGGTCCTGCACAACTTCGAGCCCCCCGCCACCGACACCGAGGTGCACGAGGCCGCGCTGCAGTACGTCCGCAAGATCAGCGGCGCAGCGCGCCCGTCGAAGGCCAACGAGGACGCCTTCGCCCGGGCCGTCGCCGAGATCACGGCGAGCACCCGGACGCTCCTCGACGAGCTGGTGACCACCGCCGCGCCGAAGGACCGCGAGGTCGAGGCGCACAAGGCGCGGGAGCGGGCCCGCGAGCGCTACGCCCGCTGACGGCCGCGCCGAGGTGGGGGGTCCGGCGTGGTGGGACCGCTGCTGGCGAGCAAGTACCGCCGTCCCGGTCGCCGGCCCGGGACGGTCGACCGTCCGCGCCTGACCGCGGCCCTCGAGGCTGCCCGGCACGCCGCCGTCACGGTCGTGTCGGCTCCGGCCGGGTTCGGCAAGTCGACGCTGCTCGCCGCGTGGCTCGACGCGCTGCCCGCCGACGCGGCCGCGGTCGCGTGGGTCTCGCTGGACGAGCGCGACGACGACCCCGCCCGCTTCTGGACCTACGTCCTGACGGCGATGCGGGACGCGGCCGGGGTCGGTGCCGAGGCGCTGGAGCTGCTGGCGTCGTCGCCGTCGGCGCCGTCGTCCACCGAGAGCGCCCTCGTCGCCGCGCTCAACGACGTCGCCGGGATGGACCGGGACCTGGTGCTCGCCCTGGACGATCTCCACCTCGTGACCGCGCCGGAGGTGCACGACGGGATCGCGCTCCTCCTCGAGCACCGTCCGCCGCAGCTCCACCTGGTGCTCGCCACCCGGGTCGACCCGCCGCTCCCCCTGGCCCGGCGGCGCGCGACGGGCGAGCTCGTCGAGCTCCGGGCCGCCGACCTCCGGTTCACGGCGCCGGAGTCCGCGGCCTACCTGAACGGCCCGATGGACCTCGCGCTCTCCGGGGACGACGTCGCCGCCCTCGACACGCGCACCGAGGGCTGGATCGCCGCGCTGCAGCTCGCGGCGCTGTCGATGCGCGGGCGCGACGACGTCGGCGCGTTCATCGCCGGGTTCGCCGGCGACGACCGCCACGTCGTCGACTACCTGGCCGAGGAGGTCCTCGGCCGCCAGCCGGACGACGTCCGCGACTTCCTGCTGGAGACGTCGGTCCTGGAACGGCTGACCGGCCCGCTGTGCGACGCCGTGACCGGGCGCGACGGGAGCCGCGCGACGCTCGCCGCGCTCGAACGCGCCAACCTGTTCCTGGTGCCGCTCGACGACCGCCGGCAGTGGTACCGCTACCACCACCTGTTCGCCGACGTCCTGCGCACGCACCTCGCCGACGAGCGCCCGGAGGTCGTCCCGGAGCTCCACCGCCGCGCGAGCCGCTGGTTCGCCGGGGTCGACGACGTGCCCGCCGCCGTCGACCACGCCCTCGCCGGCGGCCACGTCGACCTCGCCGCGGAGCTGATGGAGCGGGCGATGCCGGCGATGCGCCGGGAACGGCGGGAGGCCGAGCTCCTGCGCTGGGTGCGCTCGGTGCCCGACGACGTCGTGCGGAGACGACCGGTCCTCGGCCTGGCCTTCGTGGGCGCGCTCGCCCAGGCCTCGGCGTTCGACACCGTCGAGCAGCGCCTCGCCGACGTCGAGCACGCCGTGCGGCCGGACGGCGACCCCTGGCCCGCCCACGCCCCGGCCGGTCTCGTCGTCGTCGACGAGGACGGGTACCGGTCGGTGCCCGCGGGGCTCGAGGTCTACCGGGCGGCGCTCGCCCTGCGCCGCGGGGACCTCGACGCCGCCGCCGCGCACGCGCGGGACGGCCTCGCCCTGGTCCCGGACTCCGACGACCTGACCCGCGCGGCGGCCGGCGCCCTCGGCGGGCTCGCCTCGTGGGCGCGCGGCGACCTGGTCGGAGCGGAGAGCGCCTACGTCGCGGCGATCGCCGGGCTGCAGCGGGCCGGCTTCGTCGCCGACGTGCTCGGCTGCTGCATCGCCCTCGGCGACATCCGCCGCACGCTCGGCCGCCACCGCGACGAGGAACGGCTGTACCGGTGGGCCCTCGCCCTCACCGACCCGGCCGCCCCGGTGCGCGGCACGGCGGACATGCACGTCGCCCTGGCCGGCACGCTGATCGCGCGGGACGAGCTCACCGCGGCCGACGAGCACCTGGACGCGGCCCGGCGGCTCGGCGAGCACCGGGGGCTGCCGCAGCACCCGTACCGCGCGCGGGTGGCGGCGGCACGGCTGAGCGCGGCGCGCGGCGACCACGACACCGCGCTCACCCTGCTCGACGAGGCCGAGCGGACCTACGACGGCGACTACTCCCCCGAGGTCGAGCCCGTGCCGGCGGTCCGCGCCCGCCTGCGGATCCGGCGCGGCGAGCTGCGCGAGGCCGAGGCCTGGGCGCGCCGGCGGGGGCTCTCCCCCGACGACGCGCCGTCCTACCTCCGCGAGTACGAGCACCTCACCCTCGCCCGCCTGCTCCTCGCGCGCCGCGACGACACCGCCACCGCGCTGCTCGAGCGGCTGCGGGCCGCGGCCGAGCAGGGCGCGCGCCAGGGCACCGTCCTCGAGATCCTCGTGCTGCAGGCGCTCGCCGCCCAGGCCCGCGGCGACGTGCCGGCCGCGCTCGACGCCCTGCGCCACGCCCTCGCGCTCGCCGGGCCCGAGGGCCTCGTGCGCGTCGTCACCGACGAGGGGACGCCGATCGCGACGCTGCTGCGGGCGCTCACGAAGCAGGACCCCGCGTACCCGTACGCGCGCCGCCTGCTCGCCGCGGGCACCGGTGACGTGCCCACCCCGTCGGCCCTGGTCGACCCGCTGAGCGAGCGGGAGCTCGACGTCCTGCGCCTGCTCGCCTCGGACCTCGACGGACCGGACATCGCTCGCGAGCTGTCGGTCTCGCTGAACACCCTGCGGACCCACACCAAGAGCATCTACGCGAAGCTCGGCGTCACCAGCCGCCGCACCGCCGTGCGCCGCGCCCACGACCTCGGCGTGCTGCCGCTCCGTCGCTGACCGTCACTCACCACACGTGGTGAGGACCGCTCACCACGTCCGCGGCCATCGTTCCCGGCCATGAGCAGCAGCGAGCACCAGCGCTACGTGATCCGGGTGCGCGGACGCCTCGCTCCGCGCTGGGCCTCGTGGTTCGACGGCATGGCCCTCGTCCCCCAGGACGACGGCACCACGGTCATCGACGGTCCCGTCGCCGACCAGCCGGCGCTGCACGGCCTGCTCCGCACGATCAGCGACCTCGGCCTGCCCCTCGTCTCGCTCACCGCGACCGACGAGCCCACCCGTCCCTGGAGGAGAACGCCATGACCACCGACGTCCACACGGCCCCGGCGACCACGCCCCGCCGCGACACGACGCGACGGATCGCCCTCGCCGCCGGCCTGCTCTACCTCGTCACGTTCGCCGCGTCGATCCCGCAGCTCGCGCTCTTCGCCGACCTGGTCGCCGACCCCGCGGGATTCGTCCTGACCCCCGGGAGCAACACGGCCGTGCTGTGGGGCTCGTGGTTGGAGGTGATCACCGCGCTCTCCGGGGTCGGCACGGCGCTCGCGCTGTATCCGGTGACACGGCGGGTCAGCAGGATCGCCGCGCTCGGCTTCGTCACCTCCCGCGTCGTCGAGGCCGCGATGATCCTCGTCGGCGTCCTCTGCGTGCTGAGCGTCGTCGCGCTGCGCAGCGACCTCGCCGGGGTCGTCGGCGCCCGGGCGGACGCCCTCGGCGTCGTGGGCCAGGCGCTGGTCGAGGTCCGTCAGTGGTCGTTCCTCGTGGGCCCCGGCCTCGTCCCCGGCATCAACGCGCTGTTCCTCGGCTACGTGATGTACCGGTCACGCCTCGTCCCCCGCATCATCCCGATCGTCGGACTCGTCGGCGCTCCGCTGATCCTCCTGTCGGCGACCGTGACCATGCTCGGCGGCCCGGAGCAGGTGTCCGTGGCCGGCAGCCTGTGCGCGCTGCCGATCGCCCTCTGGGAGCTCTCGCTCGGGGTGTGGCTGACGGTCAAGGGCTTCCGCCCGACGGCGATCACGTCGGCCGGGTGAGCCCGCCGACGGCACCGGGGCACCGCCGCCCCGTGGCGCGGTCCGACCCGTCAGGGGGTGCTCGCCGGCAGGTCCTGCGTGCCTCCGAGGACCTCGGAGAGCCGCACGGGGACGCCGGCGAGCCCGGCCGCGTCGAGGGCCCGGCGCAGGGCGGCGGGGTCGGCGGACGGCGGCGGACCGGCCGCGACGACCTGCAGCAGCCCTTGCCCCCAGGTGACGTCGACGACCTCCCAGGCCTGCGCCTGCGCCCACTGCGCCACCACCGGCTCGGCGGCGGTCAGCACCCGCTGCCCGTAGAAGGTCTGGTAGCTCGCGACGCCGAGCGGGACGGCGACCGCGACGAGGAGCACCCCCACCACGGCGATCGTGCGCGGCCGCAGGTGGCCGACCTCCCGCCCGGCGGTGACCGCGGCCGCCCGCACGCGGTAGGCCAGCAGCACCGCCGTGCCCGTGGCGATGATCGCGGTGACGTTGGTGCCGAACAGCAGCAGCGCCCCGCGGGCCTGGTCGGTCGCCCCGGCCTCGAGGGTCAGCCCCACCACGGCCAGCGGCGGGACCAGCGAGATCGCGATGGCGACGCCGGGGAGGGTGTCGGAGACGTCCGAGCGCACGAGGGCGAAGGCCCCGACCGCGCCGGTCGCCAGCGCCGAGACCAGGTCGACGAGCTCCGGCGCGACGCGCGACGCGACCTGGGAGTTCGTCGCGGCGACCTCCAAGACCGGGCTCAGCAGGCCCGACAGGTAGCCGATGACGACCACGAGGAGCGCGCCGCCGACGACGTACGCGACGCTGGAGAGCAGCGCCCGCCGGTCGGCGAGCACCAGCGCGAGCGCCGTGCCGAGGATCGGGGTCATCAGCGGCGCCACGATCATCGCGCCGATGACGGTGGCGGTGGAGTCGGCCACCACCCCGGTGCTCGCGATGACCGCCGCGAGCGCGAGCAGCACCCAGAACGCGGAACGCCCCGCCCGGTCGGTGAGGAAGAGCTTGCCGGTCATGCGGTCGACGTCGTCCTCCGTGACCGACGTCGAGAGCACCGACCGGGACGTCACCGGGTCAGCCGGAGACCGGCGCGTTGCGGGCCCCGCCCGGCCGCTGCGCCGGCACCCGGCGCGCGCCGTCGGCGGCCGAGGCGAGCAGCGCGGTGAGGCTGACGTCGTCGGCGGGCCGGCGCCAGGCCTGCGCGCCCGCCCCCGCCCCGGCCAGGGTCGCCGACGCCGCGTGGCGGGCGAGCTGGACGGGTGTCATCTCGGTGGCGCGCTGCCAGCGCCGCGCGGCGCTCAGGGCCGCGGCGGCGACGAGACCCGTCCCGACGGCGGCGAGCATCCCGCCGGCGGCGGTGAGGACGGCGCCGCCGACGAGCAGCCCGGTCGGGCCGGATCGACGGGACGTCGAGGTGGTGTCGGGCACGGTGCTGCCTCCCTCATCGGTGCACGGTGTCGTCCCCGACGCTCCCGTCCTGGTCGCCGGGCGGCATCGCCCGCGGCGGGTGAGCGGCCGGTGCGGGGCGTCCGAGTCGGCGCCGGAACACGACGTAGGTCCAGCCCTGGTAGAGCAGGACCACCGGCAGCAGGACGGCGAGCACGACGGTCATCACCGTCAGCGCATACGGCGACGACGAGCTGTTCGCGATCGTCAGGTCCCCGGCGGGGCCCAGGCTGGAGACCATCACCCGCGGCGCGAGCTCGGCGAACAGCGACCCGGCGACGGCCGCGATCGTGAGCGTCGTGGCGGCGAACGCCCCGCCCCACCGGCCCGCCCAGGCCAGCCCGGCCGCGGCGAGCGCGGCGAGCACCGCGACCAGCTCGACCACCGCGGCCGGCACGCCGTGGCCGTAGCCGACGCGCGTCCACACCGCGAAGACGATCACCGCGAGGGCGCCGACCGGCGCCAGGAGCGCCGCGGTCCTGGTCGCTCGGCGCCGCACGTCGCCGCCGGCCCTCAGGGCGAGGAAGACCGCGCCGTGCACGAGGCAGAGCAGCGTGATCGTCAGCCCGGTGACCACGGGGTACGGGGCCACGAGGTCGCCCGGCCCGCCGACGAACTCCTGCGCCGGGTCGATCGGCACGCCGTGCAGGAGGTCGGCCAGCGCGATCCCGAGCACCAGCGGCGTGACGAGGCTGCCGGTCGTCAGCGCCGCGCTCCAGACCCGGCGGCCGCGGTCGCTCTCCGCGTGGGCCCGGAACTCGAACGACACCCCGCGCACGATCAGCCCGACCAGGGCCAGGAGGACCAGCGGGTAGAAGCCGGAGAACATCGTCGCGTACCAGGCGGGGAAGGCCGCGAACGTCCCGCCGACCGCGAGGACCAGCCACACCTCGTTGCCGTCCCACACCGGCGCGATGGTCCCGATCGCCTCCTGCCGCCCCGCCTCGTCGCGCCCGACGAACCCGTGGAGCATCCCGACGCCGAAGTCGAACCCCTCGAGCACCAGGAAGCCCACCCACACGACGGCGAGGGCGACGAACCAGACGTCGGCGAGGATCACGTCGGCCTCTCAGTAGCTCGGCGCGGGCACCGGGGCGTCCGCGGCGTCGTCGGGGACGTCGACCGCCGGCGGGGGGCGGCGCGCGTGGCGGAACATCAGGGTCCAGGCGACCACGGCGAGCAGGCCGTAGAGCAGGACGAAGACCGCCAGGCTGGTGATGACGGCCCCGGCACCCACCGAGGGCGACGCGGCGTCCCGGGTGAGCTGCAGGCCCTGGACGATCCAGGGCTGGCGCCCGTTCTCGGTGAGCATCCAGCCGGCCGTGTTGATGACGAACGGCAGCGGCAGCGCCCAGATCGCGGCGCGCAGGAACCACGGCGAGCTCTCGAGGCGCCGGCGCCGCCACAGCCCCCACACGGCGAGCACGGCGACGAGACCGGCGAGGTAGGCCATGACCCGCATCGACCAGTACTGGACGAAGACGTTCGGGATGTAGTCGCCGGGGCCGTACCGCGCCTGGTACTGCGCCTGGAGGTCGTTCAGCCCGACCACCTTCCCGTCCCAGGAGTTGGTGGCGAGCACCGAGAGCAGGTGCGGCACCTGGATGAGCTTGGTGGGGTCCTTGTCGGCGGTCCCGCCCCCGACCTGGAACAGCGAGAACGAGCACGGCTGACAGGTGGTCCACTGGGCCTCGGCCGCGGCGATCTTCACCGGCTGGAACTCGCCCTCGGTCACCCCGAGCTCGCTGCCGACGAGCAGGTTGAGCACCACCGCGGGCGCGAGCACGACCAGCGCGACCCGGGCCGAACGCGCGAAGACCTCGGGGCTCGACGCGCGGCGCAGGTGCCACGCCGACACGGCGAGCACGACCACGGCGGCGGTCACCAGGGCGGCCAGCAGGACGTGCACGAAGCTGCGCAGGAACACGGGCGAGGTCAGCACGGCGCCGATGTCCGTGAGCCGCGCCCGCCCGGTCCCGGCGTCGATCACGTAGCCGACGGGGTACTGCATCCAGGAGTTCGCGGCCATGATGAACGCGGCCGAGAGCGTGCTCCCCACAGCGACGGCCCAGATGGTCGCGAGGTGCACCCGCCGCGAGAGCCGGTCCCAGCCGAACCACCACAGGCCGAGGAACGTCGACTCGAGGAAGAACGCGGCCAGCCCCTCCATCGCGAGCGGGGCACCGAACACGTCGCCGACGAACCGCGCGTAGCCCGACCACGTCATCCCGAACTGGAACTCCTGGACGAGCCCGGTCACGACGCCGACGGCGATGTTGATGACGAGCAGGGTGCCGAAGAACCGCGTGAGCCGGAGGTCGTCGTCGCGGTCGCCCCGGTGCCAGCGCGTCTGGAAGACCGCCGTGATCAGCGCCAGGCCGATGGTGAGCGGCACGAACAGGAAGTGGTAGATCGACGTGCTCGCGAACTGCAGGCGGGCGAGGTCGACGGAGGACACGGCGGCACCGTGCGCCACTCCCGCGCCCGCGGCCTCACCCGTGGCGGGCGAGCTGCGCCGCGCCGGCGCTCGTGGCGTCCCCGCGGGCGTCCGACACCGGGGTGTCGCACGGCGCGTCGAGGACCCGGAGGCCGGGAGCCTCACCACGCGCGGGTGATCCGCGCGGGACGGGTCACGTCCCACGCTGCCGGGATGACCGGGGCCGATCACCACGCCGAGGGCTGACCGGGCATGCGGCCGCTGGACCCCCGACTGCTGCGCCGGGTCCGCCCCGCCCGCACCTTCGTGGTGCTCACCGCCGCGGCGGGGGTGGCCGCGGCCGGGCTCCTCGTCGCCCAGGCCGACCTGATCTCCCGCGTGGTCGCCGCGGCGTTCCTCGGCGGCGCGGGGCTCGCCGTGCTGGCGCCGCTCGTCGTCGGGCTCGCGGCCGTCGTGGCGGGCCGTGCCCTGCTGGCCTGGGCCGTCGAGGCGGCCGGGGTGCGGGCGAGCGCCCGGGTGACCACCCAGCTGCGCGCCGACCTCGTCGACCACGTCCTGCGCCTCGGCCCGCGGGACCCGCGGCTGCCGTCCACCGGGGAGCTCGGCACGCTCGCCACGCGCGGGGTCGACGCCCTCGACGGCTACCTGCGCCGCTACCTGCCCACCCTGCTGCTCGCGACCACGGTGCCGCTGCTCGTCGGTGTCCGGATCCTCGTCGCCGACTGGGTCGCGGCCGCGATCATCGCGGTGACGGTGCCGCTGATCCCCCTGTTCATGGTGCTGGTCGGCCTGCGCACGCGCGCCGACACCCGGCGGCGCTGGCGGGCCCTGGCCGTGCTGGGCCACCACTTCCTCGACCTGGTCGCGGGCCTCGACGTCCTGGTCGCCTTCGGGCGGGCGGGCGCCCAGACCGCCCGCCTGCGCCGCGTCGCCGACGAGTACCGGCGCACGACGATGCGCACGCTGCGGGTCGCGTTCCTCTCGGCGCTCGTGCTCGAGGTGCTGGCGTCCCTCTCGGTCGCGCTCGTCGCGGTGGCGGTGGGCCTGCGCCTGGTCGAGGGGCGGCTGGACCTCGCGACCGGCCTGCTCGTGATCATCCTGGCGCCCGAGGTGTACCTCCCGCTGCGGGCGGTCGGCGCCCGGTTCCACGAGGCCGTCGAGGGTCTCGCCGCGGCCGACGAGGTGTTCGGCGTGCTCGCGACGGCACCGGCCGGGCCGCCGGCGACCGGGCGGTACCCGGCGCCGAACCCCGCCCGCGTCCCGGTGCGGCTCGAGGACGTCGACGTGGCCGGACGCGCGGGCCCGGTGCTGACGGGGCGTGACCTCGTCGTCCGCCCCGGCGAGACGCTGGGCCTGACCGGACCCAGCGGCGTCGGCAAGTCCACGGTGCTCGACCTCGTGCTCGGCCTGCGCCGCCCCGACCGCGGGCGCGTCACGGTCGGCGGGGCGGACCTCGCCGGCGTCGACCCCGACGCGTGGCGGGCGCGGGTGGCGTGGGTGCCCCAGCGTCCGGTGCTGCTCGCGGGGACCGTCGCCGAGAACATCCGCCTCGGATCCCCCGCGGCCGGGGACGCCGCGATGCGCCGGGCGGCCGGGGCCGCCCGGGTCGACGTCGCGCTCGACACCGCGGTCGGCGAGGGCGGCGCGGGGCTGTCGACGGGCCAGCGGCGCCGTGTGGCGCTGGCGCGGGCCCTGCTGCTGGACCGCCCGCTGCTCGTGCTCGACGAGCCGACCGAAGGGGTCGACGCCGCCACCGAGGCCGCCGTGCTGCGCGCCCTGCCCGCCGCGCTGCACGGGCGCAGCGCGATCGTCGTCAGCCACCGCCCGGCCGTGCTCGCGGTGTGCGACCGGGTGGTGGAGCTCGCGGCGCCCGCGCCGGCGGCCGGACCGGCCCTCGACCTCCCGGCCGCCACGCCACGCACCACCCCCGCGGCCGCACCCGTCCCCGTCGAGCACGCCGAGCAGGCCGAGCACGCCGCGCGGGCACGTCCACCGCGACGGTCCTGGCTCGCCGCCGCCGTCCGCCCCCGCCTGGGCCGGCTCGCGCTCGCCGTCGCCCTCGGGGCCGGGGCGCTGGCCTGCGCGGTCGCGCTGACCGCGGCCTCGGCCTGGCTGATCTCCGCCGCCGCGCTGCACCCGCCGGTGCTCACGCTCATGGTCGCGATCGCCGGCGTCCGCGCCTTCGGGCTGGGCAAGGGCGTGCTGCGCTACCTGGAACGCCTCGCCACCCACGACGTCGCGCTGCGCCTCGCCGCCGATCTCCGGGTGCGGGTGTGGGCCGCCCTCGTGCGACTGGGGCCCGCCGCGAGCGCCCGGCAGCGCCGCGGGGATCTCCTCGCCCGGCTCACCGCCGACGTCGAGGCCCAGCAGGACGTGGTGGTCCGGGCCGTGGTGCCAGCAGCGAGCGCGCTGCTGGTGGGGCTCGGGCTGGTCGCGCTCTTCGCCGCGATCCTGCCCGCGGCCGCGGTCGTCCTCGCGGTCGGCCTGCTGGTGGCGGGCGTCCTGGCCCCCGCCCTCGGGATGCTCGCGGGCCGCCGCGCCGCCCGGTCGACCGCCGGTGCCCGGTCCGCCGTCGCGGTCGGCACGCTCGAGCTGCTCGAGGCCGCCGCGGACCTGCTCGTGCTCGGCGCGGCCGACGACCGGCGCGCCCGGCTGCGCCGGCTCGACACCGGGCTGGCCCGCCTGGCGTGCCGTCAGGCCGGGGCCGCGGGACTCGGCGCCGCGGTGACGGTGCTGGGGATCGGGCTCACCGCGGCGACGTGCGCGGCGCTCGGCGTCGTGGCGCTCGGCGCGGGCGCGATCGCCCCGACCTCGCTGGCGGTGCTCGCCCTGACCCCGCTCGCCGCCGCCGAGCTCGTCGCGGGCCTGCCCGACGCCGCCGCCCACCTGGCCGAGGCCCACCCCGCCGCGCGGCGTCTCGCCGAGCTCGAGCGCCGCCCGGCGCCGGTGACCGACCCCTCGGCACCGGTCCCGGCGCCGGCCGACCCGGGCGTCGCCGTCTCGGACCTCGGCGTCCGTTGGCCCGGCGCCGACCGCGACGCCGTCGACGGGGTGTCCTTCACCCTCGGCAGCGCGGACCGGATGGTGCTCGCGGGACCCTCGGGCGCGGGCAAGAGCACGGTGCTCGCCGCCGTGCTGCGCACCCTCGCCCCCACCCACGGCGCCGTCCGCCTCGACGGCGAGGACACCGCGGGCATGGCCGGTGACGACGTCCGCGAGCGCTTCGGGTGGTCCGGACCGGGCGCGCACCTGTTCGACAGCACCCTGCGGGAGAACCTGCGGCTCGCGCGGCCGGAGGCCACGGACGACGACCTCGTCGACGCGGTGCGCCGGGCCCGCCTCGGCGCGTGGTTCGCCGCGCTGCCCGACGGCCTCGACACCCCGCTGGGCGAGCACGGCGGGCCGGTGTCCGGCGGCGAACGCCAGCGGCTGGCCGTGGCGCGGGTGCTGCTCGCGGACCGCCCCGTGCTCGCGCTCGACGAGCCGACCGCGCACCTCGACGCGGCCACGTCCGGCGCGCTCGCCCGGGAGATCGACGACCTCAGCCGGGGCCGTACCGCGATCGTCGTGACCCACCGGCCCGACGAGTTCCCCGCGCTGCCGGTGGTGCGCCTGTCCGCGCGGTGAGCCGGGTCGGGTGAGGCGCCGCGACACCACCCGGCACGATGGGCCCGGTGGCGACGGGTGCGGGCATGCGGGAGCACCGTCTGCGTCGCCTCGTGACCCTGGGTTCCGGGGTCGTCGCGACGTCGATCGTCGTCCTGACGCTCGGCCTGCCGGCGGGCCGCGCGTTCGGGGTGGAGGACAACGGCGACGGCTTCCGGCTCTACTGCGGCGCCGGGATGATCCCGCGCACCCTCGACCGGCTCGCGGCCTGGAAGGGCGGCGTCGTCACCGACTTCGCGGTGGGCGACCCGATCTGCGGCATGTCGACGCCGTCGTCGGCGGCGCTCGTGCTGCGCACCGCCGCGGCGCTGGGCCCCGGCGGTGCGATGTCGCTGGCGGCCGTGGCCTGGTGCTACGCCGTGCTGGTCGGCGCCGTCGTGGCCGTGGCCGCGTGGGCGGCCGCGGCCGGCGGGCCGTGGCGCGCGGCGGTGGTGCTGGTCCCGGTCGCGCCGCTCGCCCTCGCGCCGTTCACGCGGTTCTTCCTCTCCACCTACGCCGAGCCTGCCGGGTTGCTCGGCGGCCTCGCGGTGGCGTGCGGCGTCGCGGCGCTGCTGGTGACCGACCGCGCCGACCGCCGCCCCCGCATCGCGGCGCTGTCCTTGGTCGCGGTCGGGGGTGCCGTCGCCGGGACGGCCAAGGTCGCCTACCTCCCGGTGCTCGTCGTCGCCGTGGCGGTGTGCGCGGTGACGGCCGTCGGCCGGCGCCGCCCGTGGCACGTGGTGGGGCCGGTGGCCGCGACCCTGGCCGTCCTCGCGGCCGCCGTTCCGGTGGCCGGCGCGGTGCACTTCCAGGAGAAGGTGTACGAGGGCGCGAACGTCCACGACATCGTCGCCACCCTGGCGCTGACCGAGCTCGGACCCGCCGCCACCACCGAGCTCGGGCTCCCGCCGGAGGCCGCGGCCGTCACCGGCAACGGGTTCTTCAACGGACCCCCGCGACCGACCGCGGACTGGTGGTACCGCGCCGTCCGCGACGAGCCCGACGCCACCCGCGACGCCGCCTACGCCGCGCTGGTCCGCCATCCCGCGGCACTGCTGCGGGCCGTCGGCGTCGGGCTCCAGGCCACGGCCGGTGCCGAGCTGCCCTACCTCGCCGCCGGACCGGGCGACCCGGCGCGGCTCACCCCGCCCGGCGGCGGCGACCCCGGGTGGTCCGGCGCCCGGCAGCCGGATCTGCGGGCCGTCCTCGACGCCACCCCGGGTCCGTCGTGGTTCCCGTCCGCGCTCACGGCGCTCGCGCTCGGTGCGGCGGCGAGCACGGTGGCGTGGCGGCGCCGCGTCCCCGCGGCGGCCCGCTGGTGCGTGGCCGCCGGCCTCGCCGCGGTCACCGCGCTCGGGCTCGTCGCGGCGGCGGTGCTGGGTGACGGCTACTTCGAGATCTTCAAGCACGTGTGGCTCGCCGCGTACCTCCTCGTCGTGGCGGGCCTCTGCCTGCTCGGCGCGCTCGGCGCCGGCGTCCGCCATCTCGTGGCGGCGGGGCGGGCCGCGCGGTGAGGGCGTGGTGGCCGCCGTCCGCGGCCCTCGCCGCGCTGCTCGCGGTGGTCTCCTGGCACACCGCGTGGAACCTCGGCGGGGCGCCCGGGGCCGTGGGCTACACGCTGGCCGCCGCGTTCACCGTGCTCGTCGCGCTGCCGCTGATCACCGATCTGGTCGCGCACCTCCCGCCCCGGGTGCTGACGCTGCTCGCCGCCGCGGGTGCGGTCGCGCTGGTCCTCGTCCTGGTGGTCGGCGTGCCCCCGGCGTACCGCGATGCCCTGGGCGTGGGCAGCGACCGGGCCGATGCGCTCGATGTCGCGCTCGCGCAGCTCGCGGGCGGCCACTACCCCTACACGGCGACGACCTACCTCGGGAACCCGATCACACCGCTGCCCGGCGCGCTCCTGCTCGCCGCCCCGTTCTGGTGGCTCACCGGTGACGCCGGGTGGCAGAACCTCGCGTGGGCGCTGCTGCTGCTCCCGGTCCTGAGCGGGGGCCGGCGGCTGCGTCCCGGGCCGACGGTGCTGTGGGTGCTCACCGTCCTCGGCGGGCTCGAGGTGATCCGCGAGTTCGCGATCGGCGACGACCTGGTCTCCGGCGCGGTCCCGGCGGCCGCGGCGGCCGCGGTCACCCTGGCGGCCGCTCCGCGCCGGTCGCCGTGGCCCCTCGCCGGCGCCGCGCTCCTGCTCGGGGTGGCGACGTGCACGCGGCCGCACATGATCCTCGTCGTGGTGATCGTGGTCGCGGCCGTCGCGGTGTCCGCGGGCGCGCGGCGGGCGGCGGTGGCCGGCGGGTGCGCGCTGCTGGTGTGGGTCGCCCTGGTGGTCCCGTTCCTGCTCGGCGGTGTCGCCCGCTTCTCGCCGCTGCACACCGTCGCGAAGGTCACCGGCGACCGGGCGATCACGCTCGGCTTCGTCGTCATCGCGCTGGGCGTCACGGCGCTGCTGCTGGTCGCCCTGCACGTCGTCCGGCCCTCGTCGGTCGAGGAGGTCGGGTGGGCCTGCGCCGCGGTGCTCGTCGCGCCGACGGTGCTCTCGCTCGCCCGGCGCGTCGTCGAGGGGCCCACGACCGACCTCGACCTCACCCTCGGCGCCGCGGCGGTGCCGTTCGCGGCGTGGGCGGTGGCCTCGGCCCTCGCCGCCGGCCCGGTGTCGGTGTCGGTGTCGCCGGCACCGCGCCCCGGCTCACCCGTCGCCGCGCCCGAACTCGTCCCGGACGGCGTCGGTGTGCTCGCCGAGCGCCGGGACGGGCCCGTCCGCGACCGGCCATCCCCGGCCCAGCGCCGGCGGGACCAGCGCGTGCACGGGTCCGACCGGTGACCCGACCTCCCGCCACCGGCCGCGCTCGCCCAGCTGCCGGTGCCCGGCGAGGTCCCGCACACCGTTGAGCCGGGCGTTGCCGATCCCCGCGGCGTCCGCCCGCCGCTGGATCTCGGCCAGGTCGAGGCGCCCGCACCACGCGGACAGGACGGCGTCGAGCTCGGCACGTCGCGCGACCCGGTCGGCGTTGCGGGCGAAGCGGGGGTCGGCGGCGAGGTCGGGACGCTCGAGCATGTCGTGCGCGAGACGCTGCCACTCGCGGTCGCTCGACGTGCCGAGCACCACGGTGTGCCCGTCGGCGGTGGCGTAGGCGTCGTACGGCGCGACCATCGGCGACCCCATCCCGACGGGCCGGGGCTCCGCGCCGCCGTAGAGGACCTGGTTCAGGGCGAACCCCATGGTCTCGGCGACGACGTCGAGCATCGCGATGGGTACGACGGTCCCCCGCCCGGTCCGCCCGCGGTCGTAGAGCGCCGCGAGGACCGCCGAGTACGCGTACAGCGCGGTCGCGATGTCCGCGACCGGGATGCCGGACTTCGCCGGTGCCCCGGGGACCCCGGTCAGCGCGCACGACCCTCCCTCGGCCTGGACGAGCAGGTCGTAGGCGCGCTTGTGGTCGATCGGGCCGCCGACCCCGTAGCCCGAGATGTCCACGATCACCAGGCGCGGCAGCCGCTCGGCCAGGGTGTCCGGGGCCAGCCCGAGACGCGCCAGGGCGCCCGGGGCGAGGTTGCTCACCAGCACGTCGGCACGCTCGAGCAGGGCGTCGAACACGGCGCGGTCGGCCGGGTCGGTCAGGTCGAGCGCGGCGGACTCCTTGCCGTGGTTGAGCCAGACGAAGTGCGCGGCCATCCCGTGCACCGCCTCGTCGTAGTGCCGGGACGTGTCGCCGATCGCCGGGTTCTCGACCTTGACCACGCGTGCTCCGAGGTCGGCGAGGTGGCGCGTCGCCAGCGGCGCGGAGATCGCCTGGCCGAGCTCGACGACCAGCACGTCCGCCAGCGGGCCCTGCGCGGTCACGACGACGGTGCCCCCGCCCGCACGAGGGTCGCGAGGGCGGCGATCCGCTCCTCGCAGCCGCGGGCCATGTCCCGGGTGATCTCGCCGGCGCCGCGCAGCTCGGCGAACGCGCCGACGACCTGGCCGACGAAGAACGACTGCAGCGCCCCGGCGCCCTCGTGACCCCGTTCGGCGGCGGCGTCGATGCTCGTGAAGGCCCGCTGGGTCAGCAGGGGCTGCAGCGGCATCGGCAGCGGAGCCGGCGCACCGTCGGCCTCCCACGCGTCGTGCCACGCGGTGCGCAACTGCCGGGCCGGCTTGCCGGTGCGGGCGCGGGACCGGACGGTGTCGGAGCTGCCGGCGGCGAGGAACTTGCGCTTCACCGACTCCGGGGCGACGTCCTCGTGGCTCGCCAGCCACACCGACCCGCACCACACCCCGGACGCGCCCAGCGCCAGCGCGGCGGCCATCTGGTCGCCGGAGGCGATGCCGCCGGCCGCGAGCACCGGCTTCCCGCGCGCCACGTCCACGATCTCGGGCGTCAGCACCGTCGTCGCGACCGTCCCGGTGTGCCCGCCCGCCTCGGTGCCCTGCGCGACCAGCACGTCGACCCCCGCGGCGAGCTGGCGCTCGGCGTGCCGGCGCGCCCCCACCAGGGAGGCCACCGCCATCCCGGCACCGTGCGCCCGCTCCACCAGGTGCGGCGGCGGGGCGCCGAGGGCGTTCGCGACCAGCGTCGGACGGTGGGCGAACACGACGTCGAGCTGGGCCTCCGCGCCGGCGCGGCTCATGCCGGCGACGACCTCGTCGCCGCGGCCCGCGTCCGCCGCGACCGGGATGCCGTAGCGGGCGAGGAGCTCGTCGACGAAGGCCAGGTGCTCCGCGGGGATCTGGGCGCGCAACGACGCCACCACATCCGCGGCGTCGGCGGCTGCGGTCTTCTCGGGCACCAGCAGGTCCACGCCGTACGGGCGGCCGTCGAGCTGCTCCTCGATCCACGTGAGCTGCGCGTCGAGCTGCTCGGCGGTGTAGGCGACGGCACCGAGCACGCCGTAGCCCCCGGCGCGGCTGACCTCGGTGACCACCGCCGGCGAGCGGTTGAACCCGACGATCGGGTGCTCGACGCCGAGCAGGTCCGTCAGCTTGGTCTGGATCACAGCACGCCCCTGGTCGTGGAGGTCTCCTGCCGCCTGTGAGCGTATTCCGGACGGCGGGCGTCCGGAAGTGGGAGGCGTTCTCAGACCGGCGTGAACGCCGGGATCGGCTCCGAGTCCTGCCCGGGGACGACGGGGGTGACGCGCACGCGCAGGCCGTCGCGGACGTCGCCCGGGTCGACGCCGACGAGCCGCGTGCGCAGCCACGGGCCCTCGTCGAGCTCGACGATGCCGACCAGCACCGGGTCGGCGTCGCGGGCGTGCACGACCGCCCAGGACGCCACCGTCCCCTCGCCGCCCGCTTCGACCCACGCGAGGGCGGGATCGCTCGCGGCGGGGCCGTGGAGGGCCCCCGACGCCGGGTCGCGGCGCAGCAGCAGGCGGCCGTCGGCCAGCGCGTCGAAGAAGGCCGCGGAGCGGTCGTCGCGGGTCAGGGCGAACGGGAAGCTCATCGGTCAGCTCCTCGGGTGCGGGCTCAGCACGAGCGTGGCGTGGTGGTCGAGGACGCCGCCGTTGCCGGAGACGAGGAGGAGGTCGTGCCGGTCGACCTGGCGCTCGTCGGCCTCGCCGCGGGCCTGCAGCACGGCCTCGGTCAGGGGCGTCATGCCCCACAGGTAGTAGCCCGACAGCTGGCCGCCGCCGGTGTTGGTCGGCAGGTCGCCGCCCGGGCCGAGCGCGCCCGTCTCGGCGAGCGCGCCGCCCTCCCCCTTGGCGCAGAAGCCGTAGTCCTCGAGCGAGACCAGCGTCGTGTAGGTGTAGCAGTCGTAGATCTCCCGCACGTCGATGTCGGACGGTCCGGCGCCGGCCATGGTGAACGCGCGCCGCCCCGAGGCCGCCGCCCCGGTGACCAGCCCGAACTCCGAGCCGGCGTGCTCGGTGTAGCCGGGGTGGCACTGACCGAACCCGTGGACGTGCACGGCGGGCCGTGGTCCGCCGCGCGCGCGGGCCCCGCCGGTGACGACCACGGCGGCCGCCCCGTTGGACACCAGGCAGCAATCGAGCAGGTGCAGGGGCTCGACGATCCAGCGCGAGGCCTGGTGGTCGGCGACGGTGATCTCCTCGCGCATCTGGGCGCGGGGGTTGCGCGCCGCCCACGCCCGGGTGCTCACCGCGACCGCGCCGAACTGCTCGGAGGTGGTCCCGTAGTGGTTCATGTGCCGGCGGGCCGCGAGCGCGTAGTGCGGTGTCGGGCCGACGAGCCCCGCGGCCGCCGGGAGGCCCTCGAGGCCCGGTCGCCGCCGGACGGTCGGGTCGGCGTACGCGGCGCCCGCGCCGCGGTCCTCGCGCAGCGGCGCGTCGGCGAACACGCAGGCGACGACCTCGGCGGCGCCGGCCTCGATCGCCAGCGCCGCGGTCTGCACCATCACCGCCGCGCTCGCCCCGAAGGACTGGATCTGCGCCGCGAGCGCGAGGTCGCCCAGCCCGAGGGCCTTCGCGAGCCGCACGTCGAGCCCGCCCCCGATGCCCGGGTTGACCAGGAGGCCGTCGACGTCGGCGAGCCCGAGGCCCGCGTCGGCGACCGCGGCGGTGACGGCCTCGGCCGCGAAGTCGGCGGCGCTGCGCCCGTAGACCTTCCCCGTCTCGGTCATGCCCAGGCCGGCGATGGCCACGTCGAGCCGCGTCATGCCGGCACCCTATTCCGGACTGTCGCCGTCCGTAATCCCGCTGGCAGGATGCGTGGGGTGACCCGGGCCGCAGCACGCCGATCGGGGCGTCCCCGGGACCCCGCGGTCGATCGCCGGGCGCTCGCGGCCGCCCGCGAGGTCTACGCCGAGCGCGGCTGGTCGGGGCTCTCGCTGCAGGAGGTCGCGCGGCGCTCGTCGATCGGGAAGGGCTCGCTCTACCTGCGCTGGCCGACGAAGGCCGCGCTCCTCGTCGCCGCCGTGCGCGACCGTGCCCGCTTCGTCGCCGACATCGACACCGGCGCGCTGCGCTCCGACCTGATCACCTTCGGCGAGAGCTGGATGCGCTTCGCGACCACGACCGAGGGCCGGCTCACCGAGCAGATGATCGCCGACGCGCACCGGGTGCCGGAGATCCGCGCGGCGCTCGCGGACGACGCCTACCCGGACCACGTGCGCGCCACGCGCGCGATGATCCGTCGCGGGATCGCGCGGGGCGAGCTCCCCCCGGCGACGTCGGTCGCGCTGGTGGCCGACCTGGTCGCCGGCGCCGTCCGCAACCACGTCGCGGCGACGCCGGAGCACCTGCTCGACCGGTCGTCCGAGCACGTGCACGACTACGTCGTGACGATCGTCGACACGGTCCTCGCGGGGGTGCGGGCCCGGTAGCCGTTCACGACGCCCCCGCGCGACGCCTGGCCCGTGCGCTCGGCAGCGCCCCGGTCACGAACAGGCTCGCGAGCGCGATCGCCGCGGCGGCGAGCAGGCCGGCGCGCAGGGCCTGCCGCTGGGCCTCGGCGTAGGCCTCGAGCACCGCGGCGGCCTGGTCCGGCGGCACACCGGCGGCCGCGAGCGCCGCACCGGCCTGACCGATCGGGACGAAGTCGAGGCCCTGGGAGATCGCGACCCCGACCTGCCCGGCGAGGTCCGCCTCGATGCGCGGGTCGCCGCCCACCCCGCGCGCCGCCGCCGCGCCGAGGGCCGCGATGAGCACCGAGCCGACGAACGCGGTGCCGAGCGAGGAGCCGAGGTTCTGCGCGGTGTACTGCAGCCCGCCGGCCGCGCCGCGGTCGTCCTCGCCGACGCTGGACTGGGCGACGTTGCCCAGCTGCGCGGCGAGCAGGCCCATCCCCACCCCGAGCAGCGCGGTCGCGCCGGCGAAGGCGGCGTCGTCGAGCTCGGGTTCGACGGTCGCGAGCAGCCACAGCACGGCCGCGACGAGGATGCCGAAGCCCAGGCGCACCGCCTGCCGCGGCGAGAGGACGGTCGCGAGCCGCGGGGCGGCCAGGGCGGTGACCAGCATCGTCGCCGAGATCGGCAGGAGCCGCAGGCCCGTCTGGAAGGCGTCGAGCCCGAGCACGACCTGGAGGTAGAGCGGGATCGCGAAGAAGAGCCCGAGCAGGACGAGGTTCTGGGCGAGCAGGCACCACAGCGCGGCGCGCAGCGGCGGCACCGCGGTCAGCCCCCAGCGCACGAGCGGGTCCCGCCCGCTCGCCTCCCGTCGCCGCACCCACGTGCGCAGGAGCGCGAGCACGACGAGACCGGCGGCGACGACGAACGGCGTGGGCGCGAACCCGAGCACGGTGACCTCCGGGTCACGCGGCCGCAGCCAGCCCCAGGCGGTGCTCTGCAGGACGCCGAGGACGACGAGCGCGACACCGAGCACCGACAGCCCGGCGCCGACCACGTCGACGCGGGGCCGGGGCCCGTCGAGAGGAGCGTCGTCCACCCGGCGCAGCCCGAGCAGGATGAGGAGCACGAGGACCACCTCGCCGGCGAACACCAGCCGCCCAGCAGGGGCCCGACCGCGATGCCCGCCCCGGCCAGCGCGCCGACGACGCCGTAGGCGAGCGTGCGCTCGCGGCCCGCGGCGTAGTTCCCGCCGACGAGCGCGGCGAGCGCGGGCAGGACGAGCGCGCCCCCGAGGCCCTCGATGATCGACCAGCCGAGGGTCAGGACGCCGACGGTCGGCGCGAGGGCGGTGAGCGCCGAGCCGACGCCGTAGACGACGAGACCCGCGGCGAACGTCCGCCGCCGGCCCAGCGCGTCGCCGATCGTCCCGCCGGTGAGCAGGAACGCGGCCATGACCATCGTGTAGACGGTGATGACGCGCTGGATGGTCGTCACGTCGGTCGCGAAGTCGGCCACCAGCTGACTGATCGACACGTTCATCACCGAGGTGTCGAGCACCACCAGGAACTGGGCGGCGCCGAGCGCGAGCAACGGCGCCCACCGGGTTCCGCGCCCGGTCGTGCCCGTCGGGGTGGCCATCGGCGGCACCTCCCTCCCGCGGGACGCCGTCCGTGACCAGCGTCGGGACGGGCGCGAGGCGGACCCTCATCCGTCGCGGGTGAGGCGGCGCCCCCGTCCGCGGCGCGGGACCGCTCAGCCCGCCCGACGCCAGGCGTCGATCTCCGCGTGGAGCTCGGCGGCCCGCGCAGGGGACACGAACGCCGCGTCGACGCCGTGCCGGGCGAGCCGCGCCAGATCGTCACGGGAGAGGCCGAGCGCCGCGGTGACCGCGCGGTAGTTGTCGTCGAGGTAGCCGCCGAAGTAGGCGGGGTCGTCGGAGTGCACGCTCACCCGCAGACCCCGGCGCAGCATGTCGGCGAGCGGGTGCCCGGCCAGGTCGTCGACGCAGCGCAGCCGCACGTTGGACAGCGGGCACACCGTCAGCGGCACGGCGTCGGTGACGAGCCGCTCGACGAGCGCCGGGTCCTCGAGGCTGCGGATGCCGTGGTCGATGCGCTCCGCGCCCAGCACGTCCAGCGCCTCCCACACGTACGCCGGGGGCCCCTCCTCCCCGGCGTGCGCGACGCGGCGCAGCCCGGCCTCGGCCGCGAGCGCGAACACCGCGGCGAAGGCGCCGGGCGGGTGGCCGACCTCGGCGCTGTCGAGCCCCACCCCGAGAAGCGGTGCCTCGGCGGCGAGCAGGGCCCGCAGCACGTCGAGGGCCTCGCCGGCGGGGCGGTCGCGCAGGAAGCAGGCGATCAGCCCGGTCGTCATGCCGAGTGCCGGCGCCGCGTCGGCCAGGGCCCCCGCCACCCCCTCGACGACGGCCTCGAGCGCGACACCGCGGGCGAGGTGGGCCTGAGGGTCGACGAACAGCTCGACGTGGCGGACCCCGCCGGCGGCGGCGCGCTCCAGGTACGCCCGGGTCATGGCCGCGAAGTCGTCCGCGGTGCGCAGCACGGCCATGTTCGCGTAGTAGAGCGCGAGGAAGTGCGGGAGGTCGTCGAAGGCGTACCGCGCGCGCAGGTCGTCGAGGTCGCGGTAGGGCAGCTCCACGTGGTTCCGCCCGGCCAGGTCCATGATCAGTTCCGGCTCGAGCGTGCCCTCGACGTGGACGTGCAGCTCGACGGCCGGAGGGGTGGACAACGGGTCGACGGTCACCGCCGGCAGCGTAGGGATCCGGGAGCGGCGGCCGGGACGCGGTGTACCGGGCCCGGAGGCGGGGTACGGAACGTCTGGCGGCGTGATGTGTACACACCTGCGCAGCACGCTCGCGACGGGTCGGGGACCCCCGGCGGGTGCGGGTCGAGCACCCCGCGGAACGGAGCCGTGACGGCTCCGGGGAGCGCTGTTCGGCGATGACCGGTGAACCTCCCGACGGCTACGTCGTGCTCGTCGGGGATCCGCAGACAGGGGAGACCGACTGCTACGGGCCCTACGACGACGTCTCGCGCGCGCACGCCGAGGCGTGCCGTCGCCGGCGTGACCTGGACGGTGCCGACCTCCCGGACGTCGTGGTGGCCGTCGCGCCGTGCACCAGCGGCGGCGGCCGCACCTGAGCGCACCCGGTGTCGCGCGACGGCGGCCGGACGGGTATCCCTGCGACCCGACACCCCGTCGACACCCGGAGGAGCACCGTGTACCTCGAGATCGCCAGTGACGGCGTCGAGCTGAAGCAGCCCGAGGTCGTGACCGACCTCTACGCGTCCTACTGGGAGCGCCTCGGGCCGGACACGATCACCCGGGTCCTGGCCGAGAACGACGCGGGCGAGCTCTCCGAGGACCGGCAGCACGTGATGATCCCGGTCGCCGCCCTGCGGCGGCTCGCGGCCGGGCGGGTGTCCGAGGGATGGGACGCCGACTTCGACGGCATGCTCACGAAGGCCCGGGAGCGGGGGTGGCTCAACGAGGCCGGGGACGCCGTCCAGGCGCACCTGGAACGGGAGCGCTGAAACAACCCGCAACCCGAGAGTTGCAACGACTCGGCCAGATGTGCAACTCTGAAGTTGCAACCAACCGCAGCCGAGGAGCCAGCATGAGCATCGACCGGATCGAGCGGGAGATCGTCGTCGCCGCGCCGCCCGAGCGGGTGTGGCCGCTCGTCGCCGAGCCCGGCTTCTGGGCCACCGACGACGAGGGCGTGCGCGGCACCCAGGTCACCGAGACCGGGCCGCTGGTCGTCCGCCACTCCGAGCACGGCGCGTTCCCGATGCGGGTCGAGAAGATCGACCCGCCGACCTACCTGGCCTACCGGTGGGTGAGCGCGTTCCCCGGCGAGGACCTGCGGGACGAGAACTCGACCCTGGTGGAGTTCTTCCTGTCCCCGGAGGGTGCGGGCACCCGGCTGCGGGTCGTCGAGAGCGGCTTCGCCTCGCTCGCGACCTCCGAGGACAACCGCGAGAACGTGATCTCCGACCACACCGGCGGATGGGAGCAGTGCGTCGCCACGCTCGCCCGCCGCGCCGACGCGGCCTGAGCTCGTGACCCTGCCGGAGGCCGACGCCGCGGTGGTCGACGGCGTCCTGGCCGCGCTGGCCGACCCGACCCGGCGCCGGTTGCTCGACCTGCTCTCCGGCCACGGCCAGGCCACCGCCAGCACTCTCGCCCAGCACGTGCCCGTGTCCCGCCAGGCCGTCGTCAAGCACCTGGTCGTCCTCGACGACGCCGGGCTCGTCGAGGCCACCAAGGTCGGGCGCGAGGTCCGCTACACCGTGCGGCCCGACTCCCTCGACGCCACGGCGCGCTGGATGACCGCCCTCGCCGCCGACTGGGACCGGCGCCTGGCCCGGATCCGGCGCTTCGCCGAGGCCGCCGAGATCTCCGAGACCGGCACTCCGTAGATCCCCTCCATCCCGCGACCTCTCGCGGCGATGCCCCCTGCCCACGTCACGCCACCTGGAGACCACCGTGCTCGACGACGCACCCCTGCCCACCACCACGGACCGGGCCACCTACGACGACGAGATCGCCCGGCTGCGGGTCCGCGAGAAGGCGCACACCCGCGAGGGCGACGCGATCGCCGCGGCCCGCCGCCGGCTGCCGATGATCGAGGTGGACGCCGCCACGCCCCTGACCGGGCCCCGGGGCGGCCTCACCCTGCTCGACGCCTTCGAGGGCCGTCGGCAACTGATCGCCTACTACTTCATGTGGCACGACGGCGCCCCGGCGCGGCAGCAGTGCGAGGGCTGCACCTGGGTCACCACGCAGTTCGCCGAGCCGTCCTACCTGCACTCCCGCGACATCACCTACGCGACCTTCTGCCAGGGTCCGTACGCCGAGAGCGCCCGCTACCGCGACTTCATGGGCTGGGACATGCCCTGGTACTCCGTCCAGGAGTCGCTCCCGCGCCTCCTGCCCCCGCCGAAACAGCCCGGGCTGATGCACCTCGTGTGCTACCTGCGGGCGGGCGACCGCGTGTTCGAGACCTGGTGGACGACCTTCCGCGGCGTCGAGGCGGCGGACACGAGCCTCGCCCTGATGGACCTCACCGTCTACGGCCGGCAGGAGCCCTGGGAGGACTCGCCGCCGGGCTGGCCCGACCGGTGCACGAACACGCGCACCGACGCCGGCGCGCCGGCCTGGCCGCCGGTCCCCGTCTGGCCCGAGGGACGCCCCATCCCCCACTGGCCCCGCCTCGCGACCGGGCGCTCCGACGACCTCACCGCCCCCTGACCGCCAGGACCGCCCGATCCGAGAGGACGACCCCATGTCCGACGACCCGCTCCGGCAGGCGTTCGACGCCCTGCTCGACGCCGCCGCCACGGTGGACGGCACGTCCGCTCCCCCGCCGGACGGCGAGTGGAACGCCGACGAGATCCTCGCCCACGTCGCGCTCGTGACGGGAGCGACCCTCGGCACCGTCGCGGCGGTGACCGCGGGCAGCCACACCACCTACGACAACCGGCTGGCCCTCGACCCGTGGACCATCGGGCACCTCGTCGCGCTCTGCGGCAGCGGCCCGGGGCTGCGGGAGCGCATCCGGCGCCAGGGGGACGCGCTGTGCCTGCTCGGTGCGGGCACCCTGACCGACGCGGAGCTCGCCACCGGTGTCCCGACGCGCCTGCTGTCGCACGGGGAGCTCCTCGTGGACCGGACGATGACGCTCGCGGACATCCTCGAGGGGCTCGTCGCCGTCGAGCTCCCCGGACACACCCGGCAGCTGCTGGCGCTGCGGCCGTGACGGTCGAGCCCGACGGGACGACGACGCCTCAGACCCGGACCGCGGCGGGCACGGCGACGTCGGCGGCGGTGAGGGCGCGGTCGGTGAAGAAGCCGGCGCGGCGGGCGAGGCCGACCAGCACGAAGGCCAGGACGGGCAGCAGGAAGTCGGCCGGCAGCGCCGCGATGTTGTCGGGCGCGGTGTTGCCGTGGGCCACCAGCGACATGATGTGACCGATGCCGTCACCGACGAAGTAGACGAACAGGATGGTCAGCGTCGCGGTGGCCCAGCTGCCGCGGAAGCGCCGCATCGCCACGGCGACCATGGCCACCCCGACCGCGATGTCGGCCCAGCCCACCTCCCACTGGAACATCGAGGGCGCGTAGCCGATCTGGGCGGCGATGTCCGACGAGGTCGGGCCGGCGTGGAAGACGCCGCCGAAGATGTTGAAGGCGCCCATGACGACGATGAGCCAGAGTGCGGCGAGCTCGGCGACCCGACCGCCGGTGCGGCGGTGGGCGGAGCGGTCGAGGACGGCGTGCAGGCCGAAGCCGACGATCACGACGGCCCACTGGAAGGCGAAGAATCCCACGAGAGTGCTCCTGGACGAGGAGGGCAGCGAACGGACGTTCCCCTCATCGGCCCAGCGCATCACCCTGTCAGCCGAAGATCCGGACTTCACCCCATCGTGTCGGCGCGGGCGCGGAACGTCTCCCGGTAGGCCGACGGCGTGGTGCCCAGCCCGTCCGTGAACCGCTTCCGCAGCGCGGAGGCCGACGGGAAGCCCGCGGCCCGGACGACCTCCTGCACCGTCATGTCCGTGGTCTCGAGCAGGCGCCGGGCCCGGTCCAGCCGGGCGCGCAGCAGCCACTGCTTGGGGCTGGTCCCCACCTCGTCGTGGAAGCGGCGCAGCAGGCTGCGCTCGGAGATCGCGGCGTGCGCGGCGAGGTCGGCCAGGTCGAGCGGACGGTCGAGGTGGCGCAGCGCCCAGGCGCACGTGGCGGCGATGCTCGTGGCCGACGTGTCGGGCAGCGCGGTGTCGATGAACTGGGCCTGGGCGCCGTCGCGGTGCGGGGCCACCACGTTCCAGCGCGCCAGCTCGGCCGCCACCGCGGCGCCGTGGTCGGCGCGGACCACGTGCAGCCCGAGGTCGATCCCGCTGGCCAGGCCGGCCGAGGTCAGGACGTCCCCGGTGTCGACGTAGAGCTGGTCGGAGACCACGCAGACCTCCGGGAACTGCGCGGCGAGCCGGTCGACGACGGACCAGTGGGTCGTCGCCCGACGGCCGTCGAGCAGCCCGGCGTGGGCGAGCGCGAACGCGCCGACGCAGATCGACAGCACCCGGGCCCCGCGCTCGGCGGCCTGGCGCAGCGCCGCGAGGACCTCCTCGGCGGGCTGCGTGTCCCATGCGTGCGCGTAGCCGGGCACGGCGACGGTGTCGGCGACCTCGAGCGCCTCGAGTCCCTCGTGCACCCAGAGGTCGAAGCCGTCGCCGGTCGCGACGCGGCCCGCGCCGGGACCGCAGACCGAGAACGTGTAGGGCGTGGCTCCGGCGTCCTCGAGGGAGGGCGCGTGGCCGAACAGCTGCACGAGGCTGCTCAGGTCGAAGGTGAACACCCCGGGCAGGGCCAGGGCGACGACGCGGTGCGACACGCGTCGAGCCTGCCTCACCCCTGGTGGAAGGGGCACCAGAACGTGGTCCGGCCCCCGACCGTGGCCCGCCGCAGCTCGCTGCCGTCGCCGGGGCAGCGGCCTCCGGGGTGCCGGTGGGGCACGAGCGTCAGGGTGTGGACACCGCCGTCGCGCAGCGCCTCGGCGATCGTCGCGAGCACCTGGTCGTGCAGCCCGGCGCGCTCGTCGGCCGCGACCGTGTCGACGGCCCGGGCCGGGTCCAGCGCGGCCCGCCAGAGGATCTCGTCGGCGAGCAGGTTGCCGACGCCGGCCACGGCGTGCTGGTCGAGCAGGCGCGCCTTGACCGGTGCACGGCCCCGGCCCAGCGCGACCTCGAACGCCGCCGCACCGACCGTGGCGGCATCCGGGCCCAGGTCGTCCACCGGCGGGTCGAGACGGACCCGGCCGAGCCGACGGGGATCGATGAGGTGCAGGACTCCGCCGTCGGCGAAGGTCACGGAGAACCGCGAGAACCGGAAGTCGCCGGGCTGCCGCCCGAACTCCCAGTGGTCACCCCCGTCGATCTCCCGCCCGTCGGGCGCCGCGATCACGAGCTTGCCCGACATCCCGAGGTGGACACCGAGGACCGGCCCGCCCGCGGTGTCGCACCAGAGCGCCTTCCCGCGCCGGTGCGCCGTCGTGAGCTCGGTCCCGACGAGCGCGCGGCCGATCTCGCCCGGAGCGTGCGGGCGGCAGACGTACCCGTCGGCGTCGTCGACGGCGTCGACGCGCCGGCCCAGGGCCGCGCGCTCGAGGACGCGGCGGGCCGACTCGACCTCGGGCAGTTCGGGCATCGTGACGTCTTCCTAGACCTGCCGCCCGCCCGTCGCCGAGGCCGTGGCGGGAAAACGCGCAGGATCGGCGGTTCGCCACCTCGTCGCCGACCCCGACACGGGACGACACTCGGGACCGGCACTCCATCCCGGACCGAGAGGAACGCGAGACGATGGTCGACCGGACGGCCAGGGCCGCCGCCTTCCGCGCACTGCACGACGACGGGACGTTCGTGCTGCCCAACGCCTGGGACGCCGGGAGCGCGGGGATGATCGCCGCCGCCGGCGCCCCGGCGGTCGCCACGACGAGCGCCGGGGTCTCGTGGTCCCTGGGCCGCTCGGACGGCCAGCAGCTGGGCCGCGACGAGATGGTCGCCGCCGTCGCCCGGATCGCGGCCTCCGTCGACCTGCCCGTCAGCGCCGACATCGAGGGCGGCTACGGCGCGGATCCGGAGGCGGTCGCGACGACGGTCCGCGCCGTGATCGGGGCCGGCGCGGTCGGGATCAACCTCGAGGACTCGCAGGCCCCGGGCGGCCCCCTCGTCGACCCGGCGAGCCAGGCCGCCCGGATCCGCGCCGCCCGGCAGGCGGCCATCGAGGCGGGCCTGCCGGACCTGGTCGTCAACGCGCGGACCGACGTGTTCCTGTTCAGGATCGGCGAGCCCGGCGGGCGTCTCGACGACGTGCTCGCCCGGGCGGCCGCCTACACCGACGCGGGCGCGGACTGCCTCTTCGTCCCCGGTCTGCTGGACCTGGACGTCCTGACCACGCTGACGGGCAAGGCCCCGCTGCCGATCAACGTCATGGTGGGACCCGGCGCGCCCGACGTCGCGACGCTGCGGGCCACCGGGGTCCGGCGGATCAGCCTGGGCCAGGCCGTCTCCCAGGCCGCGTACTCCCTGGCCCGCCGCGCGGCGGTCGAGGTCCTGACCCGCGGCACCTACGAGACGCTCGCCGGCGCCGACGACTTCGGCGCGGTCGACGGGACGTTCGCGCGGTGACCGGCCTCGCGCGTCAGGGCGACCTCTTCGACGACGTCGAGCCGACTGTCGACCACGATTTCGGCACCGCCGAGCGCCTCGAACTGGACGAGACGTCCTGGGTGGAGCACGTCCACGGCTGGCTGCGGGGCGGTTCGCGTCTCTTCGACGACGTCCTGGACGCCGCCGGGTTCGAGCAGCGGTCGCGGTGGATGTACGACCAGAAGGTCGTCGAGCCTCGGCTCACCGCGGAGTACCCGGACATCGCCCATGCTCCGCTCCCGATGCTGCACACGATCGTCGACGCGCTGCGCGATCACTACGGGGTACCCTACCGGTCGCTGTGGATCAACCTCTACCGCGACCACCGCGACTCGACGAGCTGGCACGGCGACCCGATCGGCAAGGTCCAGGAGACCAGCGTCGTGCCCGTCCTGAGCCTGGGCGCCACCCGCCGCTTCCTGATCAGGCCCGCGGCGGGCGGCCGGAGCACGTCGCTGACGGTCGTCTCGGGCGACCTGGTCGTCATGGGCGGACGCGCCCAGCGCGACTGGCGCCACGCGGTGCCCAAGCAGTCCACGCCGGCCGGGCCGCGGATCAGCATCAACGTCGCGCCCGAGTACCGATGAGCACGGCACCGAGGCCTGGTCGGGGTCATCGGGGGACGTCTGACCCCGGTGCTGACCGACACGAGAGCTGTCGTGGCTGAGAGTTGTGGGCGGCTCCCGATGGCGCTGTTGCGCACGTCCGGACGGACAGCCCGGAACTCCGAGACCCACGTCGCGGGCGGCTTCCGCCGGTGAGTCGCGCCGTCACGCGTGCTGCATGACCGCCAGCTCGCGGGCCAGGCGGCGGGGCAGCCGGCCCACGACGTCGTGGCCCAACTCGCCCGGCCGCGGCAACGTGTCCAGGAAGCCCGTCGCGATCACCGCCCGCATGGTCGCGTCGCCCTGACGGAACGCCTCCGCCAGCGCCACGACGACCCGGTCGGCGACGGCGCGCGAGCCCACCACCGGCCCCGTGGTCGCCGCGACGTACCAGCGCGCGGCGTCGGCCAGCAGCACGGTGGGCAGGACCTCCCCGAACCGGGCGACGTGCTCGCGCACCAGCTCGGCCGTCGGCGCCCCGGCACCGCTCAGGGCGCGGGCCAGCACCTCGGCGACCCGCGGGTCCGGGCGGTCGTCGGCCGCCACCCGGCGGTCGAGCGCGTCGAGCAGCCGTTCGAGCTCGAAGCTCGCCAGCCGGTCCCTCGGCGTGGTGTGCAGGCGGGACCGCAGGGCGCGCACGTGGTCGTCGACGTGCGGGCGCGTGCTGTGCCGGCGCCCTCGGAGCCAGAGCATCCCGATCCCTCCCTCCCGGCTCGCCGTGGCCCCGACACCATGGCGCGCGCGGCCCCGGGAGGGCATCCGGGTTTCACGACCGGCGAACGCCCGAGATCACGGTCCTGGTGACGATCCCGGTCAGATGTGACGGCGTTCGTCACCGAGACCCCGATCATGTCGCGGAGCCCGATGGATCCGCGGAGCCCACGGCTGCGTCGAACCCGGTGTGAGCACATCGTCCGACGCCGCCGTCCGCCGTCTCGCCCGTGCCCAGCACGGTGTCCTGAGCCTCGCCCAGGCCCGGGAGGCCGGGTTGAGCGAGGCCACCGTCCGCCGCCGCCTGGCCACCCGCGCATGGCTGCCGGCCGGCGTGCGCGTCGTCCAGGTCGCCGAGCACGAGCAGACCGCGGAGTCGAGGACGGTCGCGGCGATGCTGTCGGTCGGCGACGGCGCGGTGCTGGTCGGACGCTCGGCGGTCTGGTGGTGGGACCTGCACGAACGGCCCCCGGCACTGGTGGAGATCGCGCTGGGGCGGGATCGTCAGGTCCGCCCGCGCGAGGGCGTCGACCTGCACCGCCGCGACGTCGCCGCGGTCGACCGGTGCCGGCACCGCCGCCTGGCGGTCACCACGCGGGCGTGCTCGGTGCTCGACGCGGCGAAGTCCCTGGGGCTCGCCGACGGCGCGCAGCTGATGGACCGGGCGCTGCTGCGCCGCCGGGTGCGCCTCCGCGATCTCCAGGCGGTCCACTACCGCACCATCGGGCGGGTCGGGGCGCCGCTGGCGGCGAAGCTGCTCGCCCTGGCCGCGGGTGGGGCGCGGTCGGAGGCGGAGCGGCTCTCGCACCGTCTGATGCGCGCCGGCGGCATCCAGGGCTGGAGCGCGAACACCGAGATCCTGCTGCCCGGCTATGGCCGCGCCGTGGGCGACGTGGTGTTCGACGCGCAGAAGGTGGTCGTGGAGGTCGACGGGTGGGCCTACCACCGGGGCCAGCGGGCGTTCCTGCTCGACGGGCCGCGGCAGTCCGCGCTCGCCGCGGCGGGCTGGGCCGTGCTGCGCACCCACTGGCACCAGCTGACCTGCGAGCCCGACACGTTCCTGGCGACCCTGCGCCGCACCCTCGCCGTGCGATCACCGTCCCGGTGACGACCCCGCTCACATCCGAGTGGGTTCGTCACCGGGTCGGCGATCATGCCGCCCGCCCGGGCATCATCTCCCCCGGTTCCTCGCGACACGGCGCTACAGTCCCTGGTCATGGCGCCGTCCGCGCTCGACGTCCTGGTCTCCGGGGCCAGCGTGGCCGGGCCCGTCACGGCGTACTGGCTGCGGCGCGCCGGGCACCGGGTCACGCTCGTGGAGCGCTCACCCCGGTCCCGGACCAGCGGCGGACACGCGGTCGACCTCTTCAGCCCCGCCATCGACGTGGTCGAGCGGATGGGCGTGCTCGACGCGGTCCGCGACCACGCCACCGGGACCGAGCGGATGACGATCCGGCGGGAGTCGGCGCGCCGGGAGGTCACCGTCGACATGCGCCGCCTCATGGGCGCGGTCGCCCGCCGGCACGTCGAGATCATGCGCGACGACCTCAGCCGCATCCTGTGCGCGGCCTGCGACGACGTCGAATGGATCTTCGACGACAGCGTCACCGCCGTCGCCGACGACGGCCGCGTCACGTTCGAACGCTCCGCGCCGCGACGCTTCGACGTCGTCGTCGGCGCGGACGGCCTGCACTCCGGGGTCCGCCGGCTCGTGTTCGGCCCCGAGTCCGGGTACACGCGCTGGCTCGGCGGCCACATCGCGGTCGCCGTGATCCCCGCCGACCGCCGGGTCCCGGGCCACATGACCACGGTGCTCGGGGTCCGGCGGATGGTCGGGGTCTACGGCGCGCGGCACACCGACGACGCCCGCGCGTTCTTCCTGTTCCGTCCCGACGCCGAGCTGCGCTACGACCACCACGACGTCCCACGGCAGAAGCAGCTGCTGCGCGACGCGTTCGGCGACGTCGGCGGCGAGGTCCCCGGGCTGCTCGACGAGGTCGACCGCAGCCCGACCTTCTACTTCGACGCGATCACCCAGCTGGTCCTGGACCGCTGGACCCGCGGCCGGGTGGCGCTGGTCGGCGACGCCGCCTACTGCCCCGGCCCCGCCGTCGGCGGGAGCACCAGCCTCGCCGTGGTCGGCGCCCACACCCTCGCCGGCGAGCTCGCGCAGGCCGCGGGCGACACGGCCGTCGCCTTCCCCGCCTACGAGGACGCGATGCGCGAGTACGTGGTCCGCAGCCGCACCTTCGCGCAGGCGATGGCGACCCGACTCGTCCCGGGCTCGCGCCTCGGTGGGTGGGCCCTGGCCACCGGCGCCGCCACCGTCGCCCGGCTCCCCACCGCCCTGGGTCGCCGGCTCGTCAGCCTGGGCAGCGGCGACCTCGGGCTGCACGAGTCGGTCGTGCTGCGCGACTACCCCGCCCTGCGCGCGACGGCGACCTGACGATCCGCTGACGACCACCCGGGGGCATGCCGGCGAGCGGAGCCGGGGACCGCCGGGCCGGGTAGCGTCGACCGCCGCCCGACCGGCGGGAGGACCTGCGATGGCGACGCGCGTGCTGCTCGTCGAGGACGACGAGCGCATCCGCCAGGCGCTCGGTCTCGCGCTGGCCGACGAGGGCTACGACGTCGTCGAGACGGCCACCGGCGAGGAGGCGCTCGACGTGGTCGACCCCGACCTCGACGTCGTGCTCCTCGACCTCGTGCTGCCCGGCGTCGACGGCATCGAGGTCTGCTCGACGCTGCGCTCGCGGGGCGACCTGCCGATCATCATCGCGACCGCCCGCACCGACACCGCCGACGTCATCGCCGGGCTCGAGGCGGGTGCCGACGACTACGTGACCAAGCCGCTGGTGGCCGGTGAGCTCTCCGCGCGCATCCGGGCGCTGCTGCGACGGCGCCGGCCGACCGCGTCGCCCGACGCCGACGACGGAGCCCCCGGCCCCCCGGAGGTACGCCTCGGCGAGCTGACGATCCACCCCGGCCGGCAGGCGGTGGAGCGCCACGGCGTCCCGGTACACCTCACGCACACCGAGTTCCGCCTGCTCTCCGAGCTGGTGTCCGCCGACGGGGATGTCGTGACCCGCGAGCAGCTCCTCCAGCGCGTGTGGGGCTACGACTACTTCGGCGACACCCGCCTGCTCGACGTCCACGTGCGCCGGCTCCGCCGCAAGATCGAACCCGACCCCGACGCGCCGACGCTGGTCCTGACCGTCCGCGGCTCGGGCTACCGCGCCGCCCGGTGAGGACGGCGCTGATCCGCCGCTGGCGCGCGGTGTCGCTGCGCTGGCGGGTGGCGCTCGCGTTCGGGCTCGTCACCACCGCGCTGGCGGGCCTCCTGTCCGTCGCGACCTGGCAGCTCGCGTCGAGCTACATGCTCGAGCAGCGGGAACGCGGGGCGACCAGCCAGGCGGTCGTCGACGCCCGGCTCGTCGCGGACAGCCTGCAGCGGGGGTCCGACGACCTCCCCACCCTGCTCGTCGGCCTGACCGGCGAGCCCGGGACGTCGGTGCTCCTCGAACGCGGCGGCGCGTGGACCATGGCCGGGCAACCGGTGGACGCCGACCAGGTACCGGCCGCGTTGCTCGGCTCGGCCGCCGCCGGGACCCCGGCCCGGCAACGCCTGCGGATCGCGGGGGCACCGGTCCTGGCCGTGGCGATCGCGGTGACCCCGACCGGCGACCTCTTCGTGCGGCTCGCACCGCTCACCGAGCTGGACCGGACCCTGCGCTACGTCTCCGCCGTGCTCGTCGCCGGCACCGTGCTCGCCGGGCTGCTCGGGGTGCTGCTGGGCTGGGGGACGGCACGGCGGGCGCTGCGTCCTCTCACCGACCTCACCGACGCGGCGGCACGGATGGCCGAGGGCGACCTGCGCGCCCGGCTCCCGACGCGCCACGAGGCGGACCTCGCCCCGCTCGCCGCGCGGTTCAACGACACCGCGGACGCCCTCGCCGAGCGCGTCCAGCGCGACGCCCGCTTCGCCGGCGACGTGAGCCACGAGCTCCGGACGCCGCTGACCACCATGATCAATGCGGGCGAGGTGCTCCGGCGCCGGCGCGACGAGCTGCCCGAGGCGGCGCGGCGTGCGGTGGATCTGCTCGTCGCCGATGTCCGCCGGTTCCATCGCATGGTGGAGGACCTCCTGGAGATCTCCCGCGGTATCCAGGCCCCGGACCGGCACGATCTGGAGCCCGTGGACCTCGCGGTCGTCGCCGAGAACGTGCCTGCCACCCTCACGTCGGGCGGCGTCCTCGAGATCGAGCGCCCCGCCCCGCTGGTGTCGGCCGACCGGCGGCGACTGGACCGGGTCCTGGCGAACCTGTGCGAGAACGCCGGACACCACGGCGGCGGGGTCGTGCGCCTGGGGGTCCGGCGCCGTGACGGGTGGGCCGCGATCGAGGTCGACGACGAAGGGCCCGGGGTCCCGGAGGAGCTGCGCGACCGCGTCTTCGAGCGCTTCACCCGCGGCCCCAGGACGGGGCGGGACGGGGCGGACTCCGGCGGCACCGGACTGGGGCTCGCGCTCGTCGCCCAGCACATCCACGGCCTCGGCGGGCGCGTCTGGGTCGAGGACCGGCCGGGCGGCGGCGCCCGTTTCGTCGTCGCGCTGCGCGAGGTGACCCCGTGACGCGGGCCGCTGTCGGCGTGCTGGTGGTCCTGCTCGCCACCCTGGCCGGCTGCGGCGTCGACGCCGAGAGCGATCCGGAGCCGTTGCCGCCGACCACGCCGGTGGTCCTGACGCCCTCGGTGACCCAGGAGCCGGCACCGCCGCCGACCGTCAGGTGACCGCAAGCCGCGATGCCTTTCGACAGGCGCCGATCGGGCGTTGTGTGGGGGACGGCGACCGCGACGACGGGAGGGACGCCTCGGTGGACGAACCCGATTTCGTCGATCTCTCCGGTGTGGTCTGCCCGGACACCGGTGTGACGGCGCGCGAGGCCGCCGTCAGCGCGATCATCGCCCGGGACCACCTCGGGGCGGAGGCGAGCACCACGGCCTCCGCGGACACCACCGCCCGGCGGCTCGCGATGATCGAGGACGTGCGCGTCCTCACCGGTGTGCTCGCGCTGGAGCTCGGGGACGGCGGCAGCACGGACAGCGGGTTCGACCCGGCGCGTCAGGCGCGTCTCGTCCACGAGGCGACGATGCGCTCGGACTCGTTCGCGCTCTGCGCGGCGCTCACCCTGGTCGGGCTGGACGCCGCCGCCGAGCGGGGCTCCGGGTAGGTCAGCCGATCGCGAGCTCTCACTCCCCGGGGACACGGCCGACGCACGAGGCCACGGTGTACGGGAGCGACGAGGTCTGCTCGGCGACCACGCGCCCGTCGACCGTGATCCGGCACGTGATCTGCCCGGCGCCCTCGGACGACGACTGCGCGGTGAGCGTGTAGGTCGCCGGGCCGCGGGCCGGCGTCGCCGTCCGGCGCCACGGCAGGCCCACGCCGTTCTCGCGCGCGACGCCGCCGACCGGCCCGGAGGTGACCAGCACCCGCGCCGCGTCCCCGCTCAGCTCGTAGACGACCCCCGAGGGCGATCCCGAGGGCGCGGACCGCGTCACGGTCGTCGCCGCCGGCGCGCCGGACCCAGCGAGCGCGAGCCCGCCGCCGATCGCGAAGCCGACCACGACGGCCGCCACCGCCCACGGCCACCGGCGCCGGTCCCCCCACGCACGACGGTGATCCGTCACCGCCCGCACCCGCGTCGGGGACCTCGACGGCGGCCCCACGTCCGACCCGCCTGCTCGTCGGACCCGAACGCCACCGAGCCGGGCCGATAGCCCGCGGGCACCCCGCTCGCCGTGCCGAACGGCACCGGCGGCTCGAAGGCCGGGTCCGCCGCCGCCTCGGTCTCGCTCCCCGACGGCCCGTCGTGGTCCTGCATGGTGAACGTCCTCCGATCGTCGACCACAGCTCCACCAGGACCAACCCGTCGGCGCCCCGGGGAGATGCCGGTCGCCGCCTGACGACTGCCTGACGATCACCTCGCGGACGTGACGCATCCCCCGTTGCGACGATCGTTGCCCAGAGCAATCATTGCCCTGTGCAATCCACGGAGGAGCCGGGCGACGAGCTCGTCGACGCGGTGATGACGGCGAGCCGGGCGCTGCTCGCCGTGGTCGTCCGCTCGCTGGCGGCCGTCGACGAGGACGTGACGCTGCCGCAGTACCGGGCGCTGGTGGTGCTGGCCCAGCGGGGCCGGATGCGCCCGGCCGAGCTCGCCGCCGCGCTGGCGGTCACGCCACCGACGGGCACGCGGATGTGCGGGCGGCTCGAGACCAAGGGTCTGGTGGTCCGCGAGCGCCCGGCCGACGACCGCCGGGCCGTCGACGTGTCGCTCTCGCCGGCCGGCCGCGACCTCGTCGACGACGTCAGCCGCCGGCGCCGCGACGAGCTGCGGACCCTGCTGGCGGACGTGCCGCCCGCGCGCCGGTCCGCGGTGGTCGAGGGCCTGCGCTCCCTCGCCGACGCCGCCGGCGAGGTGCCCGAACCGGAGTGGGCCCTCGGCCGGGTGACGCCGTGATCCGCCCGTGGCGCCGGGTGGCGCCCGCCGGGCGCCACCTGCACCGGTGGCTGACCGACAGCAGGCCCGGCCTGGTCGGGCTGGCCCTGATCATCGGGTTGGGCGCCGGCCTCGGCGCCGTGGTGTTCCGCTACCTGATCATCGGGATCACCTGGCTGGTGACCGGGCGTGAGGACTACTCCGACGCCGGCCGCGTCGCCAGCACCCACCTCCCGGCCCTCGGGCCGTGGTTCCTCCTGCTCGCCCCCGTCGTCGGCGGTCTGGTCTACGGCCCGCTGGTCTCCCGCTTCGCCCCCGAGGCCCGCGGGCACGGCGTGCCCGAGGTGATGCTCGCCGTCGCCGAACGCGGCGGCCGCATCCCCGCGAAGGTGGCCGGCGTGAAGGCGCTCGCCTCGGGGATCTGCATCGGCACCGGCGGATCGGTGGGGCGCGAGGGACCGATCGTCCAGATCGGCTCGGCGCTCGGCTCGTCGATCGGCCAGGCGCTGCGCGTCCCCGCGGGCCGGCTCACGCTCATGGTCGCGTGCGGCGCGGCCGGCGGGATCTCGGCGACCTTCAACGCGCCGATGGCCGGCGTCGTGTTCGGTCTGGAGATCATCCTGCGGGCCTTCGCCGCCCAGAGCTTCGGCGTGCTGGTGATCTCGTCGGTCACCGCGAACGTCGTCGCCCGGCTGCTGGTCGGCGACGACACGATCCTGCACCTCCCCCACTACACCCTGGGGTCCAGCGCGGAGCTGCCGCTCTACGCCGTGCTGGGCCTGCTCGCCGGGCTGCTCGGCTGGGGCTTCGCCCGGGTGCTGTACGCGATCGAGGACGCCTGCGACGCCGTCTGGCGCGGGCCCGAGTGGCTGCGCCCGGCCGTCGGCGGCGTCGTGCTCGGCGGGGTGCTGCTGGCGCTGCCCCAGCTCTACGGCGTCGGCTACCCCGTGCTCGAGGACGGCCTGGCCGGCCAGTACGCGGTCGGGTTCCTGCTGCTGCTCGTCGTCGGCAAGATGCTCGCGACCAGCCTGACGATCGGCATCGGCGGCTCCGGCGGGGTGTTCGCCCCGTCGCTGTTCATCGGCGGGCTCGCCGGCACCGCGTTCGGGTCGCTGGCCGCCGCGGTGTTCCCGGGCCTGCACCTCGCCCCCGGCGCCTTCGGCCTCGTCGGCATGGCCGCCGTGTTCGCCGGCGCGGCGCACGCGCCGATCACCGCTGTGCTCATCGTGTTCGAGCTGACCGGCGACTACTCGGTGATCCTGCCGCTCATGATCGCCGTCGTGCTCGCGACCGGCCTGAGCCACCTCGTCTCGCCCCGCACCATCTACACGCTGAAGCTCCTGCGCCGCGGCATCGACATCGACCGCGACGCCGAGGTCGACAGGACCCCGACGGCGCACCACGCTTGACGCCGGGACCGGCGGAGCACGGGAGGCGTCATGATCGACGCGCCCTCGGGGTCGACGATGATCGGCCGAGACGACGTGCTCGGTGTCGTCCTCGCCGCCGCCCGTGACGCCGGCGCGGGGACGTCGCGGCTGCTGCTGGTGACCGGCGAGCCCGGGATGGGCAAGACGCGCCTGCTCCGCGAGGTGGCCGCCCGCTGCCGGGACCGGGGGATGGCCACCGTCCACGCGACCTGCTGGAGCGGCGACGGTGTCCCGGCGTTCTGGCCCTGGACCCAGGTCGTGCGCGCCTGCGGCCGTGAGCTCGCCGACCTGCGCGGCGGCGCCGTTCCCGGAAACGATCACGCGCGGTTCGCGCTGTTCGAGGCCCTCGCGGCGGCGATCTCGGCCGAGGCCCGCCACCGACCGCTCCTGATCGCCGTCGACGACCTGCACTGGGCCGACCTCGGCTCGGTCCGTGCCCTGGCTTTCGTGGCCGCGCACGTGGCCGCCGATCCCGTGCTGCTGGTGGCCGCGTACCGCGACGCCGAGCTGGACCCCGAGGCCGTGCCGCTCCTCGACCGCGGTGAGCTGATCGCGCTGCGCGGCCTGGGCTCCGGCGAGGTCGCCGCGCTGATGGCGTCGACGACCGGCACGGCCCCCAACGAGCGGACCGCCCGCACCGTCACGCGGCGGACCGGAGGGAACCCGCTCTTCGTCCGCGAGCTCGCGGCCCTGTCGTCGTCGGGGACCAGCCTGGGCGTCACCGTTCCCGGCGGCATCCGGGCCGTCCTGACCCGGCGGCTGAGCCGGCTCAGCGCCCCGTGCCGCGAGCTGCTGGGCGTCGCCGCCGTCGTGGGCGTCGAGTTCGACCTCGATGTGGTCGCCACCGCCGGCGGGACGTCGTGGGCGGGTGCCGCCGCCCTGCTCGAGGAAGCGGCGGCGGCCGGACTCGCCGCACCGGTGACGCCGCCGTCGACCTGGGCCTTCGTGCACGCCCTGGTCCGCGACACGCTCGACGCCGGGCTCTCGGCAGGGATCCGGGCCGAGACCCATCGTGCGGTCGCCGGTGCCCTCCGCCCCGACGCCGACGTCGCCGTCGTCGCCGACCACCTGGCCCTCGCCGTGCCGGTGGTCGAGCCGGAGGTCGCGGCCGCCGCGGTCGAGGCGGCCGGACGCCGGGCCGCGTCGGCCCTGGCGTTCGAGGACGCGGCGGCCGCGTTCGCGCGCGCCGCCGGTCTGCGGCCGGCGGGGTCGGCGGAACACGTCGAGACCCTGCTGGCGCTCGGTGCGGCGCGCGCGGCGCTGCGTGGCGCCGACGACGCCCGGACCGCGTTCTCCGCCGCGGCGCAGGGCGCCCGCGGCCTGCGCCGCGGCGACCTCCTCGCCCGGGCCGCCCTCGGCGACGCCGCCGGCCTCGGCGGCTTCGAGGTCCGCCTGCTCGACCCCGCACAGCTCGACCTCCTCGACGAGGCACTCGCCGCGCTGCCGGCCGGCGACTCGACCCTGCGGGTGGCGCTGCTCGCCCGTCTCTCGGTGGCGGTCACCTACACCGCCGCGCCGGGCCGGCAGGCCGCCCTGGCCGAGGAGTCGCTGGCGATGGCCCGGCGACTCGGGGACGACGCGGCGCTTGTGCAAGGGCTGGTGGCCTGGGCCGACGCCCACGCAGGCCCCGACCACACGGAGTCGCGGCTCGCCGCGGCGTCGGAGATCGTCGACCTCGCGGCCGCGTCCGGCGACGTCGCCGGCGAGCTGCTGGGGCGCCGCCTGCGGGTGGTCGCGGTCGCCGAGCTCGGGGACACCGGCGCGCTCGACGCCGAGGTCGCCGCGTACTCCCGGCTCGCCGAGCCCACCCGCCAACCGATCTACACCTGGTACCCGGCCCTCTGGGCGGGATCGCGGGCGTTGCGCGAGGGCCGCCTCGCCGAGGCCCTCGACCACGCCGACGAGGCCGCCGCCGAGGGCGACCGTGTCGGGAGCCGCAACGCCCGCATGCTCGCGGAGGTCCTGCGGCTCAACGCGCTGACCGACTCCGGGCGGCTCGACGACCTGGCGGCCCGCTACCGCACGATGCTCGCGGACCTCCCGGAGGCGGGGTGGGGCGACGGGAGCCCCGTGACGAAGGTGTACCTCGCTCGCGTCGACCCGGAGGGCGCCGGCCCGGCGGCCCTGGCCGACCTGCCGCGCGCACTCGAGACCCTGCCGCGGGACTCCGAGTGGCTCCCCCTGCTGTGCACGGCCGCCGAGGTGCTCCACGACGCGCCGGACCCGGACGTCGCGGCGCGCGTCCACGAGCTCCTCGCGCCGTACCGCGACCGGTGCGGCGTGGAGGGGATCAACGCCGCCTGGCTGGGCTCGGTCCGGCGCCACCTCGGCATGGTGGCGGCCGTGCTCGGTCGCGGCGCCGACGCCGAGGCCCACCTGGCGGAGGCCCTCGAGCGCAACACCCGCGCCGGGGCCGCCCTCCCGGTGGCGCACACCCACCGGGTCCTGGCCGAGGTGCGCGCCCGCGCGGGTCTGCCGGGCGCCGCTGCCTCCGCCGCCACGGCACGGGAGCTCTACGGGCGCCTGGACCTCCCGCTCCTCGCCGCCCACTGCGCGGCGATCGGCGACGGCGGCCGGGACGCCGGCGCCGACGGCGTCCTGCGTCGCGACGGCCAGACGTGGACCGTGGGCGAGGCCGGCGAGCGGGTGACGCTGCGCCACGTGAAGGGCCTGACGGACCTCGCGCGGCTGGTGGCCGCACCGGACCGCGAGTTCCACGCGCTCGACCTCGTCGGGGGCGAGCGGCCGCCCGCGGCCGAGCTCCCCGGCACCGGCGACACCCTCGACGAGACCGCACGGCAGGCCTACCGCCGCCGCATCGCCGCTCTGGACGAGCGCATCGAGGACGGCGACCCCGCCGCCGAGCGCGAGCGCGACCACCTCGTCGCCGAGCTCTCGCGCGCCTACGGGCTCGGGGGCCGCGCGCGACCCGCCGGCCGCTCGGCCGAGCGGGCCCGCACCGCGGTGACCTGGCGGATCCGCGACGCGATCACGCGGATCGAGGCCGTCGCCCCGGGGCTCGGCAAGCACCTGCGCAGCTCGGTGCGCACCGGCACCTACTGCGTCTACGCCCCCGAGCAGCCCCGCCGCTGGCTGCTGTGAGGCCGCCACCGCACATCGTGCGGGGCTCCCTCACGCCTCCAGGGGTGGGACGAGGCCACGAGGGCCTCGACCGTCCCGAGGGAGAGCAGCCATGACCTTCGTCCAGATCATCGACGTCACCACCGACGACCCGGAGGCCCTGCGGGCCGCCGACGCCCGCTGGCTCACCGCGACGCGGGGACGGAACACCCTGCGCCGCGAGGCGATCTACGCCGACCACCACACGCCGAACCGCTACCTCGCGATCTGCGAGTTCGACGACCACGACAGCGCCATGGCGAACTCGGCGCTCCCCGAGACCGACGCGGTCGCCGCCGAGATCGCGGCCCTCGCGACCGGAGGTGTCGGGTTCACCGACCTGGACCTGCTCGACGTGCCGCTCGACCACCGCGGCGACGTCGCGCAGGGCTTCCTCGCGGCGGTCCGGACCGGCCGGCTCGACCGCTCCTGGTACGCCGACGACGTCGCGGTGGAGCTCAACGTGCCGTTCGGCCTGGTCCGCAGCCACGGCACGGACGAGCTCGCCCGGCTGCTGCGCGACGCCTTCCCGTACGGCGGCGAGGTGGTCGCCGAGCGGGCCGTCCCCACCGAGACCGGCGTCGTCGTCGAGTTCGCGGCGCGCACCGTCACCGGTCCCGACCGGCCCGAGAGCACCTACTCGCGGAACCTCGTGTGGCTCGAGCTGACGGCCGGACGCATCCGCGCCCTGACGATCTACTGCAGCGGCGACTGGGACGCGGCCACGCAGGCCGAGCAGCTCGCGGTCGCCGAGGCGTGATCCGGGACGGGGTCACCGGAGGGCGCGGCGGGCCGGGGCTGATCTAGGCTCCGGCCCCGTGCCCGGCCCCGTCGACGTCCGCTCCGACGTCACCCGCGCCCTGGTCGTGGTCGCGCACCCCGACGACGTCGACTTCGGCGCCGCCGGCACCGTCGCCTCCTGGACCGCCGCGGGCACCGCGGTGTCGTACTGCCTGGTGACCTCGGGCGACGCCGGCGGGTTCGACGACACGCCCCGCGACCGGATGGCCGCTCTGCGCGAGGAGGAGCAGCGCGCCGCGGCCGCGGAGCTCGGCGTCACGGACCTGACCTTCCTCCGCTACGCCGACGGCGAGGTGACCCCGAGCCTGGCGCTGCGCCGCGACATCAGCCGCGTCGTGCGGCGGGTCCGCCCGCAGCGGGTGCTCACGCAGTCCCCGGAGTACTTCTGGGAGCGCCTCGGCGTCTCCCACCCCGACCACCGGGCCACGGGCGAGGCCACCCTCGCCGCGGTCTACCCGGACGCCCGCAACCCGTTCGCGCACCCCGAGCTGCTCGCCGACGAGGGCCTCGAGGCCTGGACCGTGCCCGAGACGTGGGTGGCCGGCTGCCCGCCCGAGCGGGTGAACCACGCCGTCGACGTCGGCCCGACGCTGGCCGCGAAGCTCGCGGCCCTGCGCGCGCACCGCTCGCAGACCGCCCACCGCGACGACCTCGAATCCCTGGTCAGCGGCCTGCTCGCCCGCAACGCCGCGCGGTACCCCGACGTCGTCCCGGCCGGGGCGCAGTACGTCGAGGCCTTCCAGGTCGTCGACACGTCCTGAGTTTCTCCTCGGTATGCCTTAGTCTCTCTTGGAGATACCGTTCCGGGAGGCCAGGTTGCCCGCAGCAGTGATCGTCGGCGGCGGCCTCGAGGGCTGCGCCACCGCCTGGGCGCTCGCCGAGCGCGGCGTCACCGACGTCGTCATCGTCGAGCGGTCCACCGTCGGCTCCGGGGGCACCGGCAAGTCGTCCGGCGTGGTCCGGTGCCACTACGGCGTCTCGTCGCTCGCCGCGATGGCGACCCGGGCCCTCGACGTCTTCGAGAACGCGTGCGAGGTCCTCGGCGACGACGTCGGCTTCCACCAGACCGGCTACGTCGTCGGCGTCGGCGAGCAGAACGTGGGCGCGCTGCACGCCTCGATGGCCGACCAGCGCGCGGTCGGGGTGCGCACCGAGGACATCGACGCGAGCGAGGTCGCGAAGCTCTGGCCGGCGGCCGACCTGAGCCCGTTCGCCGCCTTCGCGTGGGAGGCCCGGGGCGGCTACGGCGACGCGTACCAGACCGCGCAGGCCTTCGCCGCCGCCGCACGCCGGGCCGGGGTGCGCCTGCGCCAGGGCACCACCGTCACCGACATCCTCAGCGCCGGCGACGCCGTGACCGGGGTGCGGCTGGCCGACGGCTCGGAGATCCACACCGACCGCGTCGTGCTCGCCGCGGGCCCCTGGTCGGTGCCACTGCTCGCCGCGCACGGGATCCACCTGCCGATCACCGTGCACCGCGAGCAGATCGTGCTCATCGACCCCGGGGAGGACCTCGGCCCGGTCCCGGTGTTCTCCGACCTGGTGTCCCTGCAGTACGTCCGCCCGGAGAGCGGCAAGGAGATCCTCTTCGGCAACTCGGACCTCGCCGAGCTCGAGCCCGCCGACCCGGACCGCTACTCGAACCAGGCCACCCACACGTTCCTCGACGTCGCGGTGGAGAAGGTGGGCACGCGTTTCCCGGGGCTGGAGAACGCCGCGATCGCGTCGACCTACGCCGGGTGCTACGACGTGACGCCCGACTTCAACCCCGCGGTCTCGGAGACCGACGTCGAGGGCCTCGTCGTCGCGGCCGGGTTCTCCGGGCACGGGTTCAAGATCGCCCCGTCGGTCGGGCGGCTCGTCGCCGACCTCGTCGTGGACGGCAAGAGCAGCGACGACGACATCCCCGAGTCGGACTTCCGGCTCTCGCGCTTCGCCGAGGGCGAGCTGCTGCGCAGCCCGCACCCCTACGTCGGGGCCGGCCAGATGCGGTGACGGCATACTCCTGCGGGCACGGGTGTCGACGCGAGGAGTCCCGATGAGCCAGGAGGACCCACCGGGCACCGACGTCGCCGACGTCGCCGACCGCGGCCCCGCGGCGCGGGAGGTCGAGCGCCCGGCCTCGCAGGAGGGCAGGCTCGAGCGGGCGATCGGCGCGGAGGTCCACCGGCGGCGCCGAGCCTCGGGCGCCACGCTGGCCGAGATGGCGGTGCGCACCGGGATCTCCAAGCCGATGCTCTCGAAGATCGAGCACGCGCAGATCTCCTGCAGCCTCACGACGCTGGCGCGTCTCGCGGACGCCCTCGACATCCCGGTGACCGCCTTCTTCCGGGGCGCCGACGTCGAGCGCGAGGCGGTCTACACCGGGTCCGGGGCCGGGGCGCGCATCGTCGCCCGGGGCACCCGCGTCGGGCACGACTACACCCTGCTCGGCGGGCTGCGCGGCCAGCACAACCGCATGGAGGCGCACCTCGTGACGCTCACCGAGCGCAGCGAGGTGTTCCCCCTCTTCCAGCACCCCGGCACCGAGCTGCTCTACATGCTCGAGGGGCACATGGTCTACGGCCACGGCGGCGCGAGCTACGACATGCGGCCGGGCGACGCGCTCCAGCTCGACGGCGAGGGCGTCCACGGGCCGACCGAGCTGGTCGAGCTCCCGATCCGCTTCCTCTCGGTGGTCGCGCACCCCGACTCGGGCTGATCGGACCGGTCTCGCGGGGAGACGCCGGTCACGGCACGATCGGGGGCATGGACGCTCCCGAGGCACCGGCCCTGATGCGCCCGGCGGGTCCGATCGAGGGCACCGGCCTCGAGGCCTACCTCGCCCACCTGTCGTCGACCCGCGGGCTGACGTTCGACGACTACTGGGGCCTCTTCGGCTGGTCGGTGGCCGAGCCCGAGGCGTTCTGGGGATCGATCTGGGACCACTTCGGGGTGCCGGGGACCTACGAGCGGGTGCTCGGGTCGTCGGCGATGCCGGGCGCGCGATGGTTCCCCGGCGCCCGCGTGAACTACGCCGCCCACATGATGGGCACCGACGAGGACACCGACCGCACGGCGCTCATCGCCCGCTCGCAGACGCGCGGGCCGCGGGAGCTCACGTACGGCGAGCTGCGTGACCAGGTCGCCCGGGCCCGCGCGGGGCTGCAGCGCCTCGGGGTGACCGAGGGCGACCGCGTCGTCGGCTACCTGCCCCACGTGCCGGAGACGCTCGTGGTGTTCCTGGCCGCGGCGAGCCTGGGCGCGATCTGGGCGTCGTGCGCACCGGAGTTCGGCGCCCGCAGCGTCGTCGACCGGCTCGGCCAGCTCGAGCCGACGGTGCTGCTGGCCGTCGCGTCGTACCGGTACGGGACCAAGGAGATCGACCAGCGCGAGGAGCTGGCGCGCATCCGCGCCGGCCTCCCGACCGTCGAGCACGTCGTCGGGCTGGACTACGGCCCGCACCCGGTGCCCGACGCGATGACGTGGGACGCGCTGCTGGCCGAGCCCGGACCGCTGGAGTTCGCCGACCTCCCGTTCGACCACCCGCTCTACGTGCTGTTCTCCTCGGGCACCACGGGCCTGCCGAAGGCGATCGTGCACGGCCACGGCGGCATCCTGCTCGAGCACCTGCGGCTGTTCGCCCTGCACTTCGACATCCGCCCCGGCGACCGGACGCTGTGGTTCACCACCACCGGCTGGGCGATGTGGAACATCACGATCTCGGTGCTGCTGCACCGTGGCGTCCTCGTGCTGCTCGACGGGAACCCGCTGTGGCCCGACCTCGAGGCGCAGTGGCAGCTCGCGGCCGAGACCGGCGTCGCACTGCTCGGCGCCAGCCCCGGCTACCTGACGGCGTGCCGCAAGGAGGGCGTCGTCCCGCCGCGGTGGCCGGAGCTGCGCCAGCTGGGCACGACCGGGGCGCCGCTGCCGCCGGAGGCGTTCGACTACGTCTACGCCCACCTCGGGCCGGACGTCGTCCTCAACCCGTTCAGCGGCGGCACCGACGTCTGCAGCGGCTTCGTGGGCGGCGGGCCGTGGCTGCCGGTGTACCGGGGCGAGATGGCCGGGCCCGGGCTCGGGCACGACGTCGCCGCCTTCGACGAGGCCGGCGACCCCGTGATCGAGCAGCTCGGGGAGCTCGTCGTGCGCGCACCGATGCCCTCGATGCCGGTCGGGTTCTGGAACGACCCCGACGGCGAGCGCTATCGCGAGGCCTACTTCGACGTCTTCCCGGGCGTGTGGCGCCACGGCGACTGGGTGCGGTTCACCGACCGCGGCAGCTGCGTGATCACCGGGCGCTCCGACGCCACGCTGAACCGCGGCGGGGTGCGGCTGGGCACCGCCGAGTTCTACGACGTCGTCGAGGACATGCCGGAGGTGGCCGACTCGCTGGTCGTGCACCTCGAGGACGACGAGGGCAGCTCGGGCGAGCTGCTGCTGTTCGTCGCCCTCGCCGCCGGGGCCGAGCTGGACGACGACCTGCGGAAGCGGATCGCCGACGGCCTGCGCCGCAACCTGTCCCCGCGGCACGTGCCCGACCTCATCGCCGCGGTCCCGGCGGTGCCGCGCACGCTCACGGGCAAGAAGCTCGAGCGCCCGATCAAGCAGGTGCTGCGCGGACGCCCGGTCGACGAGGTGATCAGCGCCGACGCCGTGAGCGGGGCGGACGCCGTGCCGGCCTTCCGCGACGCCCACCGCAGCCTGCGGTAGCGGCGTGCCCCGACGCCGGCCCGAGCCCGCCGCCGCGGTCGAGGAGTGGACCCGCGAGCCCGCCGAGGTGGCGCCCGAGGACCGGCGCTGCGGCGACCGCGCCTGGTTCTGGCGCCGCTGGAACACCTTCGGCGGGGTCGCCCACTACCCCACGGAGGTGGTCTGCGTCCGCGAGCGGGGGCACCCCGGCCGCCACGCGTCGCGCCCGCGCCGGTCGTGGGTGTGGCACCCGGGATCCTGGCACGCCCTGCGGTGGTGACGGCGGCGGTGACAGGCTGACCTCGTGCAGCGCAGCACCGAGCGGTTCCTGACCACCCACGTCGGGAGCCTCCCCCGGCCCGACGACCTCGTCCGCACCATGTTCGCCCAGGAGGAGGGCGTGCCCGTGGACCGCGCCGCGCTGGCCGAGCGGGTCCGCGCCGCGGTGGCGGAGGTGGTCGGTCACCAGCTCGACGCGGGCATCGACCTGGTCGGTGACGGGGAGATGAGCAAGCCCAGCTACGCCTCCTACCCGAAGTACCGGCTCACCGGCTTCGACGGCGAATCGGTCACCTTCTCCTACCGCGACCTCGACGACTTCCCGGCCATGGCGCAGCGGGTCATGTCCGACCCGGGACGGTCGCGCCGGAAGACGCCGGCCTGCACCGGGCCGATCGCGCCCACCGGCGACGACGCCGTGCACCGCGACGTCGCAAACCTGCTCGCCGCGGGCGGCGATCCGACCGGGCGGTTCCTCACCGCCGCGTCGCCCGGGTTGATCGCGCTGTTCTTCGACGACCGGCACCACGGCTCCTACGAGGACTACCTGCGCGCGATCGCCGACGCGATGCGCCCGGAGTACGAGGCGATCGCCGCCGCCGGGATCGTCGTGCAGCTCGACTGCCCGGACCTCGCGATGGGGCGCCACGTGCGCTACGCCGACCTCACCGACGAGGAGTTCCTCGCCCGGCTGCGCCAGAACCTCGAGGCCATCGACCACGCCACCGCCGGCATCGACCCCGAGCTGCTGCGCCTGCACGTGTGCTGGGGCAACTACGACGGCCCCCACCACCGCGACATCCCGTTCGCCACCATCGTCCGCGACGTCCTGCGCGCCCGCCCCGCCGCGATCGCCTTCGAGGCCGCCAACCCGCGCCACGCCCACGAGTTCACCGTGTTCGACGACGTCGCGGTGCCCGACGGCACGGTCCTGGTCCCGGGCGTGCTGGAGTCCAAGACCAACGTCATCGAGCACCCCGAGCTCGTGGCGCAGCGCATCGCCCGCTACGCCGAGCGCGTGGGCGCGGAGAACGTCGTCGCCGGCACCGACTGCGGGTACGGCACGTGGGTCGGTCAGGCCGCCGTCGATCCCCAGGTCGTGTGGGCCAAGTTCGCCGCGCTCGCCGAGGGCGCCCGCCTCGCGTCCGACCGCTGGTTCTGACGCCCCGGTTCTGCTGCGATGGCGGTGTGGCCCAGCCCGCAGAGCCCGAGGAGACCGCGCCGTTCTTCCACGACGTCGAGCCCGTGACGCGGCTGCGCGAGGACCTGCTCGACGTCCACGTGCGCGCCGACCACGCCGGCCGTCGTCCCGCGGTGATCTTCATCCACGGCGGCCCCGTGCCCGAGACGCACACGCCCCGCCCCCGCGACTCCGCCCTCTTCCGCGGCTACGGGGCGCTCGCCGCCCACGCCGGGCTGGTCGGCGTCACGTTCGACCACCCCCTCCACACCGACGAGCACTACCCCCGGTCGGCCGCGGCGCTCGACGCCGTCGTGGCACGGACCCGCACGCTGGGCCAGGTCGACCCGGACCGGATCGTGCTGTGGTTCTTCTGCGGCGGCAGCCCGCTCGCGGCCGCCTGGCTGCGGGAGCCGCCGTCCTGGCTGCGCGGGATCGCCTGGACCTACCCCGTGCTCGCGCCGCCCCCCGACTGGCCGGGCGACGCGCCCCGGTTCAACGCCGTCGAGGCCGTCGGCGAGCACCCGGCGCTGCCGAAGCTCCTCGTCCGGGTCGGGCACGAGATCCCGTTCATCGCCGGGACCCAGGACGCCTTCGTCGACGCGGCGGACGCCGCCGGCGCCGCGCTCGAGGTCGTCACCATCGAGCACGCGGTCCACGGCTTCGAGGTCCACCCCTACGACGCCGAGGCCCGCGCCGTCGTCGACGGGGCCATCGCCTGGGTCGCGGCGACCGCGCTCGCGCCACGGTGAGCGCGGTTTCGCGCGGAGGGGCGGCGAGGCACCATGGACCGCACGGTCCACCGCAGGCGCCGAACCTCGTCTCCCGAGTAGCCGGAGGGGGCCCGACGTGGACGTGATCCACCTCGACCTGACCGCCACCGAGGACCGTCTGCGCAGGTTGAGGGCGATGTGCGAGGCCAGCACGGCGCGGGCGCACCAGCTCTGTGCCCGTGCGCGGGCCGCGCGGGCGTGCTGCGCGGTCCCGGACGCCGGTCCCGGTCAGCGCGCCGCGGTGCGCCGGCGGACCGACTCGGCGTAGAGCAACGGACGCAGGTGCAGGATCGGGTCGTCGGAGGGTTCGATCCCGTCGGTCACCCGCATCGGGTCGTAGACCAGGACGTCGCCGTCGCGCTCCCGCTCGGTGTCGGGCCCGGTGACCTCGACGACGCCCAGGTCGACCCATTCGCGGTCGGCCGGCCACTCCTGGCTGGAGTCGGTGGTCTGGTCGCCCCCCGCGGCGAGCTGCGCGAGGACACGGTGGCGCACCGGCACCTGCTCGAGCACGCCGGTCATCAGGTAGTCGTTGTCGGCGCCGCCCTGCTGCTCGGCCGGCAGGGCGGCGACGCCGGCCTCGGGCTCGCACCGGAAGCGGACGTGGCGGCCGGACCCGTCGGCGGCCACCAGGCGGTAGGCGACCAGCGAGTTGAACGCCATCGTGCCCCAGGCGAGCGGCGGGTCCCCCAGCGCGGCGATCTTCTCCAGTGCGGCGGCGATGTCCGGGTTCGACGCCAGGAACCGCTCGATGGCCACCGGCCCCGCGCCCTGGGCCCGCATCAGGCCGAGGAAGCCCTCCGGGGTGCCGGCCGGGAAGACCGGCCACGACTGGCAGACCAGGTCGGTCCGTGACCCGTCGGGCAGGTAGAACTTGACGGCCATCCCCCGCGGGTCGTTCTGCGCCGCGTCGGGGCATCGCGGATCGCCCGCGCCGTTGGAGAACCGGACCGTCACGGGCACCGGGTCGCCCTGCATGTGCGCGGCGCGCGTCAGCTCCCGGGCGCGGGGGGTCGCCGTGAACGTGCCGCGCAGCACGACGCCCTTGGTGTGGGTCACCCGGTGGCCCGGCACGGACCCCATCACGATCGACACCGCGTCGATCAGCTCACGCGCGAGATCGGTGTCGTCGTGCACGCCGGTCATGGCATCCCCCGCCCACCGAGGACGTCGTGGTGGTGACGTCGCGTGCACACCGACGCTAGCCGCGCCCCTCTCCCCGGGCCAGGACGCTCGGCGGCCGGACGGACAGGTCAGGCCGCCGGGGCGAGCACGACGACCTTGCCGCGCAGCGTGCCGGCCGTCGCCTCGGCGTGGACCGATGCCAGGTCGGCCAGCGGCACCCGCCGGTCGACGTCGACGCGCAGCTCGCCGCGGTCGACCATGTCCACCAGCCGCGCCAGCAGGTCGGCGTCGGAGCGGACGAAGACGTCGACGGCGCGCACACCACGTGCCTCGTCGGCGGGCGCCGGCGTCCGCGGCACGGTGTTCACGACGACGCCGCCGTCACGGACCCGAGCGACGAGCGCGGCGAGCTGCTCGGGCGTGATCGGGGCGAGGTTGAGCAGGACGTCGACCGGCTCCACCACCGCCGCCGCGACGTCGGTGCGGGTGTGGTCGACGATCTCGTCGGCGCCCTGTTCCCGGAGGCGTTCGCTGCTGCGCGGGCTACCGGTGGCGATGACGTGCGCGCCGAGGTGCTTCGCGAGCTGCACCGCGTAGCCGCCGACGGCACCGCTCGCGCCGTTGATCAGGACTCGCCGGCCGGCCACCACCTTCGCGTCGTCGACCAGCGCCTGCCACGCGGTGAGCCCCACCATCGGGAGCGCGGCGGCGTCGGCCAGCGGGACGGTGCGCGGCGCCGCGGCCAGGACCTCGGCCGGCGCGACGACGTACTCCGCGGCCGCGCCGTCGGCCACCATCGGCAGGAAGCCGATCACCTCGTCGCCGACCCGGAGGCCGGTCACGCCGTCGCCGACGGCGTCGACCGTCCCGCTGACCTCGATCCCCGGGATGTGCGGCAGGCCCACCGGGAACGGTTCCTGCAGGTAGCCGCCGCGGATGCCGTCGTCCACCAGGTTGAACGCCGAGGCGGCGACGCGGAGCCGGACCTGGCCTGCGCCGGGGACCGGCTTGTCCACGTCCTCGTACCGCAGGACCTCGGGACCGCCGTAGGAGTGGAACCGCACTGCCTTCATCGGGGGAGCCTCGCTTCGTCGCAGCGTGTGCTTCGAAGTCGAAGCACCTCGCGGACGACGCTAACCTCGCTTCGAATTCGAAGCAAGTAGACTCGGGCGATGCCGGACCCGCCGCACGCCGTCGACCCCGTCCAGCTGGGCGCGTACTTCGCGCTGGTCGAGGTGTCCGCCCTGCTCCAGCACGGGATCGAGCAGCAGCTCCGCGAGGACGGCGATCTCACTTTCGTGCGCTTCCAGGTCCTCATGCGGCTCGACCAGGCCCCGACGGGCCGCCACCGCATGACCGATCTGGCCGACGCGATCGTCTACAGCCGCAGCGGCCTGACCTACCAGGTGGGCCTGCTGGAGAAGGCCGGTCTCGTCACCCGCGGACCCTCCCCGGACGACGAGCGCAGCGTCGTCGTCACCATCACCGACGCCGGCCGCGCGCTGATCGCGAGAGTGCTCCCCGGGCACGAGGAGGTCGTGAGCGGCCTGCTCTTCGAGCCGCTCTCGCGCGACGACGCCCGGACCCTCAGCGGCCTCCTGACACCCGTGCGCGATCACATGCGCGCGGCGCCCCCGCGCTCCGCGGCATCCCGTCGCCGGGGTCCTCGTTCTTGACTCATCGGTCCTAGAACGCTACGAAGTGGGCTCAACCGATGAGTTGAGGAGGTCGCGCGATGAGGACCCTGCACTTCGGTCTGCGGGTCGCCGATCTCGACCGCTCGCTCGCGTTCTACACCGCGCTCGGCTACGAGGTCGTCGGCAGCGTCCCCGGGACGGGGCTGGGGGACCTGACCATGCTGGCGCTCCCGGGCGACGAGTTCGTCGCCGTCGAGCTCGTCCACGCGCCCGGGAGCGCCCCGGTCCGCGGGGACGCTCTGAGCCACTTCGTGGTCCACGTCGAGTCCATGGACGCCGCTCTCGCCGGGCTGGCCGCCCACGGCATCGAGTCCGAGGCTCCCACGTCGCCGGACGGCTCGGCGGACTTCCGCACGACCTGGATCACCGACCCGGACGGGCACCGCATCGAGCTGGTCCAGTGGCCGGCCGGGCACGCCGCCGGGATGAGCGCCGCCGACTTCGCGGGGTGAGTCGGTCGCGCCCGGGCGCCGTCAGCGCAGCCAGCGTTCCGCGATCGTGTCGAGGCTCCGCAGCACGTCGCGCTCGCCGGCCGGGTCCACCCAGAACGCGATCCGCTCGACACCGACCTCGTCGAAGCCGGTGACGTCGACGGCGTCGGGGTCGGCGCCGAACACGGTGAACGGGACGTCGGGACGGCCGTGGTCGGCCAGCCAGGACCGCACCCGCCGGTAGTCCTCGACGTCGACGGTGTCGGGGAGCCACGCGTCGCCGTGGTCGCGCAGCCGCGCCAGCGCGGCGTCGCTGCCACCGCCGACGTAGATCGGCGGGTGCGGCGTCTGCACCGGCTTCGGCCAGGAGTACACCGGGTCGAAGTCGACGTGCTCGCCGTGGAACTCGGCGCGCTCCTCGGCCCAGAGGCGCGTCAGTGCGGCGAGCTTCTCGTCGAGCACCTTGCCGCGCCGCCGGGGGTCGATGCCGTGGTTCCGCGCCTCCTCGCGGTTCCACCCGACGCCCACGCCGAACAGTGCGCGCCCGCCCGAGACCAGGTCGAGGCTGGCGACCTGCTTGGCGGTGTGGAACACGTCGCGCTCGGCGGGCAGGGCGACGCCCGTCCCGAGGGCGAGCCGCGAGGTGGTCGCGGCGACCACCGCCAGCGTCACGAACACGTCGACGGTGCGGTAGAAGTGCCGCGGCAGATCCCCGCCGCCCGGGGCGGGGCTCTCCCGGCTCGCGGGGATGTGCGAGTGCTCCGGCACGAACAGGGCGTCGAACCCCCGCTCCTCGAGCGCGGGTCCGAGCACCGCCGGGGCGATGGTCTCGTCGGTGACGAAGAGCACGACGCCGTATTTCATGGCGTGATGATCGCTCACACGGCGACGGCGCGCGCCTCGTCCGGGCGGTGATCGGCGAGCTCGCGCATGAGGGCCAGGCGGACCTTGGGCTGCTGGGACAGCGCGACCGCGAGGACGGTTAGGAGAATCCACATCCCGATGCTGCTGATGATCACGAAGATCGCCGGGAGCACCGAGCTGCCGAGGCGCTCGGCCCACTCCTGGGCCGCGAACACGCGCCAGACCAGCATGATGTTGACGAGATAACCGATCACGTAGGACACGGCGAACACCACGGCGAACTGCTTGAGCGTGCCGTCCTTGCGCCGGTGCCAGATCGGTTCGTCGCGGATCGGGAACAGGATCGACAGCACGTTGCCGACGCCCAGCCACAGCAGGATGAAGGAGATCATCAGCGCGCAGGCCTTGAAGAACGCGTCGAGGTTGCCGGCCCGCCAGGCCAGCAGCCCGCTGAGCAGGAAGCCGATCGGGGCGACGATGCACGCGATCGCCAGGTTCTTGGTCACCAGCAGGTGCCACAGCCGCGCGCCGCTGTCGAGGGCGGCGCGCACCCGCATGGCGTCGAAGCTCATCGCGTTGAGCACGACCGCGCCGCCCATGACGACCGAGATCGCCCACAGCCCGAGGTAGGGCAGCCAGTGCTGCATGCGGTCCCACTGGAAGAGCCGGATGACGCCGAGGTAGAGCAGACCGAGCGCCAGGCTGACCGCCAGGCTCTTGACGATCGAGCGCGGCTTGCGCGAGAGCATGTAGCGGATCTCGCCGCTCAGCCCGTGGGCCAGCGCGGGCCCGTGGCGCGTGACCGCGTTGCGCCCGGCCAGCGGCGTGCGCCCGTCGACGGCCGTCGCCCCGGGGTCGGTCTCGCCGGCGTCGATGAGCGCCAGCCGGGCGTCGAGGACGGCGAGGTGCGCGTCGAGGAGGGCCCGCCGCGCCGCGGTCACGGAGGCGGCGGCCGCCGCCTCGGCGCGTGCCGCCGCGGCGTACCCCTCGGCGGGCGGGTCGGTGGGCCCCTCCGTCGCGGGGGCCAGCCGGTCGGCCTCCCGCTGGTCGTCGATCAGGCGCTGGACGTGACGACGCAGCGCGTCGACGTCGTCGCGCTCCTTCCACTTCGACGCGAGCGCGGCCCGCTCCGCCGCGCTCGCGCGTTCGACCAGCTCGCTCAGATCCTCGACCGCGGACATGGCCACTCCCTCTCGTCGCCGACGAGGCAAGCCGCGACGCGCGTCGGCCGCATCACCCGGCGGGGATGAGACGTGACCGCGCGCGTGCCGTACGCCCGGCGAGACGACCGCACGAGCGACGACGGGTTCGGCCGTCCGAGTGTTCGGCGCGCCGTGCCGTGGGCATGCCACCAGCACTGGCTGTCGACCTCCCGAGACGAGATGCGCGTAGAGCACGATCTGTCCGTCGCCGATCTGGCAATCGGGCTCGAGTCCCGCACGATCCTGCTGCTCGACGTCCGCCCGGTCGAGGACGTCGCCGCCGGACACATCCCCGGCTCGTGGCCGGTCGCGTTGGCCGTCCTCCCGCTGCGCCTGCGCGACGTCGACGACCCGCTCCACCACCGCCTGCGGGCCGTTGGGCTGCGCGTCGCGCTCGTGGCCGGCGACGAGGGGTGGCTGTCCGCCGCGCGGGCCATCCTCGCCGAGGTCGCCGTCGAGGCCACCGGCGTGATCGGCGAGGTGAGCGCGTGGAGTCGGGCGGGACGTCCGCTCAACCGCGGTCGGTGATCGGGTTGGGCCGACCGTGGTGGGTGGCTAGGCTGGTCGTCCTGGGTGGGATCACGGGGTGCCGGAGGGGGTGGCTGCCGTGCTGGACGTGTCGTCCATGATCCGGACCGAGGTCGAGACCACCGATCCCGAGGTGGCCCGCGAGTGGATCGCGGATGCCTACACCGAGGTCACACCGAGGCTGTCGGGCGACGTCACGGACTTCCGGATGCGCGTGACCTCCCTGGTCACCGACCGGTTCCGGATCGACGACCTGGTGCACACGATGCACGGCGAGGCCGGGACCGCGCCGTACGGCGGCCTGGTCGTCCAGCGCGTGCGGTCAGGCGGCTTCCGGACGACCATGGGCCCGCACTCGGTCACCCGCGAGGCCGGGGAGCTCGCGGTGATGGACCCGTGGCGGCCGGGGACGACGGTGTGGGAACCCCTCGACATCGAGTCGGTCGTCCTCGACCTGCGGGCGCTCCAGACGGTGGGCGCGGAGCTGAGCGGACTGCCGCCGGAGCGGGTGCGCGTCGAGCTGGGCGTCCCCCTCAGCGAGGCGCTCGGGTCGTACTGGGCCCGCACCGTCGAGCACGTCCGCCGCCACGTCCTCGTCGACGACGAGGTGCTCGCCGCGCCGTTGGTCCGCGCCGAGGCCTTCCGCCAGCTCGCCACCGCAGCGCTGGCGGTCTTCCCGAACAGCGCCCTCGAGACGCTGGGGGACCCGTGCGGTCCCCTGGCGGGCGGCGCTGAACCGGCGACGATCCGCCGGGCGGTGGAGTTCATGGACGCCAACGCCCACCGCGACATCGACATCACCCAGATCGCCGGGGCCGCTCGCATCGGCACCCGCGGACTGCAGCACGCGTTCCGCCGCCACCGCGGCCAGACGCCGCTCGAGTACCTGCGGACCGTGCGGATGGACGCCGTGCACCGCGAGCTCCAGGCCGGCGACCCGACCCGCGGCGACACCGTCGGGGCGATCGTCGCGAAGTGGGGGTTCACCAACCCGGGCCGGTTCGCGGTCGACTACCGCCGCGTCCACGGGTACTCCCCCAGCGACGCCCTGCGGCGCTGACCGGGGGCGGCGCCCGGCCCGGCTCCTTGACCCGGGCGTCATCGACGGAGGACAGTGCGTAGTCGCTGTTCGGACAGTTTCCTCGGTATCCGTCCTGACTCCATGGACCCGCACGTCCCATCACCGCTCCCAGTGGACGGAGACGGTCGCCGTGACCGTTGACAACCTCGTCGCCCACCTGCGCCGCAGCGGCACCGGCCTCAACGACGTCACGCTGGTGCGTGATCACGAACCCGCCCTGGTGCGCATCGTCGCCGCGGCCCTCGTCGCGGTGCCGGTCGCGGCCTTCGCGGGGCTGAGCCCCGCCGACGGGCGCTACCGCTCCGCCTGCCCGTCCGTCGTCGGCCCGCTGGATGCCCTCCAGGCCGAGCTGGGCGAGGGCCCGGCGATGACCGTGCTGTCGAGGGCTCCCACGGACGGCGTCGTCGCGGTCCACGACTTCGCCGGCGGCGACCGGCACCGGTGGCCGGCGTTCTCGGCGCGCGCGCTCGACGCCGGCTGCCGCTCGATGCTGTCGATCCTGCTCGAGGTCGATGGCGTGCCCCGCGCCGCGCTGAACCTCTACGGCCGGGGTCCGCACATGTTCGGCGTCCAGGCGCGCCGGGCCGGCGGACTGTTCGCCGTGTCGGCCGGGATGCTGCTCATGGCCGCCGAGCAGGCCGGTCGGCCCACCGGGACCGCACCGTGGGTCGCCGAGCACTGCGGCGTCACCGACGCCCCGTAGATCCGTCGGGACCTTCGTCCCCTGTCGCCCGCCGCGGGATTCGACCAAGGTCGACCCGGAAGACGAGGGCGACGAGCGAGGGAGTCCCGCGTGCCCGACGAACAGGTGCTGCTCGAGCACGTGCGGCTGATCGACGGCCGTGGCGGCGACCCGGTCGAGGACGCCGCCCTGCTGGTGGACGGGACGCAGGTGTCGTGGGTCGGCCCCGCCGGCGAGCTCCCGGCCGGTCACGACGGCGTCCGCCGGGTCGACCTGCGGGGTCGCACCGTGTGCCCGGGCTTCATCGACGCCCACGTGCACTTCGCCCTGCCGGGCGCGCACGGCAGCCCGCTGGAGGGGCTCCAGGAGCCGCCGACCTACCGCGTGCTCAAGGTCCTGCAGCGGCTGCGCACGACCCTGGAGAACGGCGTGACGACGGCCCGGGACCTCCTGGGCCTCGACGCGGGCTTCCGGCGCGCCGTCGCCGAGCGCCGTGTCCCGGGCCCGCGCCTGCTCGTCTCGATCGCGATGCTCAGCCAGCGCGGCGGCCACGGGGACTTCACCACCCCGTCGGGCATCGACGGGCTCGCCGCCGCGGTCGCGTTCCCCGGCAGCCCGCCGAACCTCGTGGACTCGGTCGACGCGATGCGCCTGCGGGTGCGCGAGCTCGTCGCCGCGGGAGCCGACTGCATCAAGCTGGCCTCGAGCGGCGGCGTCACGTCTCCCCACGACCAGCCCGAGTGGCTGGGCCTGCGCCCGGAGATGATCCACGCCGCCGTCGAGGAGGCCGGCGCCTACGGCGGGCTGCCCGTGGCCGTGCACGCCATGGGACGCCCGGGCATCGAGGCGGCCGTGCGGGCGGGGGTGACCAGCATCGAGCACGGCTACGCCCTCGACGACGAGCTGCGCGCGGAGATGGTCGAGCGCGGTCAGTTCCTCGTGCCCACCCTGATCGAGACGATGACCGAGCCCGACCCCGCGCGCAGTGCGCCGGGCACCTACGAGAAGGCCGTGCGCTGGCACCGCGTCGCCCACGAGTCGGCGGCGCGCTCGGTCGCCGCCGGCGTGCGCATCGCCCTCGGCACCGACGCCGGGATCACCCCCGACCACGGCACGAACCTCGGTGAGCTGGACCTGCTCGTCCGCCTCGGCGGGATGACGCCCCTGGAGGCGATCTCGGCCGGGACGCGCGACGCCGCCGAGCTGTGCGGGGTCGACGACGTCACCGGGACGCTGGTGGCCGGGAAGGCCGCCGACCTCGTCGTCACCGACGCGGACCCCCTGTCCGACATCGCCGCCCTGGCGGACCCGGCCCACGTGCTCGCCGTGGTCAAGGAGGGCCGCGTCGCCATCGACCGGGCCGGCGTGCTCGGCGGCGGCCTCCCCGCCCTGATCCCCTGACCCGTCGTCCCGGTTCCGCGCCGGGCGGCCTTGTGCCAGGGTCGCATCGAGGCAACCCGACGGGAGGAGACCAGGATGACCGGCGCGCGGGACCCCGTCGCCGTCGCCACGGGCGTGCTGATGGAGCGCTATCAGCAGGATCTCGACGACGCCTCGGCGATGTTGCGGGAGCTCGCGGCGAAGAGCGGACGCGGCGTCGGCGAGTTCGCCGCCGGGCTGCTGAGGACCTCCGAGGACGCCGCCGATGCCGACCTCGACGCGGGTCCCGCCGTGGTGCGGCGCGCCGTCGCGTTCATCCAGGCCAACGCCCACCGCCCCATCGGCATCGACGACATCGCCCGCGCCGCCCGGATCGGTGTGCGCGGACTGCAGCACGCCTTCCGCCGGCACCGGGACGAGACGCCGATGGGCCACCTGCGGAAGTTCCGGATGGACAGCGCCCACCGCGACCTCGTGCGCGGCGACCGGACCCGAGGGGACACCGTCGGAGGCATCGCCGAGCGGTGGGGGTTCAAGAGCCCGGGCCGGTTCGCCATCGAGTACCGGAACGCCTTCGGTTGCTCACCGGGCGACGTCCTGCGCGGCGAGGAAACGGCGGCGGACCCTCCCGCCCTGCTCGCCCGTGCCCGGGAGGCGAGACGCCGCGCCCAGCTGCTCGCCGATCCGACCACCGATGCGTCGATCGAGGCACTGCTGCACCACGCGCGGGCCGAGAGCATCCCCCTCCCGCCCACGGTCGAGGCCCGTCTGACCCTCCTCCTGGGGCGACCCTCGGCGACCGACGGCGCCGGCTAGCCCGTCGAGGGCTCGCCCTCCGCGCTCGCGAGGGCGCTCGCGCCGGACTCACGATCCACCTCGAGCTGCTCGCGGTCCCCCAGAGCCAGGAAACGCCGGAGGGCGGCGCGCGACCGGGCGAGGCGTTCGGTCGACCGCTCGATGGCCTGCTGATCGCGGTCCAGGGCCCGCTCAGCCCGCTCGGCCGCGCCCGGCCCGACGATGCCCACGTGCCGCGACATCTCGCACAGCTGCGCCTCGCGCTCGTCGGCGCGGGTCTCCCGCGCGTCCGCCGTCTGCTCGCGCCGGTCGGCGTCCGCCTCACGTCGGTCGGCGTCGATCTCCCGCGCGTCGGCGGCCCTGTCACGCTCGTCGGCGCGGGCCTCCCGCTCGTCGAGCTGCTGCTGTCTCCGCGCCTGTGACCCGCTGAAACCGTGCCCGGGCACCGCCGGAGTGGTGTCGCCCATGGCATGACTCTACGGGCCCGGACAGCCCGATGTCACCGACTCACGATGTCGCTGTGGGTTCGGAGGGTTCCGTCCCGTCGCTCGAGTCCGACTGGTCCATCAGCACGATCGCTCCCGTCGGGCCGCTGTTGCGCAGCCGCAGCGGGGACGCGGTGAGCGCCAGCTGCACCGTCCGACCCCGGCGGTTGATCGCCTCGACCCGCAGCGACTCGTCACCGTCCCCGTTCAGCGCCCCGCGCACGAGCGGGCGCAGGCGCTCGGTGGGCAGCCCGATGTCGAGGTTGAGCAGGTGCTGGCCGATCGTCTCGTCGGCGCGCAGGCCCCAGAGGTCGTCCGCCTGCCCGTTCCAGGCCCGCACGATCAGCTCCGTGTCGACGACCACCACGGCGGTCCGCAGGCTGCCGAGGACCGACTCGAGGAAGTCGTTGGCCTCGTCGAGCTGGCCGGTGCGCTCCCGCAGCTCGTCGTTCATGGACTGGAGCTCGTCGTTGGTCGACTGCAGCTCCTCGTTGGTGGTCTCGAGCTCCTCCACCGTCGACTGCAGCTCCTCGTTGGTGGTCTCCAGCTCCTCCACCGTCGACTGCAGCTCCTCGTTGGTGGTCTCCAGCTCCTCCACCGTCGACTGCAGCTCCTCGTAGGCGGTCTCCACCTGCCGGTGCGCGGCCTGCAGCTCGCCGTTGAGGCGCTGGTAGCGCGTGACGTCGGAGAAGAACGCCGCCACCGCGGGGCCGCCGTTCGCCTCGCCCTCGAGCGGCACGAGCTGGACGTCGAAGTAGAGGGTCTCGGTGGCCGAGCGCGAGAACTGCACCTCGTGCAGCCACATCGTGCTGCGGCTGCGGCGGACGTCGTCGTAGGCGCTGCGCAGCCCCCCGATGCGCTGGCACAGGTCGAGGTCGGCGAAGTTGCGGCCGATCTCCCGGTTGCTCATCCCGAGCTGCGCCTCGGCACGCTGGTTGGTCGTGGCGACGACCCCGTCGGTGTTGACGACGATCGTCGCCAACGGGCTGTGCAGCAGCGTCTCGTCCTCGAGCCGCGCCTCGCCCCCGTTGCGGCCGTCGTCGAGACGCGCGTGCGAGACGGCGAACCGCTGGCCCGGGTCGACCTGCTCGGCCTTGCGGAAGAACCGGCGCTTGAGGTCGATCGGGAGGAACAGCCGGGCGTGGCTCAGCAGCATCTCGGCCTTGCCGAGGAACAGCACGCCGGACGAGTTGAGGGCGAAGTGGAACCGGCGGAGCACCTGCGCCTGGGTCTCGGCGTTCAGGTACATCAGGGTGTTGCGGCAGACGAGCAGGTCGAGGCGTCCGATGGGGGCGTCCTGGACGAGGTCGTTCCGACCGAAGATCACGCTGTGCCGGAGGTCGCCGCGGAAGGTGAAGCGGGAGCCGTTGCGCTCGAAGTACTTGCCGCGCAGGTCCTCGGGCAGGGCCTGGAGGTCCTTCTCGCCGTAGGTCGCCTGCCGGGCGGTGGCGAGGGCGTCCTCGTCCACGTCGGTGGCGTAGACCTTCACCCGGCGCCGGAACTCCTCGGGCCCGACCTGTTCGGCCAACAGGATCGCCAGCGCGTAGGCCTCCTCGCCGCTGGCGCAGCCCGCCGACCAGATCCGGATGCTCTCGCCCCGGGTCTTGGGGGCGAGCAGGCCGGGCACCACCTCCTGCTGCAGCTCGCGCCACGCCTCGGGATCGCGGAAGAAGCCCGTGACGTTGATCAGGATGGTGTTGAACAGCTGCGTGAACTCGTTCTGGTCCACCTGGAGCCGGTCGAGGTACTCGGCGACGGTCTCGACCTCGACCTGCTGCATCCGCCGCTCGACACGCCGCTGCACGCTGGAGCGCTTGTAGCCGGTGAAGTCGAATCCACGGCTCTCCTTGATGAACTCCAGCAGGCTCTCGAAGTCGGCGTCGACTCCCTCGGTCACCGCTCGCTCCCGTCGTCACCCTCGGTCCCGCCCCTGCCGGTGAGCAGCCGGCGCAGCACGGTCGCCGACCCGAGGGCCTCCTCTGCCGACCGCTGCGACCGCTCCGCCACGCTCGCCGCGCCGCGGGCCTCGGCGGAGGCCGCCAACCGGCGGGACAGCGCCACCTTGTCCTCGAGCGCGCGCATCGCAGCATAGAGGGCGCGCTCGACCGCATCGTCCTGCTCCGCCCCGAGACTCGCCGCCGACCACGCGTGCCCGGTCCGGCACCGGTACCGCGGACGCTCCTCGCTGCCCACGTCGAACATCGGGCCCGAGCAGTCGGGGCAGCTCATGCCCACCGGCCGCCCCGGTGGATCCCGCTCGGTCATCTCGTACCCCTCGCCCCGGCTGACCCGCACCTCGTAGACGAGCTGGGCGGACGGGCGGGCGACGTCGAGCGGGGGCCTCGCGAGGATCTCGTCGAGTGTCGGCCCGACGTCGCGTGCGCGACGCACGAGGGCACCGGGGACCTGCTCCAGCGCAGCGGTGGGCATTGCCTCGTACAGCGCGTCCTCCGCGTCCTGCACCACGGCCGTCCCGCCGTGACGCACGATGTCGAGCAGGCCGGCCGCGCCGTCGTCGAGCAGACCGCTGAGCACCACCCCGACGGCCCCTGGTCCGGCCTCGAGCGCGATCGACCGGAACAGCGGGTCGATGCCGGGGCGGTGGCCGTTCTCCTTCGGCCCGCGGGTGAGGTCGACCCGGCCGTCGGCGACGTGCAGGTGCGTGTTCGGGGGCGCCACGAGCACCTGCCCCGGCGCGAGCGGTGCCCCGTGACGCGCGGCGGCGACGGGGAGGGCGCACCGCCCGTCGAGCAGCCCGGCCAGCACCGAAGGGGCGGCGGCCGCCTGGTGCAGCACGACCAGGACCGTGGCTTCGAGGTCGGCGCCGAGCCCGGCGACCACCTCGAACAGCGCCTCGACCCCGCCCGCCGACGCGCCGATGCCGACGATCCTCCGGTCGCTCATGTCGCGCCCCCTGGACGTCTGCCGTGTGTGGAAGGGTAGCGAGACGCCCGCCGCGTCCTCACCCCGCGGGTGCCGGGAGGTCGCCGTGAACCAGGAGCCCGAGGGCGGATCCGCGCCCGAGGTGGACCACCGCTCCGAGGTCGAGTCGTCGACGACGCGCGCGTGGCGGCAGGCCGCGGAGCTCAGCGACCGGCTGGCCCGGCTCGCCGACGACGTGGCCGACTCCGAGGAGAAGGTGGCACTGGCCTACGAGGAGGCCGCGCGGGTGCGGCCCCACGCCGCCGAGCGGCTGCAGGGCGCCGCGCAGGAGGCTCGCGACTTCGCCGAGCGTGAGCGCGAGCACGCGCGCCGTGTCCGCGAGCAGGCCGAGGACTCGAGCGGGACGACCCCGTCGGCCTGAGCCCGCCCGCGGTGCTCGCGCCCCTGGTCGGGAACCCTCACTCTGGTGCGGTGGACGGCACGGAGTCGGATCGGTCCCGCGCGCGGGTCGTTGTCCTCGTGGCGTCGGCGGGCGGCCTCGACGCGATCATCCGCGTCCTGCTCGGCCTCCCCGCCGCGATGCGGACCCCGGTGGTGGTGGCGCAGCACCTCTCCGCGCCGCACGAGAAGTTCGTCGCCGTGCTCTCGCGGCAGGTCGGGCGCATCGTCGCGTGGGCGGAGGACGGCGAGCCGCTGCGCGACGACCGGGTCGCGGTCTGTCCCCCCGGCAGTTCGCTGGAGCTGCTCCCGGACCGGACCTGCGCCGTGCACCCGCTCGCCGGGCACGTCGGGCACGACCGGTTCGACGTCCTGCTCACCTCCGCCGCGGAGTCGTTCGGCTCCGGCACCGTCGCCGCCGTCCTGTCCGGTCTCGGGAACGACGGCACCGCCGGCGCGACCGCGGTCCGCGCGGCCGGGGGCACCGTGCTGGTCCAGGACGCCGACAGCGCCGGACAACCGGCCATGCCCGGCTCGGTCGCGAGCGCCGGCGCCGCGGACCGGGTCCTGCCGGTGGACGAGATCGGCGCCGTCATCGGCAACATCGTCCGGGGGTTCGGGCTGCCGCCCTCCCTGCCGGACCTCGAGGCCGTGCGGTCGGTGTTCGCCGGCCCCGGTGACGTCGCCCGTCTCGCCCGCGGCATGGACTGGGGATCCACCGCGCTCGGGGCGGTGGCCGGGTGGGAGCCGGTCCTGCGGACCACCCTGCGTCTGGCGCTCGAGGCGCCGCTCGCCATGTGCCTGCTGTGGGGACCCGACCACGTCCAGCTCTACAACGACGCCTACCGCGTGATCATGGGCAACAAGCACCCGGCGGGGCTCGGCCGGCCCAACCGCGAGTGCTGGCCGGAGGTGTGGCACCTCAACGAAGGGATCTACCGCCGCGTCCGGGCCGGGGAGCCCGTCGAGGTCCGCGAAGCGCTCTACCCGACCAGCAGGCACGGCGCCCTCGAGGACGCCTGGTTCGATCTCTTCTTCATCCCGGTCGAGGACGAGGCCGGAACGATCCCCGGCATCCTCTGCACTGTCGTGGAGCGCACCGCGGAGGTGCTCGCGGCGCGCAGGCTCCGGACCCTGAACGAGCTCTCCGACCGCACGACCGGCGCGCCCACCTGGCTCTCCGCCTTCGAGCGGGCGCTCGAGGTCCTCGCCCGGCACGACGAGGACGTCCCGTTCGCCCTCGGTTACCGGGTCGACCACCTCCACGCCGTGGCCCGCCTCGTCCGGGCGGTCGGCCTCGAGCCCGAGAGCACCTTCGCGCCCCCACAGCTGCCGCTGGGCGAGCGCTGGGGCTGGCCGCTCGCGCACGCCGTCGCGACGGGGGAACAGATCCTGGTCGGCGACGTCGGCGCGCGCTTCGGGGTGTCCGACCGCGCCGAGGAGCCGCCGTGCGATCAGGCACTGATCCTGCCGCTGACCCACCCCGGTACGGAGAGCTGCGTCCTCGTGCTCGGGTTGTCGCCCCGGCTGCGGTGGGACGCGCGGTACGAGGAGTTCCTGCGCCTGGTGAGCGGCGAGGTGGCGGTGCGGGTCGGCGAGGCGCGCACCCGGGAGAAGGACCGGGAGCGCATCGAGCGCCTCAACGCGCTCGACCGGGCGAAGACGGCCTTCTTCTCCAACGTGTCCCACGAGTTCCGGACGCCCCTGACCCTCATGGTCGCCCCGATCGAGGACATCCTCGCGCGGCGCGACCTCCCCGAGGACCTGCGCACGGACGTCGAGCTCGTCCGCCGCAACGCCCGTCGCCTGCTCCGGCTGGTCGGCACGCTCCTGGACTTCTCCCAGGCCCAGGCCGGGCGTCTGCGCGCCCGGTTCGAGCCGGCGGACCTCTCGGCGCTCACCGGGGACATCGTGGCGGTCCTCCGCAGCGCCGTGGAGCACTGCGGGATCGCGTTGCGCCTCGATGCCGCGCCCCTGCCCGAGCCGGTGTGGCTCGACGCGGAGATGTGGGAGAAGATCCTGTCGAACCTGCTCTCCAACGCGCTGAAGTTCACCTTCGACGGCGCGATCGACGTCCGCGTCCGTGCGCTGCCCCACCACGCGGAGATCCAGGTCAGCGACACCGGCGTGGGGATCCCGGCCGACGAGCTGCCCCACGTGTTCGAGCGGTTCCACCGCGGCCGGTCGACCGCCGGACGCACCCACGACGGGGCCGGGATCGGCCTGTCGCTGACCCACGAGCTCGTCCGCCGCCACCGTGGACGCGTCCGGGTGCGCAGCGAGGAGAAGGTCGGCACCACCTTCACCGTGTGGCTGCCCATGGGGTCCCGCCCCGACATGGAACACACGACCCCGGAGCCGTCGGGCCACGCCCTCGACGTCGCCGCGTCGCTCGCGGAGGAGGCCGCGGCGTGGGTGCCGGAACAGGACGACCGGCGACTCGACACGATCCTCCTCCCCGAGGAGGCCCGTGTCCCCGGCGATCCCGCCCTCGACGCGCGGGTGCCGGGCGCGCGCGTGCTCGTGGCCGACGACAACCCGGACCTGCGGCGCTATCTGCGGCGGCTGCTCGGCGCGACCTGGGACGTCCGGACCGTGGCGGACGGCGCGGAAGCCCTCAGCGCCGCGCGCGAGCACCGTCCCGACATCGTGCTGGCCGACGTGATGATGCCGAAGGTCGACGGCCTGGGCCTGGTGCGGCAGCTCCGCGCCGACCCGGGGCTGGACACGACGCCCGTCGTCCTGCTCACGGCGCGGGCGGGCGAGGACGCCGCGATCGAGGGCCTGCTCGCCGGAGCCGACGACTACCTGGTCAAGCCCTTCACGGGTCGTGAGCTGATCGCCCGGCTGGGGGCACACATCGAGCTCGCCGCGGTCCGCCGCCACGCCGAGGACCGCTTCCGGGCACTGGTCAACGCCAGTTGGGACGTCGCCTACAGGATGGGCCCGGACTGGACCGAGATGCGCGCCCTCGACGGCCGCGGCTTCATCGCCGACACCGCCGACCCCACCAGCACCTGGGTCGACCACTACATCCCGCCCGAGGACCGTTCCGTGGTGGAGGACGCGATCCGCCGGGCCGTCGCCGCGAAGTCGATGTTCGAGCTGCGACATCGGGTGTTCCGGCGGGACGGCTCGGTCGGCTGGACGCTGTCCCGTGCCGTCCCCCTCCTCGACGACCGGGGGGAGATCGTCGAGTGGGTCGGCGCGGCCAGCGAGCTGCCCGACCCGGGCTGAACCGGCCCGCTCAGCCCGCGCGACGGGCCAGGTAGCCGGCCACGTCGATCTCCGCGCGCAACGGCAGCCCGGCCCGGACGTGCTGCGCCGCGCTCGCGACGGCGGCGTCGTGGAACGCCTCCTCGCCCACGGTCCGGACCGCCTCGTAGGCGGGGCCGGTGGCGGCGAGGGCGCGCGCGAACGCCTCCGGGTCGGCGAACTCCCACCAGAAGGGCACCGTCACGCGGCGGACGTCGGTGAACCCGTGCGACGCGAGCAGCTCCTCCCCCGCACCCGGACGCCCCAGCGCCACCATCGCCGCCTGGTGGGCGACGGCCGGCGCGGCGGCCAGCCGGAACGGCGCGAGCGCCCACGCCCCCGGCGAGACCTTGATGTGCCCCCACACGGTCAGCCCGAGCCGGCCGCCCGGCGCGAGCACCCGGTGGACCTCGGCGAGCGCGTCCGGCGTCGTGCCCCAGATGCCGCGGAAGCTGGTGACGACGTCGGCGCTGCCGTCGGCCCAGGGCAGCGCGTGCATGTCCCCCACCCGCACGTCGGCGTCCGGGTTGCGGTCGCGGGCGACGGCGACGAGCCGCGCCGAGGCGTCGATGCCGGCGCAGGTCGCGCCGCGCAGGGCGGCGAGCTCGAGCGCGAGCCCGGAGCCGCACGCGACGTCGAGCACCCGGTCGCCGGCGTCGATGCCGAGGTGGTGGTGCATCGCGACGTACTCGCGGCAGTTGGCGGGTTCGGAGAGGGTCGCGAAGTCGGCCGCCCGGCGGCCCCAGCCCTCGTCGACGACGGTCCAGTCCTGGGTGCTCGCCTGGGCCACGCTGTCCAGCATCGTCCGCGGGCCGGTCGGCGACAAGGACGCGGGTGCGCGCGGTTCAGGCGCGGGTCATAGTGCCGAAGACGCCGACGCACCCCCAGGCCACGGCGGCGACCCCGAGGAACGCGAGGTAGACACCCGCGTCGCCGATCCCCGGGGCGAGCGACGCCGCGGCGACCGGCGCGGTCAGCCCGGCGAGGCCCCAGCCGGTGAAGACGAGCCCGAAGGTGGTGCCGAAGCGCTCGGGCGCGACCACGTCGGAGGTGGCCGCCGGGGTGAGCGCGGAGAGCGCACCGTACTGCGCCCCGAGGACGAACAGGGCGGCGAGGGCCAGGGGGCCCGTCGCCCCGAGCGCGAGCGGCAGGCACGCCACGACGAGCAGGGCGGCGTCGCCGTGCAGCGCCGCGCGGCGTCCCACGCGGTCGGAGAGCGGGCCCGCGACGAGGCGCCCGGCGAAGTTGCCGAGGTTGAGCAGGGCCACCGCGAGCGCGACGGCCGCGGTCGGGCCCGCGAGCCTGCCGGCCTGGGCGAACGCGGCCAGCGCGGGCGCGCTGCCGAGCCCGAAGGCCAACCACAGGGCCACGACGGGCGCGCGCCGGCGTCCGGGCCGGTCGGCGGGGGCCGTCGTGACCCGGTGCGGGTGGCTGCCGGGGACGAGGATCGCGGCGACGACCAGCAGGATGCCGAGGGCGCCGGCCAGCACGGCGAACGTGGCCGGTCGACCCACGGCGGCCAGGAGGGTCGCGGCGACCGGGGCCAGGGCGGCGGTGCCGATGGCGTAGGCGCTGACCACCAGCCCGAGGGCGAGCCCGCGACCCGAGGCGAGGGTGCCGGCGACCCGGACGGCGGTCGCGTAGCCGAGCCCGCTCGACCCGCCGACCACCACGCCGAAGGCGAGGAGGATCGTCGCGACCGAGCCCGCGGCGCCGCTGCCGAGCAGGCCGGCGACCATGCCCACCGCGGCCACGACGGCCAGGCGCCGCGGGGCGACCCGGTCGGCGAGCCGCCCGCCGACCACCACGGCGGTCATGAAGGCGGCCAGGCCGACGGAGAAGACGGCCGCCAGGGCCGTCCCGTCCGCCCCGAGCTCGCGGCCCAGGGCACCGGTGAACACGTCCCAGGCGAACAGCGGGCTGACCGCGAGGTCGAGCAGCACCGCGCCGGTGATCACGCGTGTCGTGCCGGTCATCGGCCCATCCTGACGCCTGGCGCCCCTCCGGCGAGACCCTTGCGGAGCTGCTCGGTCGCTCTAGACTTACCGTTCGTGTCAGCTTACCGAGATGCCGGCCTGGGGTTGCTCGGCGACCCCATGCGCCGCGCGATCTTCGAGACGCTGGCGCGACGGCCCAGCTCGGTCGGCGAGCTCGCCGAGCAGCTCCCGATCAGCCGCCCGGCCGTGTCCCAGCACCTCAAGGCCCTGAAAGACGGCGGGCTGGTCGTCTCGCACGCCGAGGGCACCCGTCGCATCTACCGGCTCGACCCGCAGGGCGTGGCCGCGCTGCGGAGCTGGCTCGACGGCGTCTGGGAGCACGCCCTGGCCGACTTCCACAAGTTCGCCGCACAGACCGTCGCCGACGAGACGACCCACCACGTGACCGAGGAGCAGCCGTGACCACACCGATCCCGGCGATCGAGGGCAAGACCACCGTGAACGTCGGGCGCGACCGCGCGTTCGAGCTGTTCACCGGCCACTTCGGGGCCTGGTGGCCCCGGCAGTACCACATCGGCGCGGCCGAGGTCGCCGACGTGGTCCTCGAGCCGCGGGAAGGCGGGCGGTGGTTCGAGCGCGGCATCGACGGCAGCGAGTGCGACTGGGGCCGGGTGCTGGCCTGGGAGCCCCCCGAGCGCGTGGTGTTCACCTGGCAGATCGGCGGCGACTGGCAGTTCGACCCCGATCCCGCGCACGCCAGCGAGATCGAGGTCCGCTTCCACGCCGACGGGCCCGAGCAGACCACCGTCGAGGTCGAGCACCGCCACTTCGAGCGCCTCGTCGGCGGCGACGGCGTCCACGGCGCCATCGAGCACGGTGGTGGCGGCTGGGTCGCGCTTCTCGCCGCCTACGCGCAGATGGTCGAGAACCAGTGACCGACCCGCACCCGATCCGGCTCGCCCACGACGAGCGCGCCGAGCTGGCCGACTTCCTGGCCGGGCTCACGCCCGCGCAGTGGGACGCCCCGACCCTGTGCCACCGCTGGAGCGTGCGCGACGTCGTCGCCCACGTCATCAGCTACGACCATCTCGGCCCCACCGGCTTCGTCGGGCGCCTCGCCCGCGGCCGGTTCGACCCCGACGAGGCCAACCAGGTCGGCGTCGACGAGTACGCGCACCTCGCGCCGGACGAGCTGCTCGCCGAGCTGACCGACCACCTGCGACCGGCCGGCCTGACCGCGCGGTTCGGCGGCCGGATCGGGCTGGTCGACGGGCTCATCCACCACCAGGACATCCGCCGCGCGCTCGGGGCGACCCGCGAGGTCCCCGCCGAGCGGCTGGCGGCGGCGCTGCCGTTCGCCAGGGTCGCCCCACCGATCCGGGCGTTCTCCCGGGCCCGGGGCCTGCGCCTCGTCGCCACCGACGTCGGCTGGTCGTCGGGCCGGGGCCCGGTGGTCGAGGGGCCCGCCGAACCGCTGCTGATGGTGATGGCGGGCCGCGGCGACGCCCTCGACGAGGTCGCCGGCCCGGGCCGCGACGTCCTCGCCGGACGCCTGGCCTGATCCCGGCGGCCGGCGGTCAGGCGGCGGCGCCCCGCGCGGCGTTCTCCTCGGAGGCGTTGACGACCTGCACCTTGTCGCCCTCCTGCAGGTCGGCGAAGACGGCCTTCGCGTCGGGCATCTCCATCCGGATGCAGCCGGCCGACGAGCGCGAGGGGTCCCCGCCGTGGAAGGCGATGCCCCCGTCGGCGAAGAACACGGAGTAGGGCATCGGCGCCGGGCGTCCGTCCCGGGTCCGCGACTCGCCCGAGGTGTGGTCGCGGTCCTTCCGGTAGACCCGCAGCGAGTGGCCCACCGGGGTCGCCCGGCCCTCGCCGCCGGACGCGATCGTCATCGGGCCGCGGGTGACCCTGCCGTCGCGGATCAGCCAGGCCCGCTGCGACTCCAGGTCGACGCACGCCCGCGCGGAGACCGAGCAGGGTGTGCCGGGCACCAGCGCCTCGGCGTGCGCGGCCTGCGCGGCCGGGCTCGCCTCCGGACTCTGGCTCGCCGGCGCGGCCAGGGCCGGGACGGCCACGGCCGTGCCGCCGGCGGTCACCGTCAGGGCCAGGACGGCGGCGACGCGCCCCGGGTGGCGCCGGCGGGCGCCCCGGCCGCCGGGCCGGCGGTGGCGACCGCGCTGCGTCGGGTCCGGGCTCATCGGGCGTCCTCCTCGTCGGTGGGCGTGGGGACGGCGCGGGCCGTCTCCTGCCCTTCCGTCGACGAAACGCCCGCAGCGCTACAGCAGCCGAACGGGTGAATCTCATCGGCCGACAGTCGGCGGGGAGGGCAGCGAGTGGTCCCGACCCGAGGGAGACCCGGGGTCAAGGTGCGCTCGTCCCGTGCCCGCACCCGTGCGCGTCGGGGCCGCATCGACGTCCAGGACCACTCACCGACCTGGACGGGCTCACCGCCCAGGACTGGATGGAGCTCGCCTACCTGCGCTCGTCCGGCCGGGTCAACGACGAGATGTACGCCTACTTCTTCCTGCGCTTCGGCCAGCCGCGCCACCTCGCGTCGCTGTGCCTGCTGCAGGCGCTCCCCGGTGCCGGCGCGCCGGTCCTCGACCTGGCCTGCGGGTTCGGCCATTCCCTGCACCACCTGGCGGCGCGCGAGCGCCCCGTGACGGCGGTCGGCGTCGACAGGAACTTCTTCCAGCTCTGGGTGGCGCGGCGCTACGTCGCGCCGACCCAGAGCTACGTCTGCACCGACCGCGTCGACGCGCTGCCCTTCGACGACGACGGGTTCTCGGCCTCGACGTGCACCGACGCCTTCCACTACTTCGGCGACCAGCAGCGCGCCCTCGACGAGCTCCGGCGGGTCGCGCGCCACGACACCGTCGTCGTCGACCGCATCGGCAACCGGAACTGCGAGCCCCGCGACGGCGACGCCGAGCGCGACCCCGCCGGCTACGTGGCGCTGCTGCGCGGGGCACCGTGGCGGCTGCTCGACGAGGACGACCTGGTGGACACCGACCGCGCCGGGTTCGGGCCCCAGCTCGCCACGCCGCGCCCGCCCGGCGCCTTCGCCCGGGTCCGGTGGCTGACGCTCGTCTCGAGCACGGACCCGGCGCTGCTGACCGACCACGGACCCACGACGGGGCGCCCCCACGCCCTCGGCCTGCTGCGTCCGAACCCCGCCCACCGTGTCCGCCACGAGGACGGGGACGTCGTGCTGTCCTACGCCTTCCCGTCCACCTGGTACGCGTTCGAGAACGCCACGCTGCTGAGCTACACCTCGCCCGGCGAGCGGTTCGCGCCCGACGTCTACGCCGCCCTCGCGCGCGGCGGACGCACCCCCTGGACCGACGAGCTCGTCGAGCGGTTCGTGCTCCTCGGCCTCCCGGACCGGTATGCGCGATAGCGGCCGCGGGCCCCGCCGGGACGTGTGGCGCGGGGCACCCGGGGCCTGATCGCCGGGGCGGCCGGCGACGCCTACGGTGCCGCGCCGTGGTGGCGAAGGGACGGCGCGCGCTGATGTCCGGCGCGGCGGCTGTCGCGGTGGGCGCCGCGGTCCTCGCGGGGTGCTCCGGACCGACGGTCGCCGCGCCGCCGGCCCCACCACTCCCCCCGTCGCCGGGTGGGCCGTGGGCACCGGTGGTCGACCCCGCCTCGACCACGCCGGTCGTGACGCTCATGGGTCGCGGTATCGCCGCCGACACCGCCCGGCGGTTCGGGGCGCAGGGCGCGGACCTGGGTCACGTGTTCCTGCACCGCGGGCGCCTGGCGATGCTGTTCGGCGACACCTACGGCGACCCGCCGGCCGACCCGTTCTTCTCCGTGCCGCACCCGGACCGCCGCGGCAGCACGCTGGGGTGGCTCGACTCCCCCGCCGCCCCGTCCGCCACCCGGCGGCTGGCCGACATGGTCACCGACCGTCCCGACCACGCCAAGGAGCTCCTGTACTCGAAGCACGTCGTCGGTGACGAGGAGACCGTCATCCCCACGGCCGGGATCTCCACCGGCTCGCGGATGTGGCTGCACTACATGTCGGTGCGGCAGTTCGAGGAAGCCGGTCACTGGACGACCAACGACTCGGGGATGGCGCACTCCGACGACGACGGGCAGACCTGGGTCCGCGACCCCGGCGCGGTGTGGTCGGGCTCGAGCCGGTTCGCCCAGGTCGCCTACGCGCAACCCGCGGACAGCGACACGGTCCTCGTCTACGGCATCCCGGCCGGCCGCTCCGGGCCGGCCTCGCTGGCCCGGGTGCCCGCGGACCGCCTGGGCGACCGCTCCGCGTACCGCTACCGCAGCGCCCACGGCTGGTCGGCGGACGAACGGGACGCCGTCGACGTCGTGCCGGGTCCGGTCGGGGAGCTCTCGGTCGGCTACAACAGCTACCACGGACGCTGGCTGATGATGTACCTCGTCGACCCGACGCACGAGATCGTGCTGCGCAGCGCGCTGTCGCCCAAGGGACCGTGGAGCCCGCCGCAGGTCGTCGCCACCACCCGGGACTTCCCCGAGGCCTACGCCCCCGCGATCACGCCGGTGTGGAACGACGGCCCGGACGTCGTCTACACGCTCTCCCGGTACCAGGACTACGGGGTCGACCTCATGCGCACGCGGCTCGCGCTGCAGCCCGCCGGCCTGCCGACCTGCTCGCCGCCCCCGACCGCGTGGCCGGCGCCGTGGTGGCTGCACCGCTGGTGGCCCGCCTGCCCCCGGCGGTGACGGACCGGCCGTGACGGATCAGGCGGTGACGGATCAGGCGGTGACGGATCAGGCGGTGACGGATCCGGCGTGGACGCCACGCTGCCCGACCGCGCCCCGCAGCCCGACACAGCCGACGCACCCGATGCAGTCGACGCAGTCCACGCACCCGACGCACGCCACGCACCGGGTGCAGTCGACGCAGGCCAGCGTCGCCACGCACCGGCGCAGGCCGACCCCGACCACCGTGAGCACGCTCGCGACGATCCCGGCGCTGCCGGCTGTCCCGGCGCTGCCCGCGACCGCGACGCTGCCGGCCGTGGCGACGCTCCCGGCGACCGCGACGCTGCCCGCCGTCGCCGCGCTCCCCGCCACCGCGATGCTGCCGGCCGTCCCCGCGCTCCGGATCACGCCGATGCTGTTGACGGTCGCCACGCTGCCCGCGACGCCCACGCTCCCGGTGGTGTCCACGCTGCCCGCGACGGCGACGCTGCCGTCGGTCCCGACGCTGGCGGCCGCGGCGCGGGAACCCTCCGGCTCGGTCATGGACCGCACAGTGCCCGAGGCGCACCCGGTCGTCCAGGTAGGTCCGTGCCCGGCGAGGACCGACGGCGCCGTCACGGGCGTTCCTGCGCGACCGACGGGCGCCGCATACTGCTCGAGGAGACCTGGCGCCGACTCCGAGGAGGCACCGTCGTGACCGCCGAGCCGCGCCAGGACCCGACCGGCCTCCCGCGGATGGCGCCGGCCGCGACGACGAAGTGGCAGCCCCCGCCCGCGCGGCTGGCCGCGCCGACCACCCCCGTCGACGCGCTCTACGTCATCGGGCACTTCGGCATCGCCCACGTCTCCGCCGAGGGCTGGCGGCTCCGCGTGGACGGTCGGGTGGACCGGCCGCTGGAGCTCGGCGTCGACGACCTGCGGGCGCTGCCGAGCCGCACCGTGCACGCCGTGCTGGAGTGCTTCGGCAACCCGCTGCGGCCCGACGAGCCGACCCGCCGGGCCGGGAACGTGGTGTGGCGCGGCGCGCCGGTCGCCGCCGTGCTCGACCTCGCCGGCGCGTCCGACGGGTCCGTCCTGGTCGCGCAGGGGCACGACCGCGGGATCTTCGACGACACGCCCTGCACCGAGTACCTCAAGGATCTCCCGCTGGACGTCGTCCGGGAGCGCGGGATCCTCGCCTACGAGATGAACGGCGAGCCGCTGACCGCGGAGCACGGCCACCCGGTGCGGCTGTTCGTGCCGGGCTACTTCGGGACCAACAACGTGAAGTGGCTGCGGTCGCTCACGGTGTCCGACCGCCGCCCGGAGCACCTGTTCACCACCACGCTCTACCAGCGCCCGCGACCGGGCACGGCGGATCTCGAGCCCGTCCGCGATCTCGACGTCAACAGCCTCGTCACCGGGGTCCGCCGCGACGGCTCCGTCCTGCGCGTGACCGGGTGGGCGTGGGGGTCGACGCCGGTGGTCGGCGTGGAGGTCGGGGTCGCAGCGGCGCCCGACGACGTCGACGGGTGGATCGCGGCGGAGCTGTCCCCGCCCGTCGGCGGCCCCTTCGGGTGGCGGCGCTTCGTCGCGGAACTCCCGACGGGGCCGGCGGCGGGCGTCGTCGTGGTGCGTGCCCGGGACGAGGCCGGTCGGCGTCAGCCGCTGCGGGGTGCCCGCAACGAGGTGGTGACCGCGCCCGTGCCGCCGGCGTCGTCCGGGACGTCGGCGTCGGCGGACGCGGGGGACGCGGCGGACGCGGCGGACGCCGAGGACGCCGGCGCCTGAGGGCTGGCCGTCGCGCCGGTGGTGTCGACCGCACCGGAGCGCTCGAAGGTCAGGATCGACCCCACGGGGTCGGCGTCGACGGCGGCCGGTGTCTCCCCGGAGTCGTCGGTCGACCCCGCCGACGCCGGGGCCGCCGCGGGCTCCGACTCCTCCGTCGGGCCGGACCCGCCGCTGACTCCCCCGTCCGCGGCCCCCGCGACCTCGGGCGCCTCCGCCACCGCGGGCGTCTCCGCCACCGCGGGCGTCCCGGCCACCGGCGCGGAGCGCTCCGCGACACCGTCCGACGGCGAGCTCGCGGGCGCCACCGCCGCGGCCGGCGTGGCGGTCGGCGTGGCGGTCGGTGCCTCCGTCGTGCTCACCGGACCCGCCGTGCCGGTCGTGTCCGCCGCGCGCACCGTCGGGGCCTCCACCGCGTCCGCCGGTCGTGCCACGGCCCGACGGCCGACGCCGACCGTCGCCGCGGCCAGCTCGACCCGGGCGGCCTGCACCGGAGCACCCGGCGTCGCCGGACCCGCGCGCGGGTCCTCGGGCGGGGCCGCGCCGCCGTCGGCGAGCCGCAGCACCGCCGCCTCCATCGGGTCCCCGAGCGCACCGCGTCCGGCGTCGATGGCCCGGAGCATCTGCTGCGCCGACCAGAGCTGACCGCGGGCGCCGTCCAGCGCGGACTCGGAGTCCGGGTGCGCGCTGACGTCGGCCATCGCGTCGCGCAGCGCCGTGCGGTGCCCGGCCAGCGCCGCCTGCCGCGCGAGCAGGGCCACGACCGCGCCCGGCGACGGTCCGAGCCGCTGCGCGGCCGGCGACGCCTCCCACCGCTTCCGGACCGTGTCGACGCGGCCGAGCTCGTGGTCGACGGCGCTCAGGACGGGGGTCGCCTCCCGGGTCCACGCCGCGCTCCGGGCCGTCACGGTGGCCGCCTGGTCCGATTCGCCGTCCGGACCGGACGAGGGATCCGGGACCGATCGCGTCTGCGTGATCACGGCGCCGCCGGCCACGACGCAGACCGCGAGCGCCCCGACCGCGGCGACGCGCCGGGAACGCCGGCGTCCGGTCCGGCCCCGGGAGGCCCGGTCGACGCTCTCGGGCAGGTAGCCGCGCCAGCCCGGCATCACGTGCCGGCCTTCGTGAACCGTCATCCCGTCGACCTCCCCCCACCCGCACGGTGGGGGCCACCTTCCCGTCGACCGCTCTCTCGGGAAAGGCCCGGCGACGAATGTCGCCACTATTTTCCTGATATCACAGATCCATTACGACAATGGCGGGAAGGGGGTGCGGGCAAACGGTTGTGAATCTGGTGTGGACGTCCCGGTGGATCGTCAGCCCGCCTGGCCGATCCCCGCCAGCAGGGCGTCGACGAGACGCGCCGGCAGTCCGGGCTCGATCGGCTCGCGGGTGAGCAGCACCCGGAAGTGCACGGGGCTCACGAGCATCTCGATGGCCAGGCGGGGGTCGACGGTGTCCGGGAGCTCGCCCCGGCCGACGGCGCGCGTGATCATCTGTTGGGACCCCGCCGAACGCGCGGCCCAGTAGCGATCACGAGCCTCCCGCATGGCGGGGTCGTCGCCGGCGGCCGAGAGCGTGTGCTCCAGCGCGTGGCCCGTGGGCGAGGCCAGGAACGCGGCGAGGTCGCCCACGTAGGCGATCAGGTCGTCCCGCACGCGGCCGGTGTCGGGGACGCGCAGCTGCTCGGTCGCGTCCAGCAGCGCGTCGATCAGCAGGTTCTCCCGGTTGCCCCAGCGCCGGTAGATCGACGTCTCGTGCACCCCGGCCCGCTCCGCGACCTCGGACACCTTGAGGCCCTCGAGCCCGTGGGAGCGCAGCAGCTCGAGCGCGGCGTCGAGGACCGCCGCGCGGACGCGTGCCGACCGTCCGCCGGGACGTCGCCGTACCTCCGTCTCGCTCATCGCCCTCGACCCTAACGCAAGCTCACTTGCTTTTCGGCTTCGCTACGTCGCACACTGCTGTCGCCAGTCGACTGGACTTTGAGAGGGAGCACCCGATGCAGATCGATCGCGACGTCGCGGTCCCCACCCGCGACGGCTCCACCATCGCCGTCGACGTCTTCCGCCCCGACGGCGACGAACCCGCACCGGTCATCGCGTCGATCAGCCCCTACGGCAAGGACGTGCACTGGCCGGAGCGCTATCCGCTCTACGAGGTGGTGCCCCAGAACGAGCACATGGTCTGGGAGACGCCGGACCCCGCGTGGTGGACGGCGCGCGGCTACGCCCTGCTGCGCGCCGACACCCGCGGCACCGGGGCGTCGCCCGGCCGGCTGGACCTCTACGGGCCGCAGGACGCCGAGGACTTCCACGACGTCGTCGAGTGGGCCGCCGAGCAGCCGTGGAGCACCGGCAAGATCGCCTCCAGCGGCATCTCCTGGCTCGCGATGATGGGCTGGCGGGTGGCGGCGCTCCAGCCGCCCCACCTCGCCGCGGTGATCGCGTGGGAGGGCTCCACCGATTTCTACCGCGAGTGCGCCTACCAGGGCGGGCTCTACACGCACGGGTTCATGGAGTTCTGGTGGGCACGCCAGATCGAGCCGCAGCGCACCGGCCCGGAGGGTGACGACTGGCGTGAGGTGCTGCCGCAGCACCCGCTGCTCGACGACTACCACCGCGCGCGCACCACCGACCTCGACCGCGTCACCGTGCCCGTGCTCTCCGCCGCGAACTGGGGCGCCCTGCACCTGCACCTGCGCGGCAACATCGAGGGCTGGCGGCGGGCGGCGTCCCGCGACAAGTGGCTCGTCGTGCACACCGGGACCCACATCGACCCCTACTACGCGGACTGGGCGCTGGAGCTGCAGCTCCGCTTCCTCGACCGCTACCTCAAGGACCAGCCCGGCCGCATGGACGGCGTCGCGCCGGTGCAGATGGCCGTGCGCCACGGGCGTGACGTGGTGTGGCGCGAGGCCACGGACTTCCCGCTGCCCGGCACCGCGTGGCGCGAGCTCCACCTGGGCGAGAAGGACCTCGACTGGACCGCGCCGGACGCCGCCGCCGAGGTCGGCTACCCCGCCACCTTCGACACGGCACCGGTCGAGGAGCCCCTCGAGCTGACCGGTCCGGTCGCCCTGCGGCTCTGGGTCTCGGCCGACCGGGACGACCTCGACGTCCTCGCCCGCGTGCAGCACCTCGACGTCGACGGGAACCCGATCCCGGGCGTCGGGCCGCAGGGGGGACCGGTGCCGATGGCGATGGGCTGGCTCCGCGCCTCGCACCGGGAGACCGACCCGGAACGCTCCGAGCCGTTCCGCCCGTGGCACCCGCACGACCGCGAGGTCCCGCTGTCCCCGGGCGAACCCACGCTGCTCGAGGTGGAGATCTGGCCGACCAGCATCACGCTCGCCCCGGGCGAGCGGCTCCGCCTCGAGCTGGTGGCCGACGACGGCGACCTCGGGATGATGGCCCACGACCACCCGACCCTCCGCCGGCCCGCGACCGGGGCCACGATCCACGTCGGCGGGGAGCACGCCTCGCACCTGCTGGTGCCCGTCGTCCCCGCGTAGTCGCCCCGCTCAGTCGTCCTCCGTGCGGCGGCGCTCGCCGCTCCGCAGCGCGAACAGCACACCGGCGGCGCCGCCGAGGGCGACCAGGACGATCACGACCCACCAGATGAGATCCACGGGCGACATCCTGGCCCGTTCCGACCCTCCGTGGTGCCGTTCGTCCGGATCCTTCCCCGGAGCGAGGGGCGCCTTCGCTGCGTCCGACGCAGCGGGGGCGCCCCTCGCTCCGTCTCGTGCTCACTCGGGCGGCGCGCCACGTCCCCACGCCGGGCGCGTCGCGTCGCCCGTTCCCCGCCGACGCGTATGATGGAATCTGAACCCGGATCGCCGTGTTCCCGTCGAGGAGCACGTCGGGTGCGCCGCGCACCGCGTCATCCCCCGTCGATGGCGCCGTCCCAGCGGAGACCGCTCGGAGCGTGGCCCGCGATCTCGCCGAGATCGCACCGCAGGCGAGGTCGATCGACACGTTCCCGCCGCGCCGGACACACCGGCCGCGCGGCGGAGGGCACCCCGGAAAGGAAGTCCATGGCTCGACGAGGCAGGCCCCAGAACAGGGACCGCCACGGCAGCAATCCCAAGGGCGGGCGCAACCGCCGGCGCGAGGACGTCATGTCCGTGCTCTCGCAGGCCGTGCGGGAGCTGCGCACCGCCCTGGAGCGCGGACGGGTGAGCCCGTCGACGCGCACGAAGTTCCAGGCCGTCGCGCTGATGCTGCGCGACGAGCGCGCCCGCGTCCGCGCCCGCACCGACCTGGGTGACAACCGTCGGGGCGAGCGTCTGGAGCGCCTCGACGAGCTCGCGACGTCGCTCGCGAAGATCGCCGTCCGCGATCAGGCGCTGCTCGCGCTGCTCGGCGAGGACGCCGTCGTCTCCGACCAGGCCCGCTCCCTCGAGCGCGAGATGCTGCGCCGGGCGGGCATCGAGACCGTGCCCGACGAGGAGCCGCCCGACGAGGAGCCGACCACCGCCCCGGCCAAGCCCGGCGTCGTGCCGCAGTCGGTCGTCTCCCGCCAGATGGCCAACCCGTTCCTCGCCCCCGACTTCTCGGCCGCGCGCCCGAGCGCCGCGCGCCCCACGCCGCTGAGCGGCTGGGAGCTGCTCGACCCGCTGCTGCGCTCCTTCGAGCGCGCCGGCGACGGCGCCTCGGCCTGCATGGACCTGCCCGCCCCCGGGTCGCGCCAGGCCCCCGGCGGACGCGAGCTCATGCCGCACCAGGCCCGCGTCGTCGCGGCCGTCGCCGAGGGGCACCGCACGCTCCTGCTCGCCGACGAGCCGGGGCTGGGCAAGACCGCCCAGGCGCTGCTGGCCGCCGAGGCGGCGAAGGCGTACCCGCTGCTCGTCGTCGTGCCGAACGTCGTCAAGACGAACTGGGTCCGCGAGGCCGGCCTGTGGTCGCCGCGGCGCGAGGCCACCGCGATCCAGGGCAACGGCGACTCGGTCAACGGGTTCGCCGACATCGTCGTGGTCAACTACGAGGTGCTCGACCGGCACGCGGGGTGGCTCGGCGACTTCGGGTTCCGCGGGATGGTCGTCGACGAGGCGCACTTCATCAAGAACAAGAGCTCGCAGCGCTCGCAGCACGTCCTGTCGCTGGCCGAGCGCATCCGCTCGTTCGCGAAGACGCCGCTGCTCATGGCGCTCACTGGCACCCCGCTGATCAACGACATCGAGGACTTCCTCGCGATCTGGGAGTTCCTCGGCTGGATCGACGAGAAGAAGCCGCTCCCCGACCTCATGGACGCCCTGTCGGACACGGGCCTGACACCGGCCGACCGGGGCTTCGCCACGGCCGCCCGCCAGGCCGTCATCGACCGCGGCATCGTGCGGCGCCGCAAGGTCGACGTCGCCGCCGACATCCCCGAGCGCCGCGTCGCCGACCTGCCCGTCGAGCTGGACGGCCCGACCGGACGCTCCATCCGGGCGGCCGAGCGCGACCTCGCCCGCCGGATGGTGAGCCGCTACGAGGACGCCGTGGCCGCCCGCGGCACGGGTCCCGTCGAGGGGATCGACCACGAGCTCGTCGCCAAGGTCGCGACGTGGGAGCAGAAGGACGCGGCCGGCTCGTCGAGCGGCGACAACGTCTTCAGCATGATGCGCCGCATCGGGCAGGCGAAGGCTTCCCTCGCCGCCGACTACGCCGCCCAGCTCGCCCGCAGCGCGGGCAAGGTGGTGTTCTTCGCCAAGCACGTCGACGTCATGGACGCCGCCGAGGAGACGTTCGCCCAGCAGGGCGTGCGGTTCTCGTCGATCCGCGGCGACCAGACGCCGGGGGTGCGGCAGCGCAACATCGACGCGTTCGTGGAGGACCCCGACGTCGCGATCGCGGTCTGCTCGCTGACCGCGGCCGGCGTCGGCATCAACCTCCAGGTCGCCTCGAACATCGTGCTGGCGGAGCTGCCGTGGACCGCCGCGGAACAGACGCAGGCGATCGACCGCAGCCACCGCATCGGGCAGTCGGAGCCGGTCACCGCGTGGCGCATGATCGCCGCCCAGACGATCGACGCGCGGATCGCGACGCTGATCGACGACAAGGCGGGCCTGGCCGCGGTGGCCCTCGACGGGTCCGACCAGGAGATCGGGTCGTCGGCCGACATGCAGCACGCCGCGCTCGTCGCGCTGCTGACGGACGCTTTGTCCGCCTGAGAGCCCCGTGGGTTGCGCCACACGAACGAGGAGTACGTTCCGCGCACAACAGTCCACCGAATGGTCGAGTGCGAGGCAGGGCCCGGCCGCGATCCGCGAGGAGCCCCCCGTGCCCGAGCCCACGCGCCCGATCTACGCAGACGACATCGAGACGCCGCCGGTCGGCGTCCCGAGCCTGTCGGCCTGGCTGCGCACCCAGAACGTCATCGACCTCGCGGACGTCGCGCGGGACGCGCGCCTGACCCGCGGTTCCTTCGGTCGACACCTGCGCGACCACACGTAGACCCCACGCACCGCGCCTTCGTGCGTTTGGTGTACAAATAGCGCGCCTCGCGTCCGCCCCTCGGTCGCGAAGGCTGGCAGTTCACTCCTCGTGCTGCTGCAGGACGACCCTTCTCCGGGGTCGAGACAGGACGACCCCGCGACCCGGGGGCTCTGGGCCGCGGGGTCGTCGCTCGTCCGCCACCTCTGGCGTCCTGCGTACTTCGCTCCGTATGGTCTCCGTCACATCGAGTGTCCGATGTCCGCCTCGCGGGGGGCCGGAGGTTCCAGATGGATGGTGCGCCCAGCACACGCCCAGCACCGACCGCGAAGGAGACCCGCCGGGTCGCCGCCGCGACGCTGATCGGCACGTCGATCGAGTGGTTCGACTTCTTCGTCTACGGCGCCGCCGCCGCGCTCGTGTTCGGGAAGCTGTTCTTCCCCTCCTCCAACCCGCTGACCGGCACGCTGCTCGCACTGGCGACCTTCGGCGTCGGGTTCGTCGCCCGCCCGTTCGGCGGCGTGATCTTCGCGCACTTCGGTGACCGGATCGGCCGCAAGTCGATGCTGGTGCTCTCGGTCGTGATGATGGGCGGCGGCACGTTCCTCGTCGGGCTGCTGCCGACGTACCAGACGATCGGGATCCTCGCGCCGATCCTGCTCGTGCTGCTGCGGATCGTGCAGGGCATCGGTCTCGGCGGCGAGTGGGGCGCCGCCGCGACCATGGCGGTCGAGTACGCGCCACCGCAGCGTCGCGGCTTCTTCGGGAGCTTCCCGCAGACCGGTGTGCCGGCCGGGATGCTCGTCGCGAACCTCTCGCTGCTCGTGATCTCCGCGGTCGTCTCGAACGAGGCGTTCCTCGCCTGGGGCTGGCGGATACCGTTCCTGGCCTCGATCGTGCTCGTCGTCGTCGGCATCGTGATCCGCCTGCGGGTGGCCGAGTCGCCGGTCTTCGAGCAGGCGCGGAACGCCGGGAAGATCGAGCGGCAGCCCGTGCTCGCGGTGCTGCGCCGCCAGCCGCTGAACGTCCTGCGCGCCGCGGGCCTGCGGTTCGCCGAGAACAGCACCTTCTACATCCACACCACGTTCGTCCTGACCTACGGCACGGTCGTCCTCGGGATGGCGCGCGGCGACCTCCTGCTCGCGGTGATCGTGTCGTCGGCGATCGGGCTCGCGAGCATCCCGCTCTACGGCTGGGCCGCCGACCGCTTCGGGCGCCGGCCGGTGGTGCTCTGGGGCTCGCTGGTGCTGCTGGCCATGAGCTGGCCGTACTTCTGGGCCCTGGACACGCGATCGGTGCCGTGGATCGTGCTGGCCACCGTGATCGCCGTGAACGTGGGCAACTCGGCGGTCTACGCGCCGCAGCCCGCGTGGTTCTCCGAGCTGTTCGAGCCGGAGGTCCGCTACAGCGGCGCGTCGATCGGCGCGCAGGGGGCGAGCGTGTTCGCCGGCGGGCTGGCCCCCGTCATCGCCACCGCACTGCTCGACGCGATCGGCGGCTGGGGCTGGATCGCGGCCTACATGTCGGCGATGGTGCTGATCACGATCGTCACCGCGCTGTTCTCGCCGGACCCGTACAAGGCCACGACGCGCGAGCCCGAGGCCGTCGCCGCGTGAGTCGGTCCTTCGTCGGGCGTGAGTCGGTGGTGGCTCAGTCGTGGACGGCGAGGGCCGCACGCAGGAAGGCGCCGCCCTCGGCGACCGCCGCACGGGTGGCCGGGATGCCCTCCAGCGGGCGCAGCGACGCGAAGTCGTGGACCGTGCCCGCATAGCGCGACGCGGAGGCCGCGACGCCGGCGGCACGCAGACGGTCCGCGTACCGCTCCCCCTCGTCGCGCAGCACGTCCGCCTCGGCGGTGATCACGAGTGACGGCGGCATCGAGGCCAGGTCGGTCGTGGTGGCGCGGGCGGGGACGGCCGAGGGGGCGGCGCGATCCGTCGGGTCCGGGACGTACTGGCTCCAGTACCAGAGCGCCTCCCGACGGGTGAGCAGATAGTCGTCGCCCAGCTCGCGGTGGGACGCCGCGTCGCACCTGTCGTCGACGAACGGGTAGTAGAGCAGCTGGGCACGCAGGCGCGGGCCCCCGCGACGCGCGGTCACGACGGCGAGGGCCGTGGCGATCGTCGCGCCCGCGCAGTCGCCCGCGACGGCGACCCGCCGCCCGTCGACGCCCAGCTCCTCGGCGTGCTCCACCACCCACGCGAGGAGCGCGGACGTCTCCTCCACCGCGACCGGGTAGCGCGCCTCGGGGGTGCGGGTGTACTCGGGGACGACGAGAGCGGCACCGGAGGCGGCCGCGAGGTCCCGGATCAACCGCGCGTGGGTGTGGGCATCACCGAGCATCCACCGCCCGCCGTGCAGGTAGACGACGACCGGGGGAGCCGCCGGCCCGGCCGGGGCGCGGACCGTCCAGAAGCCGACCAGCCCCGACGGACCCACCGGCGCGACGGCGAAGCGGGCCGCGTCGTCCATCGCGTAACCCTGGGACTCCGACAGGGCGAGCCGACCGTCGTCCGGGCCCAGGTCGTGCAGGTGCGGCGGACCGGCCGAGGAGCGCACGAGCCGCGCCACGACCGGGTCGAGCTCCGGCCTCCGACCGGCCTCCTCGGATCCCATTCGTCCCGTCCCCTCTCCGCGATCAGCGTAGGGCGCCCGTGTGACGCGCTTCCATGGTCGGACGGTGTCGCGGAACACCTCGGCTGGGCGACACTGGAGGCCGAACCGAGCGGCGCCGGAGGAGGACCCGTGGACCTCGTCGGGCGAGAGGACGAGACCCGGGCGGTGCACGAGGTCGTCGACGGCGCGTCGTCCGGGCCCCGCACGCTGCTGCTGCTCGGCGAGGCGGGGTCGGGGAAGACCACCCTCCTGCACGCCGCCGCGGTGCGAGCGGGGACGCGGGACATGACCGTCGTGGCGGGCGCGGGGTGCGCCGCCGAGGCCGAGCAGTCGTTCGCGGTGCTGGACCAGCTCCTCGCGCCGCTGCTCCCGCAGCTCTCCGTCCTGCCCGCGAGCACGGCCCGCGCGGTGCGGGCCGCCGTCGGGCTCGTCGCGGACCAGCAGCCGGTGGATGCCGCCGCGGTACGGACCGGGGTGCTGCGGCTCCTCGGGGCGGTGGCGACGCAGCGGCCGCTCCTGCTGGTCGTCGACGACGTCCAGCTCGTGGACCGGGACACCTGCGAGGTCCTCACCTTCGTGCTCCGACGGCTCACCACCGAACGGATCGCGGTGGTGATCGCCGCCCGGTCGACGGTGCGACCCGCCGGGATCGAGGCCGGCGTCCCGGCGATCTCGCTGGGGCCCCTGCCCGACGTCGACGCCGCGCGCCTGCTCGACAGCCTCCCGGACGCACCGACCGGACGCGCCCGGCTCGACGTCCTGGCCGAGGCGGGCGGCAATCCGCTGGCCCTGGTCGAGCTCGCGAGCGTCGTCGCCCGTGAGGGCGGGCTGGCGCGGGCGGGTCTCGCAGCCCCCGCCCGGCTCCAGGACATGTTCTCCGACCGGCTGGCGCGTCTCCCCGAAGCCACCCGCCGTCTGCTCGTCTACGCCGCGGCGGCGGCACAGGAGGACCTCGCCACGACGGTGGCCGCCGCCGGGACGGGCGAGGACCTGTCCGGGTGGGCACCCGCCGAGGAAGCGGGGCTGGTGGTGGTCGGCCGCGACTCGGTGGCCTTCCGGCATCCGCTCGTCCGGGCCGCCACGTACGAGGGCGCACCGGCCGGCCTGCGATCGCGCGCCCACCGCGACCTCGCCGCCGCCCTCGTCCACGACCCCGCCCGGCGCGCCTGGCACCTGGCCGAGGCCACCATCGCGCCGGACGAGGCCGTGGCCGCGGCGCTGGAGGAGACCGCGACGCTCGCCCGGCAGCGTGGCGGGGTCCACGCCACCGCTCGTGCGCTCCAGCGAGCGGCCGAGCGGACGCCCGACACCCACGAACGGGCACGCCGCTACACCCTGGCCCTCGCGGCCGCCGACGACTACGGCGATCCGGCGTGGATCCGTGAGCTCCACCAGGAGCTCCTGCGGCTCACCGACGACCCCGACCTGCTCGGGGCCGCAGCAGCCGCCGCCGGGCACGGTCTGAGCCTGTCGGGGCTCCAACGGGAGGCGTTCTCGCTCCTCGAGGACTCCCTCACGCGACGGCGGCCGCGGCAGGCGAGCACCACGGTCACGCTCACCGGCGTGCTCTCCGCCGTCCACGTCCAGTCCGGGCTCCCCGAGCACGGCCGCCGCGTCGCCGCCCTGCTCGCCCGCGCGCCGACCGCCCCTGCGGTCGAGGCCTCCGGTCTCCTCCCCCCGGCCGCGCACCCGGCGATGATGGAGAGCATCCGCGCACAGCTCCATCCCGACCCGGACGCGCACCGGATCCTCGACGACCCCGGGGCCGCGGTCCACCGACCGCTCGACGGTCCCGCGGACGTGGCCCGGCTGCTGTGCCTCGGCAGCACCGCGTGGTTCGCCGACGCGCCGGACCTCGCCCTCGACGCCTTCCGTCGGGCGCGCTCCGCGCTGGGCGCGGAAGGCGCTCTCGGGATGGTGGTGATGTGCCTGCCGGCCATGGCCTCGGCGATGATCGACACCGGTCGGTGGGGTGACGCCACGACGCTGCTCGACGAGATCGGCGAGCTGGCGGTGGTGCACCACCACCGGTACGCCGAAGCGGACGTCGCCGCGTTGCGCACCGAGCTCGCCGCCCGCCGCGGCCTGCCCGGCGCCGAGGTCGATCCCGCCGCGTGGACGGCCGTCGACCTGGACGAGAACCGCGCCACCCATGCGCGTCTGCTGCGTGCCGCCGGGCTGGCCGCGGCCGCCGCGGGCGACCGCGACGCCGCCTTCCGTCACCTGCAGTCGCTCTTCGCCCCGCGGGACGAGCCCCGCCACTTCTTCCTGTCCGCCCGGTCGATCGCCGACCTCGCCGACGCGGCCCGCGCCGTGGGAGCCCAGGACGTCGCCGCGCCGATCGTCGCCGCGGTGCGCGCCCGGGTCGGCGAACGCCCGACCACGCGGCTGCGGCTGTTGCTCCACCGCGCCGAGGCCCTGCTCGCTGACGAGGACACGCCGGACACCGCCGTCGAACGCAGCCATCGCCTCGCGGTCATCGATCCGGCCGGCGAGCAGTGGCCCCTCGAGCGGGCGCTCGCGAGGTTGCAGTACGCCCAGTGGCTGCGGCGGCGCCGTCGTCCGCTCGAGGCCAGGCCGCTGCTGGGTGCGGCGCACGACACCTTCGTCCGACTCGGCGCCGCCGGCCTGGCCGGTCTGGCCCGGGGGGAGCTGCGGGCCAGCGGCGGCGCCGATCGCGCGTCGTCGCCACCGACCGATCCGCTGGCCGCCCTCACCTCGCAGCAACGGGAGATCGTCATCCTGGCGGCCCGCGGCCTGCGGAACCGGGAGATCGCCGAGCAGCTCTACCTCTCGCCCCGCACGGTCGGCTCGCACCTGCACAACGCCTACCCCAAGCTCGGGGTCAGCGGACGGCACCAGCTGCGGGAGTTCCTGGGCGAGCTGCCCGAGACCTAGCGAGCACCGGATCGGTGACACCGCCGGCACACGCGAGGTCGGACGCCGGCCAGCCCGCGCGCACGGCCCCGGCGTCGTAGGCGGTCTCGTAGAAGTCGAGCACCGTGGCGCGTGGGTCGGCGGTGGCCCGGGCGTCCGCGTACGTCAGCACGGCCAGATGGGCGCCGCCTTTCTCGAGCCACCTCGCGGACGGCGGAGAGAGCGCGGCGGACGCGAGACCGTCGGGTTCCGGGGCGGTGTAGGAGTAGAACGCCGGCTCGGGGAAGGTCGGGTCGCCGAACCAGAACCCGGAGCTGATCACCTCGCGCGAGTAGGCCTCGCGGGTGACCGGATCGGTCTCCGGTCCGTGGCCGATCACCCGGTCGGAGAACCGGGTCAGCGCGATGTCGAAGGTGTGCCAGAAGTGGTGCACCGGGCTGGTCTTGCCGCTGTAGCGACCGGCGAACTGCTCGAGGAGCAGGTTGACCTGCCCGAGGATCCGCCAGTAGCGCGTGACCGCCCCGGGGTCGTACGTGGCGTGCTCGGTGTCGGCGGCGAACGGGCGCTCGTGATCGGGGAGGTCGAACGGCCGGGGATCGGCGATCACCACGGGCAGGTCCAGCGCCGCCAGCCCGGCGGTGAGGTCGGTCGAGAACGACGCCACGGACCGGTCACGCAGGGAGAACGACCAGCGTCCGCCGTCGGCGGTCGTCAGGTCGAGCCGATGGTCGACGAGGTCGAGGTCGAGGCAGAAGATCCGTGCACCGTCGACCGTCATCGGCCGCGTGGTGAGTCCCCGCCCCGACAGGTGCAGCGGGACGTTCCACCAGTGGTTGCGGCGCGGGCTGGCCGCGAGCCGGACCTTCCCGACGATCTGAGCGAAGCGGTGCAGCGTCTCGCGGGTCGGGAGCCACTCCTCGTACGGGAGCGTGGGGAAGAGCTCGGTCATGCGTCCAGCCTCGGTCGTCGGACGTCCCGGGCGCATCGGTCGGTCGACGGATCCCGGATCAAGTGACACAGAGCGCGAAGACCGGTCGATCGACCGATACCGAACGGGGGACACACGCCCGCACGCTGGTCGCGTTCCGTCACCCCCGCGCGAGAGGGACCCGATGCCCGATCGACCGACGCCTGTGCTCGAGCAGGCAGCCCAGGACTTCGCCGACGCCACCGCGAAGCCGCCCTTCCTCTACGACCTCGGACCCGTCGAGGGCCGCAAGGCCGTCGACGACGTCCAGAACGGCGCGGGCGTCGAACGCCCCGACGCCGAGATCACCGACCTCACCGTCCCCGGCGGCCCGACCGGCGAGGTCTCGATCCGCATCGTCAAGCCGGCCGGGTCCACCGGCACGCTGCCCGCCCTGCTCTACACGCACGGGGCCGGCTGGGTGTTCGGCAACGCCCACACCCACGACCGCCTGGTCCGCGAGCTCGCCGTCCGCGCGGGCGCCGCCGTCGTCTTCACGAACTACGACCTCTCCCCCGAGGCGCGCTACCCCACGGCGATCGAGCAGGTCTACACCGTCCTGCAGTGGATCGCGGCGAACGGCACCGAGCAGGGCATCGACGGCACCCGCATCGCGGTGGCGGGCGACTCGGTCGGCGGGAACATGACCGCGGCGATCACCCTGATGGCCAAGCAGCGCGGCGGCCCGTCGATCGCGGCACAGCTGCTGTACTACCCGGTCACCGACGCGGGCTTCGACACGGCGTCCTACGAGCAGTTCGCGACCGGCTACTTCCTGTCCCGCGAGGGCATGCACTGGTTCTGGGACCAGTACACGACCGACCCCGCGCAGCGCGCCGAGATCACCGCGTCCCCCCTGCGCGCCACCCTCGACGACCTCGCCGGCCTGCCGCCGGCCCTGGTGATCGTCGCCGAGGCCGACGTCCTCCGTGACGAGGGCGAGGCCTACGCGGCCAAGCTGCGGGCCGCCGGCGTCCCGACCACCGCCGTGCGCTTCGGCGGGATCATCCACGACTTCGTGATGGTCGACGCCATGCGCGACACCCACGCCGCCCGCGGAGCCGTCCGCATGGGCGGCGAGTTCCTGTCCGACGCGCTGAGCACCCAGGAGAACTGACCATGGCCACCCCGACCGTCGTCCTCGTCCACGGCGCCTTCGCCGACGCCTCCAGCTTCCGCACCCTGATCCCCGAGCTGCTCGCCGACGGCATCCCCGTCGTCGCCCCGGCCAACCCCAACCGCTCGCTCTCCGGCGACGCCGCCTACATCGCGTCGGTGGTCCGCCAGATCGAGGGCGACGTGATCCTCGTCGGGCACTCCTACGGCGGTGCCGTGATCACCGTGGCCGGGGTCGAGGACAACGTCCGCGCCCTGGTCTACCTCGCCGGCTACGCGCTGCAGGAGGGCGAGAGCCTCGGCGAGCTCCAGGGCGGCTTCCCCGACTCCCCGCTCGCGACCGCGCTCGTGCAGGGCAACTACCCCCTGCCCGACGGCACGACCGGTGTCGAGCTCTCGGTCGACCCCGCCAAGGTCCACGACGTCTTCGCCCAGGATCTCGACACGGAGACCACCAAGGTCATGGCGGTCTCGCAGCGTCCGCTCGCGGCCGTCGCGTTCGGCGAGCCCGCCTCGGCCGCCGCGTGGAAGACGAAGCCGTCCTGGGGGATCGTGTCCACATCGGACCACTCGATCAACCCCGACGTCGAGCGGTTCGGCTACCAGCGGGCCGGCGCAACGACCGTCGAGATCGACTCCTCGCACGTGGTGATGCTGTCGCACCCCAAGGAGTCCGCCGACGTCATCCGTGAGGCGATCCGGGCGACCGAGCGCTGATCGCGCCGTGGTCGGGCGCTCCGGCGGGGATCGTCAGTCCTCCCGGAGCGCCCGGCGCAGGATCTTGCCCGTGGTGGTGCGGGGCAGCTCGTCGAGGAAGGCGATCGCGGCCGGGACCTCGTGGGCGGCCAGCCGCGCCCGGACGTGGGCGCGCAGCTCGTCGGCGAGGTCGTCGGACGCGGTGACGCCGGGGCGCAGGACGACGAACGCCTTGGGCACCTGTCCCCGCCGTTCGTCCGGGACGCCGATCACCGCCGCCATCGCGACCGCGTCGTGCCCGCCGAGGCTCTGCTCGATCTCGCCGGGGCCGATCCGGTAGCCGGCGGAGTTGATGACGTCGTCCTTGCGGGACTCGAACCAGACGTAGCCGTCGACGTCCTGGCGGGCGAGGTCGCCGGTGAGCAGCCAGTTCCCGTGGAACTTCTCCGCGGTCGCCTCGGGGTTGCGCCAGTACTCGAGCATCGTGGACGGCGTCCGGCGGTCGAGCGCGAGCTCCCCGACGGTGTCCAGCACCGGCTCGCCGTCCTCGCCGAGCACGACCGCTGTGAACCCGGGCAGGCCCTTGCCGAGCGATCCGGGCCGGATCGGGTAGACCGACGAGCAGTTGCCGATGCACGCGTTGAGCTCGGTCTGTCCGTAGCCCTCGTTCACCGTGGCGCCGAAGAACTCCTCGCTCCACTTCAGCAGGTCCGCGCCCAGCGCCTCGCCGCCGGAACCGATCGATCGGAACGCGAACCCGCCGCCCTCCATCCCCGCCGCGCGGATCATCCGCAGCGCGGTGGCGGGCAGCAGCGTCAGCGTCACCCCGTACTCGCGCATCAGCCACACCGCGCGCTCGGCGGTGAACGCCGGCTGGCGGTCGACCACCACCGGCAGGCCGTGGAACCAGGCCGGCACGAGGATGTCCATGATCCCGGCGATCCAGGCCCAGTCCGCCGGCGACCACAGCACGTCGCCGGCCTGCGGGTAGAACTCGTAGATCGCCTCGAACGCCGGCAGATGGCCGAACACGATCCGGTGGGCGTGCAGCGCGCCCTTCGGGTCGCCGGTGGTGCCCGAGGTGTAGATCAGGAACGCCGGGTCCTCGGCCGCCGTGTCCACCGGCGTGAACTCCGGCGACGCCGCCGCCAGCGCGTCGTCCCAGGACTCCGGGCCCACCCCATCGATCACGAGCAGCGGGACCTGCGCGCCGCCGTCGTCGAGCGCCTCGCGCACCCGCTCCGCGTTGGCCGCGGCCGTCACCACGGCCTTCGCGCCGGCGTTGCGCAGCCGGTAGCGCAAAGCGTCCGGCCCGAACAGCGACGACAGGGGCAGCGCGATCGCGCCCATCCGGAACATCGCCACGAAGCCGACGCCGGTCTCGAACGACGCCGGGCTCACCAGCCCGACCACGTCGCCGCGCCCGATCCCGAGCGCGGTGAGCGCGTTCGCCAGCCGGTTCGACGCCGTGGTCAGCTCGCCGAAGGTGTGGTCGCGGGAGGTGCGGTCCACCTCGACGACGGTGATCGCCCGGGCCTCCGGGTCCTGGCGGTCGGCGCACGCCACCCCGAGGTTGAACCGCTCCGGGATCGCCAGGGTCGCGAAGTCGACCTGGCGCCAGAGCTCCTCGTAGCTCGCGGCCGGACGCAGCAGCGGACGCTCCACGGCGCCTCCCGGGGCTCCTCGACGGTGAGGGAGCCCCCACGGTAGGGGCGCACCAGCGGGTGGGGACAGGGTCCAGGTGTGCGACGGCGCGACGACCGCCGACGACCGCCGATTAGCCTGGCCCGGTGCCGATGACCGCGAAGTACGCCACCACCTGCGGGGTCTGCGCCGCGGCCGTCTCGCCGGGCGAGAGCATCGCGCGCGCCGGGGAGCGCTGGGCGCACGCGGCGTGCGCCGACACCGCCGGCGGCTCGTCGGCGAAGCGCCCGTCGACGGCGGGGACGACGGCGGCGACGAAGGCGGCGACGAAGCCCGCGAAGGCCCCGCGGCCCGACATGCCGGCCGCCGAGGGCGCCCTCGAGGTGTGGACCGACGGCGCGTGCTCGGGCAACCCCGGTCCCGGCGGCTGGGCGTGGGCCACCCGTGACGGCCGGCAGGACAGCGGCGGCGAGCCCGGCACGACGAACCAGCGCATGGAGATCCGCGCGGCGCTCGAGGCGGTGCGGGCCCTGGACGGCCCGCTCGTCGTCGTCAGCGACTCGACCTACGTCGTGAACTGCTTCCGCGACGGGTGGTGGAGGGGCTGGCTCGCGCGCGGGTGGGTCACCAGCGCCAAGAAGCCGGTGGTGAGCCGCGACCTGTGGGAACCGCTGATCACGATGGTCAACGACCGCGGCGACGTCTCCTTCCGCTGGACCAAGGGCCACTCGGGCGACGAGATGAACGACCTGGTCGACCGGCTCGCGGTCGAGCAGTCGAAGGCGGTCGCCGCCTCCTGACGTCCTGGCTCAGGTCGGGAGGACGAACGTGTAGCCCTCGTCGCGGAGGTCGGCGATCACGTCGGCGAGGGCGGACTCCGTCTGCTCGCGCGGCCCGCCGCCGTCGTGCATCAGGACGACCGCCCCCGGATGCGCGCCCGCCGTCACGCGTCGCTCGATGGCCAGGGTGCCGGGCCGGGTCCAGTCGAGCGGGTCGACCGACCAGCCGAGGGGGCGCATCCCGGCCCGCGCGACGGCGTCGCGCAGGGCGGGCGTCCAGCGGCCCTCCGGCGCGCGGAACCAGTCGACGGTCGCGCCGGGTCCCGCGGCGGCGAGCAGGGTGTCGCGGCTGTGGGCGAGCAGGGCGTCCATCTCCGGCGCGGGCCGGGTGGCGACGGTCGGGTCGTGGGTGAGCGTGTGGTCGCACAGGCGGTGGCCCTCGGCGACCACGCGCCGGACGAGGTCCGGGTGCGCGCTCGCCTGCTGGCCGATCATGCAGAAGACCGCAGGGACCCGTTCGCGGTCGAGGACGTCCAGGACGGCCGGGGTGCTCTCGGGCCACGGGCCGTCGTCGAACGTGAGCGCCACGGTCCGGGAGCCCGGCGGGGCGCTCTCGACCGTCGACAGGAGCCCCGGGCCGACGTGCGGGCGCGCGTCGCCGAACCGGTGCCGCCGGTCGGGCGGCGGACCGGCGTCCTCGGTCGCACCCGGGAGGAGGGCGCTCCAGGACGCCCACGTCGGCGCGGCGAGGACGAGGGGTGGGCGGGGGTCGACGAGGACGGCGGTCGAGGTGCCCACGAACAGGGCGCCCGCCACCGCGAGGCCGGCCCACCGGTACACGTACGGCGGACGGATGACCTGCCGGAGGATCACCCGCCGTCGCTCGGCCAGCACGTCACCCCCGCACCGTCCGTCACTCGTGTCGCCGTCGTCACACGGTAGAGCGCGCCGGCCACCCACGGTCGGCGACGCGCCGACCTTGCGAACAATGTTCGTTGAACGAATACTGTTCGTATGAGAGCAGCACAGTTCAGCCGGTACGGCGGTCCCGAGGTCCTGGACATCGTCGACCTCCCCGATCCGCACCCGGGTCCCGGCCAGGTCCGGATCGCCGTCCACGCCGCCGGGATCAACGCGACGGAACCGAAGCTGCGCCGCGGCGAGCTGAGCTTCGGCGCGGAGCTCCCGCAGACCACCGGCCGCGACGTCGCCGGGGTGGTCGACGAGCTCGGCGACGGCGTCACCGACGTCGCCGTCGGCGACCGGGTGTTCGGCATCTCCGACGACGGCGCCGGCGCCGCGGAGCTCGCGCTCCTGACGTTCCGCGCCGCCATCCCGGCGTCCCTCGGCTTCGTCGACGCCGCCGGACTGCCCTGCGCGCTCGAGACGGCGTCCCGCGGCCTCGACCAGCTCGGCGTCGGCGACGGCACCGTCCTGCTCGTCAACGGCGCCACCGGCGGGATCGGCAGCACGGCCGTCCAGCTGGCGGTGGCGCGGGGCGCGCGCGTGATCGGCGCCGCGAGCGCCGCCAACGCCACCTACCTGCGCCTGCTCGGCGCCGAACCCGTGACGTACGGGGAGGGCATGGTCGACCGGGTGCGGGCGCTGGCGCGGGACGGCGTCGACGTCGCCCTCGACGTCGCGGGCAGCGGCGTCCTGGCCCAGCTCGTCGATCTCGCGGGCGGCGCGGAGAACGTCGTGACGCTGGCGGACTTCGCGGGCGCCGAGGAGCACGGGGTGCACTTCAGCAACGGGTTCGTCGACGGCCACGGCTTCGCCGCCCTCGCGACGGTGGGCGAGCTCATCGAGGCAGGACGGTTCTGGCTGCCGGTGGACCGCACCTTCCCGCTCGACCGGATCGCCGACGCCCACCGCGCCAGCGAGCAGGGCCACGTCCGGGGTCGTCTCGTTCTGGTGGTGCGCTGATGACGGCACCGGTCACCTTCATCAACGTCTTCGAGATCGCGCGGGAGGACGTGGCGGCCTTCACCGCGGGATGGCGGGAGATGGCTGCTGTGATGGCCTCTGCACCGGGCTTCCGCGACGCCGAGCTCCACGAGGCGCTCGCCGGCGAGACGCGCTTCCAGCTGGTGAACGTCGCGCACTGGGACAGCGAGGACGCCTGGCGCGCCGCGGCCGCGCGCCCGGAGATGCAGGCGGCGGTTCGCCGGCTCGGCGGCGAACCGGCCCAGCGCGCCGCGACCCACCACCCGGGGCTCTACCGGCCGGTGGTGTCCTTCGGACCCGGGAGCTGACCCGGCGCCACAGGGGCTCTCCACGTCGATCTCCCGGGAGTGTCACGAGCCTCCTCCCGTGGCGCCACGCTCCTCAGCGGCCGTCGCGGTCGTCGCCGTCGGACGCCGGGCCCGTGACCCGACCCCAGTCGCCGTGCCCGCGCAGCCGCAGCAGTGCGGCGGCGAGCCCCACCACGATCAGCCAGAAGACCTGCAGACCGGTCCCGGCCGGCAGGACCAGCACTCCCGTGCCCACGAGCAGCACCGACCACGGCTCGTCGAACAGCGTCGGCGACACCACAGGGCTGGTCACGGCGATCGACCTCCTCGCCGGTCCGTCGGTGGGCCGGTGACCGGGGTTCGTCGGCCAGGGTGCCCGGGTTCGCCTCAACCGAGCGTGAACGGGTCACGCGTGCCGCCGGTGAGCTCGACCCCGCCTGCGAGGCCGGGCTGCGCTACTGAAGAGGCTGGGCGGCAGGCCGGCGCAGGGCGCTGGGGGCGACGCCGCGGTGGCGGCGGAAGGCGGCGCTGAAGCTGAACGGGCTGGCGTAGCCGACGCGGCGGGCGACCGCGGCGACGGTCGCGTCGGGCTCGGCCAGCAGCGCCCGCTCGGCGAGGTCGAGGCGGTGCTCGCGGACGTAGGACAGCGGTGCGGTGCCGACCGCCTCGCGGAACCGGCGGGCGAACGCGGCGCGGCCCACGCCGGCACACCGGGCGAGCCCGTCGACGGTCCACGCGGCGGCCGGGTCCGCGTGGACGGCGGCCAGCGCGGCCGCGACGTCCGCGTCGGCGATCGCCGCCGCCTCCCCCGCGAGCACGTCCCGCACGGTGTCCACGACCAGCCAGTCGAGCAGGCGGGCGGACACCACGTCGCTCGCGGCGACCTCGGAGACCTCGTCGGTGACCCGCTCGATCAGCAGCCGGCAGAACTCCGAGTCGGCGTACACGACGGCGGGCTCCGGTAGCCGGGCCAGGGGGAGCGCCGCGCCGTGCAGGGCGAACCGGGTCACCAGCACCGTCGCGCCCTCGCCGCCCGCCCGGACGGCGAGGGCGCCGCGGCCGCGGGTCAGGACGGCGTCCCCCGGACCGAGGGTGGTGCCGACGACGTCGACCTCGCCGCGCGCGACCGCGAGGAGGCTCCAGCGGTCGCCGGCCGGGACCGTCGCCCGGCCGGGCCCGAGCCGCGCGACGCCGAGCTCCGGGTCGCCGACGTGGAGCGCGCCGAGCAGCCCGTCGACCGTCGCCACGCCCGCCACGGTAGACGCTCGCGCAGGTGCGCTGGAGCCGCGCGCATGGGCGCGGCGATCACCGCGCGGCAGCCTGGGGTTCATGGCCGACGACACGATCACCGCCACCGACCGGGCCCTGCTCGACCGTCCCCTGCACGGGCTGCTCACGATCCCGCCGGGCCCGCGACGGCTGCCCGCGCCGCGTCCGGTGTGGTTCGAGACGACGGCCGACGGCGCGGTGCAGCTGTTCTCGATGGCGGACGCGCTGAAGGTGCGCCGCCTGAAGGCCGACCCCCGGGCCTCGTTCGTCGTGATGACGCTCCCCGACGAGCCGGAGGGCTGGGTGTCGATCGAGGCGGACGTGACGGTGCACGACGACGGCGCCGCGGACCTGGCCCGCCGTCTCGCCGACCGCTACTGGGACACGACCACCCCCGAGCACCGGGATCTGCTCGCGCTGTACTCGGTGGAGGAGAACCTGCGCCGCATCGTGCTGCACCCGCGCCGCGTCGTCCGGGGGCTGGCGTAGGCCCCGCTCAGGTCCGGACGCTGACGTGGACGTGGTCGAAGTGCCCACCGGTCGGGTCCTGCGGGTCGTACACACCGCCGCCGGTGTACGGGCGGCCCCACCCGTCGCTGTCGGCGCCGCCCGTGGTCCAGATGCGGCCCTGCCAGATCACGTAGCGGACGCGCAGGTCGGCGGCGTTCTCGCGGAACCAGGCCGCCACCGCCCAGCCGGTGGCGAGGTCCTCCCCCACCGGGAACGCACCGGAGCGCCCCGGGAACACGTCGCAGGCACGCCCCGCCGGGTGGTCGCTCGACGGGTTCCAGGCGTGCTCCGACCAGCAGGTCATCGACCGGATCGGCCCGCCCGCCCCGGCCTCGCCGAACCGGGCGACGGTGGCGTCGTGCAGGCGCAGGGTCGAGGGCGTCACGCACCCCGACGAGGTCGGGTCGTCCGCGGAGCACGGCTCCGGGGGCGGCGGATCGACGGCCTCCCACAGGGCCTGGGCGGTGAGCCCACGGCTGTGGGCGAACCACACCACGCCGCCGCCGAGGAGGACGAGCACGAGCAGGACGACGAGCACGGGAACGACGCGGGTCTTCACCGGGGCGCGGGTCCTCCTGGAGGGGTCGCCGCGAGGCTAGGTCGGCGGTCGTGAGGTCCCGGTCGGCGGCGCGAGAAGCGCCCGGACGCCGGCCGCGTCCGGGCACGCCAGGGCCGCCGCGGCGAGGGCCCGGGCCTCGCCGACGTCGACGGCACGGACGGCCTCCTTGATCGTCGCGACGCCCGCCGGGGCGACGCTGAGCTCGCGCACCCCCAGCCCGACCAGCAGCGGGGCCGCCCGCTCGTCGCCGGCGAGCTCCCCGCAGACCGCCACCAGCACGTCGTCGCCCGCGCCGCGGACCGTGGCCGCGATCAGGGCCAGCACGCCGGGGTCGAGGGGGTCGGCGAGCGCCGCCAGCCGGTCGTTCCCGCGCTCCGCGGCCAGCGCATACTGGGTGAGGTCGTTGGTGCCGATCGAGAAGAAGTCGACGTGCGGGGCGAACGCGGCCGCCTTGAGCGCGGCGGCCGGGACCTCGACCATGATCCCGACCCGCAGCCCGTCCGGGCGTCCGCGGCCGACGGCCTCGACCGCGACGTCGAGGGCCGCGCGGGCCGCGGCCAGTTCGTCCACCCCGGTGACCATCGGGAACATGACGTCGACGGGGTGGTCGTGGGCGACCCGCACGATGGCCTGCAGCTGGTCGGCGAGCAGTTCGGGCCGCGCCAGCGCGAGACGGATGCCGCGCACCCCGAGGAACGGATTCGCCTCGGGCGCGACCGGCAGGTAGTCCAGCGGTTTGTCGCCGCCGACGTCGAGGGTGCGCAGCGTGATGCGCCGGCCGATGCCGTCCTCGTCCATGGCCTCGGCGATCGCGCGGTAGGCGGCCTCCTGCTCGTCGACGTCGGGCGCCTGCCGGCGGTCGAGGAAGCCGAACTCGGTGCGGACCAGGCCGGCGAGGTCGGCCCCGACGGCGGCCCGGGCGTCGGCGGCCGAGCCGACGTTGGCGCCGACGAGCACGGTGGTGCCGTCCCGGGTCACCGCCGGCTCGTGGGCCCGGCGGGCGGCGGCGTCGCGACGCCGGTCGAGGGCCGCGGCGCGGTCCCGGAACGCCGTCAGCGTCGCGGGGTCGGGGTCGACGACGACCTCGCCGGTGGCGCCGTCGACCACGAGCAGCGCGGCCTCCCCCGCCCGGGCGACCAGGGCCGCACCCGCCCCCACCACGGCCGGGACGCCGCGGGCCCGCAGCAGGATCGCGGCGTGCGACGTCGGGCTGCTGCCCGCCAGCACCACCGCCGGCGTGCGGGCGGGGTCGAGGGCGGCGGCCTCGGCGGGCGTGAGGTCGTCGGCGACGAGGATGCCGTCCGCCGCCGCAGCCTCCTCGGCGACACCGCCCAGGGCGCGCAGCACCAGGTCCCGGACGGCGCGGACGTCGGCGGCGCGGGCGCGCAGGTACTCGTCCGCGGCGTCGGCGAAGTCGCGCTCGACCGCGTCGAGGGCGTCCGCCCAGGCGCGCGCCGCATCGGCGTGGGCGTCGACGCGCGCGACGACGTCGGCGAGCAGGTCGGGGTCGTCGAGCAGCAGCAGCTGGGCGTCGAAGATCGCGGCCTCGGCCCCGCCGATCTCGCGGGCCGCGGTGTCGCGGACGGCCGTCAGGCGCGCGCGGGCCTCGGCGCGCGCCGCGTCCAGGCGCGCCTGCTGCTCGTCGGGGTCACCGGGACGCGCGGCGGGGACCGCGACGGCCGCGGGCGCCGCGACGCGGACGGGTCCGATCCCGATGCCCGGCGCGGCGGGGACCGGTCCGTGGGTGCCGGCGGCAGCCGCCGACGGGGACGGGGTCGCCGGTGTCGCGGCGGCCTCCCCGAACCGTTCGTCCGCGAGCCCGACGACCCGGCGGACCGCCTCGGCGGCGTCGCCGCCGACCGCCCGGACCGCGACCTCGTGTCCCTGCAGCGCCCCGAGGGTGGCGACCTTCGACAGGCTCGCCGCGGAGACCTCGGGCCCGTCGAGGGTGACGTTGCGCAGCCGGACCTCCGCGTCGAGACCGCGGATCGCCGCGACGAGCGCGGCGGCGGGCCGGGCGTGCAGGCCGTGGGGCATCGACACCGTGAAGGTCGCCCGCCGCTCGTCGCCGCTCGCCGCGACGGGTTCCGCGGTCCCGGGCGCCGCTGCGCCGAGGTGCCCGGCCTTCGCCTCCAGCGCGTCGGCGGCCTCGGCGGCGACCTCCGCCGCCGAGGCTCCGCCCGCTGCGCTCACCGCGGCGACGACGAGCCCCTCGACCAGCGGCGCCGGGCAGAGCACGACGCGGTCGCGGACGTCGTCGTCGACCATCTCGAGCGCCAGCTCGGCCGAGAGGACGGCGCTGCCGAGGTCCATGAGGACGACGACCCCGTCGCCCCGGTCGGCGCCGGTGATCGCCTCGCTGATGGCGACCGCGTCGGTGCCGAAGCCGCCGTCGTCGAGCCCGGCGGCGACCTCCATCGTGAGGTCGCCGCCGTGCACCATCTCCCCGGCCAGCGCGGTCGCCGCCTCGGCGAGGGCCCGGCTGTGGGAGACGACGACGATCCCGACGGTCACCCGTCGTCCGACACGGCGGCCGCCGCGGCGGCCACCAGCAGGGCGGCGGACGTGGCCCCGGGGTCCTGGTGCCCCGCGCTCCGGTCGCCCAGGTAGCTCGCGCGCCCCTTCCTGGCGATCATCGGCGTCGTGGCGTCGCGCCCGGCGTCGGCGGCGTCGGACGCGGCGTGCAGGGCCGTCGCGAGGGAGCCGCCCTCGGCCAGCGAGGCGTCGAGCGCGTCGAGGGCCGGGGCGAGGGCGTCCACCATCGTCTTGTCGCCCAGCTCGGCCTTCCCGCGGGCGATCACGCCCTCGAGCCCCGTGCGCAGCGCCTTCGCGAACGTCGCGGGCTCCAGGACCGCCTCGCCGCCGGTGGCCGAGGCCATCCGCAGGAACAGCGTCCCGTACAGCGGGCCGCTCGCCCCGCCGACCGAGCGGATGAGGACCGTCGCGGTCTGCTTGAGCAGCGCCGCCGGGTCCGCGGGCGGTGCCGCGGTCACCGCCTCGATCACCGCCGTCATCCCGCGGTGCATGTTCGCGCCGTGGTCGGCGTCGCCGATGGCGGCGTCGAGGGCGGTGAGGGCGTCGCGCTGCTCGGCGACGGACGCGGCGAAGCCCCGCAGCCAGCGCTGCAGGGTCTCGACGTCGGCTCCCGCCATCACATGCCCCACCGTAGGCCCGCGGTGGCCACCGGTGCGTCCCAGAGACGGATCATGTCGTCGTCGAGCTTCGTGATCGACACCGAGCAGCCGGCCATGTCGAGGCTGGTCACGTACGGCCCCACGAGGGTGCGGACCGGGACGACGCCGGCCTTGTCGAGCAGCGCCGCGATCTCGCCGTACATCAGGTACAGCTCGAGCATCGGGGTGGCGCCCATGCCGTTGACGAACACGAGCACGCCGTCGCCGCCGGTGAAGTCCCGGTCGGCGAGCACGGGGTCGACGAGCATCTGCGCGATGTCGTGAGCGGGCGCCAGCGGCACCCGGCGGCGCCCCGGCTCGCCGTGGATCCCGATGCCGATCTCGATCTCGTCGTCGGGGAGGTCGAACGTCGGGCTCCCCTTCGCCGGGACCGTGCACGAGGTGAGCGCCATCCCCATGCTGCGGCTGTTCTCGTTCACGCGCCGCGCGAGGTCGGCCAGCTCGGTGAGGTTGCGCCCCTGCTCGGCGGCGGCCCCGACGATCTTCTCGACGGCGATGGCGGCGCCGGTGCCACGCCGGCCCGCGGTGAACAGGCTGTCCTCGACCGCCACGTCGTCGTTCATGACCACGGCCTCGACGCGCGTGTCGGTCTCCGCGGCGGCCAGCTCGGCGGCCATGTCGAAGTTCATGACGTCGCCGGTGTAGTTCCAGACGAGGTGCAGGACGCCGACGCCGCCGTCGATGTTCTTGGTGGCCTCGGCCATCTGGTCGGGCACGGGCGAGGTGAACACCTCGCCGGCGCAGACCGCGTCGAGCATGCCGGGCCCGATGAAGCCCCCGTGCGCGGGCTCGTGGCCGCTGCCGCCGCCCGAGAGCAGCCCGACCTTGCCGGCCAACGGGGCGTCGGCGCGGTAGAGGATCCGGTTCTCGTGGTCGACGCGCAGTTCGGGGTGCGCGCGGTCCAGCCCGCGCAGGGACTCGGCGACGAGGTCGCCCGGGTCGTTGAGAAGCTTCTTCATGGATCCACTCCTGTGCCGAGAGCCACTGAGATACCTCTCAGACTCCTGCCCTCCCCGGTGGCGCGCCAGGACCCGTCGGGACCACGCACCGTGGTCCACTCAGCCCCGCGCCGGTGCGACGTTCTGGTTGAGCCGGAAGACGTTGTCGGGGTCCCAGGTCCGCTTGAGCTCGGCGAGGCGGGCGTGGTTGGGGCCGTACGCGGCGCGCACGCGGTCCGGGCCCTCCGCGCCGAGGTTGTTGACGTAGACCGCGTCGGCGAGGTGCGGCGCGAGCGCGTCGAAGGAGCGGCGCCCCCACGCGACGTTGCGCTCGTCGTCGGCGGGGTCGTCCCACTGCCCGAGCAGGAGCACGTCGTACTGCCGGGCGCGGTGGGGGAAGGCCGTGGCGTCGACCGGCACGCGGGCCGCCGCGCCCCGCAGGGCCTGCATCCCGACGCCGCTCGCGGCCGACGGGATGACGGGCACCAGGTCGAGGAGCGCCGAGATCGCGTCCTCGGTGAGCTCGCGCAGGTAGCCCGACTTCCAGTAGTGGCGCCGCCCGAGGGGGTAGCCCGCGTCGGGAGCGCTCTGCCAGGCGACGAAGGACGTCGGCGCGACGGTGTCGACGGTCGGGGCGGCGACCGAGCGCAGCGGCGCGAGCACCTGCTCGCCGGCCGCGAGGTCCCCGCTCCAGCAGACGGCGATCGAGACGACCGGCCCGGCCTCCGGGTCCCGGGTGAACGAGACGGCGGTCGCGAGCTCGTCGGGGGCGGTGGCGAGGAGGTCGTCGTGGCGGCGCAGCACGTCGCGGGCCGCCGCCCACGGCCAGGACAGGCCGCCCGCGAGGACGGTGTCGATCGGGTGGAGCCGGTGGGTGAAGGCCGTGACGACCCCGAGGTTGCCGCCGCCGCCCCGCAGGCCCCAGAGCAGGTCGGGGTGGTGGTCGGCATCGACATGGCGCACGGCGCCGTCGGCGGTGACGACCTCGGCGGCGACGAGGTTGTCGCAGGCCAGCCCGTGGCGTCCGTTCAGCCAGCCCAGGCCGCCACCCAGGGTGAGCCCGGCGATGCCGGTGCCCGACATGACGCCGAGCGGGGTCGCGAGACCGTGCACGGCGGTGGCGCGGTCGAGGTCCCCGAGCAGGCAGCCGGGGCCGGCCACCGCCGTGCGGGCCACCGGGTCGACGCGGACGTCACGCATCGCGGACAGGTCGAGCATCACCCCGCCGTCGCAGACGGCGGTGCCCGCGACGTTGTGCCCGCCGCCGCGCACCGACAGCGCGAGGTCGTGGGCCCGGGCCAGGGCGATGCCGCGGGCGACGTCCCCGGCGTCGCGGCAGCGCACGATCGCCGCGGGCCGCCGCTCGATCATCGCGTTGAAGACGGACCGGGCGGCGTCGTACCCGGCGTCGGCGGGGCGCAGGACGGTGGCCGGGTCGTGGTCGAGGGTGCTCATGGCGGACAACGGTTCGAGCGCCCGCTAATCCCCCGCTAACCCAGCCCGGCGCGGTCTCGATCGCCGTCCCGGTGACGAACGCGGTCACATCTGCGCGGGATCGTCACCGAGTTCACGATCACCCGAGCGCGGCGAGCTCCTCCGCGGTGGCCGCGGCGCCCGCCCGGTGCCCGATGCGACGGAAGATGCGCCCGGCCTGGTCGAAGCCGCGCCGGGCCCCGGCGAGGTCGGCGTCCGCGGCCGCGATCCGGGCCGACAGCGCGAGCGCCGACGCCTCGCCCTCGCGGTAGCCGACGAGCCGGTAGTGCTCCAGGGCGGCCTCGACGAGGCGGCGGGCGTCGGCCGGGTCGCCCCACCGCTGCTCGATCGACGCCAGGACGTCGAGGGCCAGCCCGCGGGCGAGGTCCTCGCCCACCTCGTCGGCGTGGTCCGTCGCGCGCCGGGCGAGGGCACGCGCCGCGTCGGGCTCGGCGCGGTCGCGGTGCAGGCGCGCCAGCTGCGCCTCAGCCATCGCCCCGCGCCACACGTCGCCCCCGGCCAGCGAGGCGGCGATGCCGTCCTCGTAGCGCTGCTGGGCGCGGTCGAAGCGGCCCCGCGCCCAGTCGACCGTGGCGCGCAGGGCCTGCGCGTCGCCCTCCCACCGCCGGTCCCCCGCGGCGAGGGCGAGACGGAGCTGCTCGCCGGCCACCCGCTCGGTGTCGTCGAACTCGCCCCGCCCGAGGTGCAGCAGCGCGCAGGCGGAGAGCAGCGCCATGCGTCGCGGGTCGTCGGGGCCGACGACCGCCAGGGCCGCGGTGAGCCGGGCGAGCCCCTCGGCACGGGACCCGCGCACGTCCCAGTAGTGCCAGAGGACGTCGCACAGCCAAAGCAGTACCTCGGGGTCCCCGTCGGAGTCGTCGGTGCCCTCGGCCCAGCGGAGCGCGGCGCGCAGGTTGTCGCGCTCGGCGTGCAGCGCGTCCAGCCAGGGGCCCGCGCCGGCCCGGTGCAGGTGTGGGGCGGCGTCGCGGCCGACCGCGAGGAAGTGGTGGGCGTGGCGCCGGCGCAGCGCGTCGAGCTCGCCGGGGGCGAGGCACGAGACGGCGAACTCCCGGGTCGACTCGAGCATCCGGTAGCGCCAGCGGTCGCCGGCCGTGTCCTCGGGACGCACCAGGCTCGCGTCGACCAGGCGCCCCAGGGTCGCCGCGGCGTGCCCGTCACCGGTGACGGCCCGCACCGCGTCGAGGTCGAAGCCCGCCGGGAAGACACCGAGGCGCGCGAACAGTCGCTGCTCGGCGTCGTCGAGCAGGTCGCGGCTCCAGGCGATCGTGGCGGCCAGGCCGGCACGGCGCGACGGGTCGTGGCGGCGGGCGGACGGGGCCAGGAGCCGGAACCGGTCGCCGAGGCCGGCCTCGAGCTCGGCGAGCGGTAGCGCCGCGGTCCGCGCCGCCGCGAGCTCGACCGCGAGCGGCAGACCGTCGAGCCGGCGGCAGATCTCGGCGACCGCCTCGGCGTTGTCCGCGGCGAGCGCGAAGCCCGACCGCGCCGCGGCGGCGCGCCGGACGAACAGCTGCACGGCCGGGGACCGCCCGATCTCGCCGGGCTCCGCCCGCGGCGGGGGCAGCGGGAGGGGGTCGAGCGCCGACACCTGCTCGCCGGGCAGTCCCAGGCGTTCCCGGCTGGTCACCAGCACACCGACGCCGCCGGTGCTCTCGAGCAGCGCGCGCACGAACGCCGCGCAGCGGTCCAGCACGTGCTCGGCGTTGTCGAGCACGAGCAGTGTCGGTGCGTCGGCGAGGGCGACGGCGACGACGGCCGCGACCGCGCCGGGATCGGCCCGGACCCCGGTCGCGTCGGCGACCACGTCCTCGAACCGGTCGCCGGACGCCGCGCGGGCGAGGTCGACGAACACCACCCGCGCCGGCCCGCGACCGCAGGCCTCGAGGGCGAGCCGGGTCTTGCCGGCCCCTCCGGGCCCGGTCACGGTGACCAGCCGGTGGTCCGCGAGGAGGCCGGCGAGGTGGGCGAGGTCGTCCTCCCGCCCGACGAAGGAGCCCAGCGGGCGCGGCGGGCCCCGCAGCGCCCGGGCCGATCCCCGGTCCGGGACGTCGTCCCCGCGGCGGAGCCCGGCCGCGATCTCCCGCAGCGCCGGGCCCGGCTCCAGCCCCAGGTCCTCGGCCAGCGCCGCGCGGACGCGGTCGAAGGTGCGCAGCGCCTCGGCGGTGCGGCCGGCGCCGGCCAGGGCGGTCATCAGCACGCCGGCCGCGCGTTCGCGAGACGGGTCGGCGGCGACGAGAGGGGCGAGCACCGCCACCGCGCGGGCGGGCTCGCCGAGGGCGAGCTCGGCCTGCGCCAGCAGCTCGGCGCACTCGACGCGCAGCGCGTCGAGCCGCGCCGCCTCGTCCCGGGCGAAGGGCTGCTCGACGCCCGCGTAGGCCGGACCGCGCCACAGCGCGAGCGCCGCGGACAGCCGCCGGGCCGCCCGGGCGGGCGACGACGCCACCTCGGGCCGGGCCCCGGCCACCAGCGCCTCGAACTCCGCGGCGTCGAGCGCCACCTCGGGGGCCACCGCGTACCGGCCGCCGCGGGAGACCACGAAGCGGCCCCGGTCTCCGCCGGCCGCGGTGCGCAGCCGCCGGACCGCGCCGTGCACCATCGTCGCCGCGGTCGGTGGGGCGTCATCGCCCCACACCGCGGCCACGAGATCCTCGACCGACCGCGGGCACGAGACGTCCACCAGCAGCGCGGCGAGCACCTCGGCGGTCCGGCGCCCGGCGACCGGCTCGCTCCGCGACCCCGCCCCGAGGACGACCTCGCCCAGGACCCCGCAGCGCAGCGGGTCGTCGACCGTCTCCCCCGGCACCACACCGGTCAGCATCGCGGCCGCCCGGTCCGGAGACCAGGGGCGGGTCGCTAGCCTGTCGAGGGTGCCGACGTACCGGATCGCCGAGGCCGCGAACCTGCTCGGGATCAGCGACGACACCATGCGGCGTCTCGCCGAGGCCGAGGGCGTGACCACGCTCGACGCCTCGGGCCGCCGCGTCGTCGACGGCGAGGTCCTGGCGAAGCTCGCCCAGCGCCGGGCGCACCAGGTCGAGGACCCGTCGGGCGTCAACCGCTCGGCCCGCAACCGGCTCGTCGGGCTGGTGACCGACGTCGTCGCCGACACGGTCATGGCCCAGGTCGAGATGCAGTGCGGGCCGGCGCGCATCGTCTCCCTGATGAGCACCGAGGCCGTGCAGGAGCTGGATCTCAAGGTCGGCGACCTGGCGATCGCGGTGATCAAGTCGACGATGGTGTCGGTGGAGACACCCCGCTCCGGCCGCTGAGCGGGGCCGCCCGTGCCGGCGACGCGGCTCGACACCGACCGCATCCGCGCGGCCCGGCGGGTGATCGACCCGGTCTTCCTCGACACCCCGCTCGAGCGCTCCGACGTGCTCGATGCCGCGCTGGGATGCGCGGTGGGTATCAAGCTCGAGACGGCCAACCCGGTGGGCAGCTTCAAGGGACGCGGCGCCGAGGTGGTCGCGCACGGGCTCGGCTCCCGACCCGCCGTCTGCGCCAGCGCCGGCAACCTCGGGCAGGCGCTCGCCTGGTCCGGGCGGCGCCGGGGGCTCGACGTCACCGTCGTCGCGTCCCGCGCCGCGCCGGCCGCGAAGCTCGACCGCATCCGGGCCCTGGGCGCGCGGCTGGAGCTGGTGGACGGCGACTTCGACGCGGCGCGCGAGCGGGCGGCCACGATCGCCCGGCGCCACGGCATCCGGCTGGTCGAGGACAGCCTCGACGTCGAGACCTGCGAGGGCGCGGCGACGATCGGTCTCGAACTGGTCCCGAAGGCGTCGACGATCGACGCCGTCCTGCTCGCCCTCGGCGGCGGCGCGCTCGCCACGGGCGTCGGGCACGTGCTGTCCGAGCTCGCGCCCGGGGTCGAGGTGATCGGCGTGCAGCCGTGGGGCGCGCCGGCGATGACGTACTCCTGGCGCGCGGGGCGCGTCGTCACCACCGGCCCGACCGACACGATCGCCGACGGCGTGGCCGGCCGCCGACCGATCGCCGCTGTGCTCGGCGACCTGCGGCAGGTCGCCGACGACGCGGTCCTCGTCCCCGAGACCGCGATCGTCACCGGGATGCGGATGCTGGCCGAGCACGCGGGGCTGGTCGTCGAACCGTCGGCCGCGCTCGGCGTCGCGGCGGTGCTCACCGACCCCGACCGCTTCGCCGGCCGGCACGTCGTCACCGTCGTGTGCGGGCGCAACGTCGACGCCGAGGCCTACCGGGGGTGGGTCGGACCTGGCTAGCGTCCGGGTGCATGACGACGCCGTCGGTGCTGGACGCGAACCAGATCGGCCATCTGCGGCACTGGGACAACCTGTCCCGCCGGCTGCCCCACGACTGGTCGCTGATGCAGGGCAAGGGTGCCGGCGAGGACGACTTCGGCAGCTACCGCTTCCAGCTCGCCTACATGATCTACGGGCTCGCCCTCGCCCACCGGCACCGTCTCCCCGCGGCACCCGGGCTCTTCCGGCCGACGATCCAGCGGCTGATCGAGAAGCTGCTCATGCCCGACGTCTGGCTCTACTGGCGCGACGTCTCCCGCGGCGGCATGGTCATGAACGCGCACCTCTCGGACGGCTACCACGAGGAGTGGGACCCGGTGGTGCGCGACAACATCATGTACTCGGCGTACGTGCAGTCGTGCGCCCTGCTGCACGACCACCTCTTCGCCGACGACCGCTACGCCCAGCCCGGGGCGCTCACCTTCGAGCACTGGTCGTTCTTCTGGGGCGGCGAGCCGAAGCGGTTCGCCTACGACCGCGACTCGCTCAACGAGCACCTCTACTGGCAGATGGTCGAGAACGGCTACCTCGGCATCGCCTGCGAGCCCAACTGCGTCTTCCAGATCTGCAACCAGCCCGCGATCCTCGGCTTCCGGCTCCACGACGTGATCACCGGCGGGGACCGCGCCACCGAGGTGGTCGCCGGCTACGAGAAGGCGTGGGCGGACTTCGGCCGGCTCGACGACACCGGCCACTACAACCAGATGATCCTCGAGGACTCCCACGTCGTACGGCCGAACGCGCTGCAGGCGCCGTGGGTGGACGCCTGGTGCGGCGCGCTGATGAACACCTGGAACCGCGAGTTCGTGCGCGAGAACTACCCGCGCCAGGTCGCCGACTTCCTCGAGCACGGCCCCGACGGCACCGTCGCGGTCCGCTCGACGCCGGCCATGGAGGTCATGGGCCAGACCGTCGTCAACGACACCTGCGACCTCGGCTGGGTCGCCGCGTGGGCCGCGGAGATGGGCGACCGCGCCACCCTCGACGGCATCCTCGCCCACGCCGACCGCTTCATGGCGCCGACCTGGCGGGACGGCGGTCTCTACTACCCCCGCAACGACACGAAGACCGACGGCGACGGCCACCGCACCGAGATCGAGCCCATGACCGGCAACGTCCTGCTCGGCTACGCCCGGCTCGACGTCGCCGACGGGCTCCACGAGCTCTACCAGCGACCCTGGGGCTCCGAGCACTTCGCCGAGCCCGCCCTGACCGAGGTCGGGCAGGACGTCGAGGTCAGCCGGGCCGAGGTCGTCGACGGCGTCCTGCACGCCCGGCTGCGCCGCCGGGGCCGCGACGACGACGGCACCGTCGTCCTCGACCGGGTGCCCGACGGCGCGCAGGTGCGCCTCGACGGCGAGGTCGTGCGGTCCGGCGACGGCGTCCGCGCGGTGCCCGAGGGGCTGCGGGTCGACGTGCCGCCCGGCCCGGCCCACGACCTCGAGCTGGTGCCGTGAGCGCACCGACGGAGGCCGCCTTCGACCTCGTCGACCACCACGGCACGCCCGTCGACGCCGGCTCCTACCGGGGCGACTGGCTGCTGGTGCAGTTCGGGTTCACCTCGTGCCGCGTGGTGTGCCCCCGGGCGCTGGCGAAGCTCGGCGCGGCGCTCGACGAGCTCGGGGAGCACGCGCGACTGCGCCCCCTCTACGTCACCGTCGACCCGGAACGCGACACCCCCGCGGTGATGCGGGCGTTCCTCGCCGCGTCGTCCCCGCGCTTCACCGGACTCACCGGCACCCCCGAGCAGGTCGAGGCCGCCAAGCGGGCGTTCCGCGTGTTCGCCCGGCGCCGCCCCGACCCCGAGGACCCCGACGGGTACGCGGTGCCGCACACCGCCGTGACCTACCTCGTCGGGCCCGACGGCCGCTTCGTCCGGCACTGGCCCGACACCGCGGACGCCGCCACGATCGCGGCCGACCTGACGGCCGAACTCACGGTGCCGGCGGCGGGCCCAGGATCTCCAGACCGAACCGCGCCGCCACGCGCGTGAGCTCCGCGGGGTCCGGGGGTGGCGCGTCGGCCGGCGGCGCGTCCAGGGAGACGGCCTCCTGGCCGACCGCGAGCGTGAACGCGTCGAAGCCCGCCGGCGTGTGGATCGTCAGGAAGCGGGCCTCGGGGCTGACCACGACGAAGGCGTGCGGGAGGTTGCGCGGCAGCACGGCCGCGGTGCCGGGGCCGGCCGCGCTCGCGGCACCGTCGACCTCGACGCGCAGCTCGCCGTCGAGCACGAGGAAGGTCTCCTCGTCGCGCGTGTGGCGGTGCAGCGGGCTCGAGTAGCCGCGCTCGCCGCGGTGCTCGAGGACGGCCAGCGAGCCGCCGGTCGCCTCGCCCCCGGTGCGGACGCGGACCAGGGCGCCGAGGAACCAGACGGCTCGCTGTTCCTCGGCGGTGAGCACGGTCGGCGCGGTCGGCGCGGCCACCGGTGGGACGGACGTCATGAGCGATCCTCTCGGAGTCGGGACACGACCATCCCTAGTGGACGGGTGGTGCGTTCACCTAGTCACTTCGCGCGGTGCGCAGCCACCAGGCGACCACATCGCTCTTCGCGTACCCCGCGCTGCCCGAGGGGTAGGTCTCGGCGACGTCGTGGGACCCGCTGCCCATGGCCCGCACCAGGCCTTCGGCGAGGCTCCCCGGGTCGCCCGGCGTCGTGAGGGTGACCAGCGGGTGGCCGCGCAGGTCGTCGGCGAGCCCCGTTTCCGTCGTCGTCACGACCCGGCAGCCGTGCGCCAGCCCTTCCACCAGCGGCAGCCCGATCTGCTCGCGCCAGCGCGGGCGCCGCACCGACGGCAGGGCGACCACCGCGGCGCGCCGCAGGAGGTCGTGCACGGCGGCGCGGGTCGGCGACGTGATCGACACCCCGGGCGGGACCGCCCGGTCACCGGCGCCCGAGGGATCGGCGACCACGAGCCGCCACCCGCGGTCCGCCGCCCCGCACCGCGTCCAGGCCTCCGTCAGGACCCCGAACCCCTTGCGGTCGCTCGGCGTGCCGAGGAAGAGCACGGTCCGGCCGCGCTCGGCGTCGCCCGGCGCGCACACCGTGCAGGCGCCGAGCCGCGGCGGCAGGACGGCGTGCTCGGTACGGCGCAGCGACCACCCGAACGCCCGCCGGTAGTTCGCCGCCGCGCCGGACGTCCCGAACGCCACGGCGTCCAGGGTCAGCATGGAGGCCCCGACACCGAGCGCGCGCAGCCGGGATCCCAGGCGTTCGTGGGCGTCGAGGTTCTCGATCGCGTAGGTCGCGACCGCCACGTCGCGGCGCAGCACCTTGACCAGCACCACGACGCGCAGGGCCCGGACCCACTCCCCCGCCCACAGCGGCTCGGCGACCTCGAGCAGCGCGAGCTCGGGGTCGCGCAGCGCCGCGAGCAGCCGTCGCCACGTGAAGGGGCGCACGCGCGGGTCCGCGAGCAGGGCGGGGTCGGCGTCGCCGAGCGCCGAGGTGAAGAGCGCCGCCTGCGTCGCGGGCATCTCCTCCACGACCGAGCTGCGCAGGTTCGGCACGATCCGCAGGGTCCGCACCGGCCCGGCTTCCCGCTCCCGGCGTCCCCGTCACCCCGGACGCGGTGGTCACGCTCGCGAAGATCGCCGCGCACGGCTGAGGCTGGGCACCGGCCCCGGTCCTCGGGGACGCTGGAGGCCGTGTCCGCGGAGCTGGGTCCCTACCGCCTGGGCCCGTCGCTGGGCAGCGGCGGGATGGGCGAGGTCCGCCGCGCCTGGGACACGCGGCGCTCCCGCTGGGTCGCGCTGAAGCTGCTGCACCCCCGCTTCGGCGACGACCCGGCCTACCGCGAGCGGTTCCGGCGCGAGGCCGAGGCGGCGGCCGACCTGCGCGAGCCCCACGTCGTCCCGGTGCACGACTTCGGCGAGATCGACGGCCGGCTGTTCCTCGACATGCGCCTCATCGACGGGGTCGGGCTCGACACCCTGCTCCGCGACGGGCCTCTCGCGCCCGCGCGGGCGGTCGGCCTGGTCACCCAGGTCGCCGCTGCCCTCGACGCGGCGCACGCGGCGGGGCTGGTGCACCGCGACGTCAAGCCGTCGAACGTCCTGGTGGGCCGCGGCGACTTCGCCTACCTCGCCGACTTCGGCATCGCCCGCCCCACGGGCTCCGTGACGGCGGCCCACGACGGCACGGTGATCGGGACGCTCCCCTACATGGCGCCCGAACGGCTGCGCGCCGAGCCCGCCGACGCGCGCTCCGACGTGTACTCGCTCGCCTGCCTGCTCCACGAGTGCCTCACGGGCCGGCCGCCGTTCGGCGACGAGGACCCGTCGGCCCTCGTCGGCGCGCACCTGTACCTCTCGCCGCCCACCCTGGTCGACGACGCGATCCCGGCCGCGCTCGGCGAGGTCGTCGCCCAGGGCATGGCGAAGGACCCGGCGGCGCGGCCGCCGTCCGCGGGCGCGTTCGCGGCGGCCGCGTCCGCGGCGCTGCGCCGCCGGCCGACCGCCCGGCTCACCCGCCTCACCACGATCCCGGCCGACGGCCTGGGGCGGGCGCTGCACCGGTGGGCGCCGCCGCTCGTCCGGACCCGGTGGGCCCGCCGCACGCTCGTGGCCGCGCTCGCCGTCGCGCTGATCGTCGGCGGTGTCGTCGCCACCCGTCGCTACGTCGGCGACGGCATCTCCATCGGGATCAGTCCGGTCGCCGTGGCGTTCACCGCCGACGGGCGGGAGGCCTACCTCGCCAACGCCGGGTCCGAGGGCGTCTCCGTGTTCGACACCGGCGCGCGCACCGGGGTCGCCCAGATCCCGCTCGGCGGCCGGACCGTCGGGGCGGCCGCCGACGCCGCGGGCGGGCAGATGGTCGTGACGACCACGGGCCGCCTGGGGCTGGTCGTGGTCGACATGACGACGGCGTCGGTGGTCGCCGCGATCGCCCTCCCTGAGCCGCCGACGGGCGCCCCGGTCGTCGATCCCCGCCACACCACGGCCTTCGTCCCGACGGCCCGCGACACCCTCGTCGTGGACCTGGGCGGCCGCCGCGTCGTCGGCGCCCTCGGGCGCACGGCCACCGGGCTCGCGGTGAGCGCCGACGGCACCCGCCTGCTCGCCGTGGACGAGCGCCGCTCGACCGCCGACGTCATCGACGTCGGCACGCGCCGCCTGCTGACGGCGATCCCCCTCGACGCCCCCGCGCACGTGGTCGTCGCCGCACCGGACGGGGACGCGTTCTACGTCGGCAGCACCGAGCCGCGCCACGCCCTCTCCGTGCTCGACCCCGCGCGCGGCGAGGTCGTGGCCTCGGTGCCGCTGCCCGGACCGGTGACGGCGCTGACGGTCTCGCGGGACGGCCGGCGCGTGTTCCTCGCCCTCGCCGGCGACCCCCCGGTCCTCGCCGCGGTCGATCCGGAGAACCTCGCGAGCGAGGTCGGGTGGTTCGTGGAGCCCTACGCCGACGCCGTCGTCCTCGCCGTGTCCCCGGACCGCCGCGAGGTCTATGTCGCCAACACCGACCTCGGGACGCTGACGATCGACGACGTCACGAAGGAGCCGGGCGCAGGGTGAGCCGGTGCCCGGCGGCCTCCTCGACCGCCGCGCGGGTGTAGACCAGAGGGAACGCCTCGCCGGCGGCCCACCGGTCGAGCAGGTCGGCGTAGTGGGGCGAGCGCGGGTCGCCCGACTGCCCCGGGGCGTTCAGCACGCGACTGCGGTCCCAGTCGCCGACGTCGAGGGCCATCCGGAAGCTGCTGCCCATCACCGCGTTGAACGTGGCGTCGTGCCCGGCGAGCCCGACGGTGTCGCCGCTGCCGGAGCGCGGGACCGGCGGCAGCGACGCGTCCGGGAGCACCGGGTGGCGCAGCTCGGTGCGGTGCAGGGCGCCCCAGGACCAGGTCGCGGGGTCGGGGCCGAGGAGGCCCTCGATCTCGGCCAGCGCGCCGCGCAGGGTGCCGGCGACGCCGTCGGGGAGCGCCGCGGGATCGACGACCTCGAGCATCCGCAGGTCCGGGCGGAGATCCGAGAACAGCGCGTCGTCGCGGACGAGGCGCCCGGCCGCGGCGGGGTCGTGCCCGAGGCGCTCCACGCAGCGCGCGGCCAGCCACGGCCGCCAGTGCCGACGCACCCAGACCTGAAAGAGCAGTGCCGCCCGCGAGCCGGCGTCCTCGACGCCGTCCCAGGCCTGGAGCTCCGCCCACCACGGCCCGGTCATCTCCACGTCGGCCAGCCGATCGAGCAGCGCGCGGCCGTGGGTGTCGAACGCGTCGGTCTGCCACCGCAGGCTCGCGTCGACGTCGACCGCCGTGTCCTCGGCGAGCCACGCCGCGAGGCGCTCGTGGCGGGCGCTCGAGTACCAGTCGACCGTCGCGCCGGACGCGTCGCCGGTGTCCTGGTTCGACGTGGTGAGCGCGCCCGCGGCCGGGTCGATCTCGCCGGGGAGCTCGTCGAGCGGCACGACGCCGGCCCAGGCGAACCGCCCGTCGCCGGGGACGGGCAGCGCCCCGTCCCACCCGGCCCGGCGCGGGACGCGGCCGCACGCCTGCACCCCGATGGCGCCGTCGACGTCGGCGAAGACCTGGTTGACGCCGGGCGCGCCCCACCCGGCCAGGGCGGCGCGGAAGGCGTGCACGTCGGCGGCGTCCTGGTAGGCGAGGCTGGCGAGGTAGGGCGCCATGCCCGGCTCCAGCCACGCGGCGCGCAGGGCGACGAGCACGCGGGCGTCGGTGTCGACGTGCAGCACGGGCCCGTCCCGGGTGAAGGCCAGTTCGTGCACCGCGCCGGCGACACCGGCGTCCTCCTCGACGACCTCGAGGTCCGCCCAGCCCCCGTCGACGCCGTAGCGGCCGTCGTCGGTGGGGTGCAGGGCGTACACGAGCAGGTCCTCGTGGTCGATCGGCCAGATCGTCAGGCCGAAGGCGACCCGCCCGTTGTGGCCGATCGAGATGCCGGGCAGGGCCGGCTCGCCGGCCCCGATCACCGACAGGCCCGGCGCCTCGAGATGGGCGAGGTAGCGCAGCGAGGGCACCGTGATCACGCGGTGGGGGTCGTTGGCCAGCACGGGGCGCCCGGTGGCGGTCCGGTGGCCGGCGACGACCCAGTTGTTGCTGCCGGCGAGGTCGACGGGCTCGAACGCGCGCCGGTAGACCGCGAGGACGTGGTCGCCCAGGTGCTCGAGCACGGCGGGGTCCGGCACGGACAGCGGGCCGTCGGGGCCCCGGACGGCCCGCAGCTCCTCGGCCGCGACGCCGAGGTCGCGCACGGTCAGGGCGCGGGCCAGCTCCTGCTCCACGTTGTAGAACAGCCCGTGAGTACGGATGCGGACGACGTCCTCGGGCGCCCAGCGCTCCGGGGCGTGCCCGAGCGCCGCGAACTCCGGGGGGAGCCGCCCGTCCGGGCCGGCCAGCGCCCAGTCGACGTAGGCGTTCACGCCGGCGACGAAGGCGCCGACGATCTCCCGGGTGCCGTCGGGGTACGCCGCCCACTCGCGGTCCATGTCGCCGCGGTGGAGGAGCAGCCGCCGGGCCCGGTCCTGGTCGAGGTGCTCGGGCCCGAACACCTCGGCCAGGCGGCCCAGGCCCCGGCGCCGCCAGAGATCGATCTGGAAGAGCCGGTCCCGGGCGGCCTGGAACCCCTGGGCGAGGAAGGCGTCGTGTGCCGAGCCCGCGTAGACGTGCGGCACGCCCCACCGGTCGACGATCACCTCGACCGTGCCCTCGAGACCGGCGACCTCGACGTCGTCGGGCATCTCTCTCCCTGCGGGATCAGTCCGCCAGCAGCGGCATGACCTGCTGGCCGAAGCGGTCGATGTCGGTCAGGTAGTCCTGGAAGGTGAACATGACCCCGCTGACGCCGTCCACGTCGGCGATGGCGCGCAGCTGTTCCGCGACGCTCTTCGGGTCACCCTTGATGATCTCCCACAGCATGAAGTTGTCGTTGCCGAGCAGCGTCGCGTGCAGCGAGTTCTCGTCGGCCTCGGAGTTCATCGAGGCGTGCCCGGTCATCGTCTTGACGACCTCGATCTCCTGGCTCTCGCGCCACTTCCCGATGACGTCGTCGCACTCGGCGAGGCTGTCGCGCACGACGCACTGGTAGAGCGGGAACGCCTCCATCGGACGGCCGGCCCTGTCGGACGCGGACTGCACGCGCCCCATCTGCTCGGTGAGCTCGCCGATGTCGAGCTTGCCGCCCATGAACTGGTAGTCGGCGTGCTCGGCGGTGAACTGCATGCCGCGGTCGGACTGGCCCGCGCAGATCACCTTGGGCATGTTCCCGTCGTCGAACCACGGCTCCAGGCGGGCGTCGCGCATGTGGAAGAACTGGCCGTCGAAGTCGGTCTGTCCGGTCTCCCACAGCTCCCGCATCACCTGCATGTACTCGGCGGCGTAGTCGTAGCGGTAGCCGAAGTACTCGTCACCGGGCCACAGGCCCATCGACTCCCACTCCGGCTTCTCCCAGCCGCTGATGATGTTGACGCCGAAGCGGCCGGGACCGGCGATGTCGGCGATCGTCTTGCACTGCTTGGCCGCGTACACCGGCGGCACCGAGAGCAGCGAGATCGACGGGATCAGCATGACCTTGCGCGTGACGGCCGCCAGCGCCGCCATCGTCGTGAAGGAGTCGAGCGCGTAGTTCCAGAAATGGATCTCCCCGTCCATGCCCTTGTACTTGTTGGGGGCGAGCAGGAAGTCGAAGCCGTAGTTCTCGGCCTTGAGCGCGGTCTCCTGCATGAGGAACCAGTCGGGCTTCCACCAGGGGGCCGCGGTCGAGATGACCCAGCCGCCGGACAGGGTCGGGGCGAAGATTCCGAGGCGCATGGCGGGACGGTAGGACCGCGGTCCGCGGCGTGAATCCGTCGAACGACGGACCCCGTGTTGCGGCGGGGAGGCCATCACGTCACGAACGGTCGCCGCGGAACCCGCCGGGGTAATGTCGCGGGACCGGCACGCAGGAGACGACCATGAGCGTCACGCTTCCTCGGGCGGACCCGCCCGGTGGCGCCGCGCTGCGGGTGGACGCCGCCGGCCGGGTCCGCGTGGTGGAGGACGGCGACGCCGACGACGTCCCGCCGGCGCTGCGGCGCCTCGCCGCCGGCGCGCTGCGCGCCGGCGCCGGCGAGCTGCGGGCCCTGCACCTCGACGGGCGCCCGGTCCGGGCGGTCGTGGCGGTCGGGGACGACACCGCGCTCGTCGCCGTCGAGCCGCTCGAGGTCCTGCCCCACGGCCTGAGCCGCCGCGAGCTCGAGGTCCTCACGCTGCTCGTCGCCGGGCTGACGAACGCCGGGGTGGCCGCCCGGCTCGCCATCGGCCCGCGCACCGTCGGGACCCACGTCGACCGCGTGCTCACCAAGCTCGACGTCGCGTCCCGGGGCGCCGCGGCCGCCCGCGCGGTCGACGAGGGCCTCGTGGTGGTCCCCCCGCCCGGCGGGACGGCGGGCTTCGAGCGGATCCGCCTGGGCCGCGCCCTGATCGCCGCCGACCACGCGCCGACCCGCCGTCCCGCGCCCCGCCCCGTCCACCGCCGCCCGCTGCGCATCGGCGCCCTGCTCCCCCTCACCGGGGTCGCCGCCGCCGACGCCCGCGAGATGGAGCAGGGCGCGCGCCTGGCCCTCGACGAGATCAACACGGCGGGCGGGGTCGCCGGTCGCCGCCTCGAGCTCCGCGTCGCCGACGTCGACCCCGAGGACGCCGGCACGGTGGAGCGCGGCTTCGCGGACCTGCTCGCCGACGACGTCGACGTCCTCACCTCGGGCTACCTGGCGCGCCAGGACCTCGCCCACGACCTCGCGGCCGCGGCGGGCGTCCCCTACCTGCACGCCGCCACCTCGGGGCTGATGGAGCAGCGGGCGACGGGCGACCCGGGCCGGTTCGGGCGCGTCTTCCAGGTCTGCCCGAGCGACGTCCACTACGGCCCCCACTTCGTCGACTACGTCAGCGACCTGCGCGACCGCGGTCTCTGGCGACCGACCTCGCGGCGCCTGCTCGTGGTGCGGCAGGCGGTGTGGGACCTCGTCGACCTCGGCCTCGAGCACGCGGCCCGGCGCGCGGACGAGCGCGGCTGGGAGCTGGTCGTCGACGCGCCGCCGGCCGACGGGTGGACGGACGCGGGCGCGCGGGCCGCGGCCGCCGACCCCGCCGCGATCATGGTGGGCAGCTACCTCGTCGACGACCACGTCGCCCTCGTCCGCGGGTTCCGCGCGGCGCCGCACCCGGCGCTGGTCTACGGCATCTACGCGCCGTCGGTGCCCGAGTTCCGGTCCCGGCTCGGGACGCTCGCCGACGGCGTCCTGTGGGCGACGACCACCGGGACCTACCCCGACCGCCTCGGGCTCGCGTTCGCGTCGCGCTACGCCCGCCGCTTCGGCGAGGTCCCGGGCCGCTCGCACGCGGGCATCGCCTACGACCGCGTCCACCTCGTCGCCGGCACCTGGGCCGCCGTCAGCGACTTCCGCGACTTCTCCGCGGTGGCCGACCACCTGCGCCGCACGGTCCACCGGGGCGTCAACGGCGCCTACAGCTTCGACGCCCCCGGGCAGACCGCGCGGACGTGGTCGGGCGACGCCGCGGGCGACCCGTCCCTGGCCCAGGCCCACCTCGTCCACCAGATCCAGCGGGGCCGCCAGCGCGTCGTCAGCCCCACCCCGTACGCGGACAGCGAGTTCGTCGTCCCCACCTGGGCGCAGTAGGTGGCTCAGTAGGCGGCCCAGTAGGTGGCTCAGTAGGTGCGCCGCAGCCGCGCACCCCACGGGCGGCCGTCGGGGTCGAGCACCATCCGGTAGGCCGGGTCGATGATCCACCGGCGCCGCAGCGTCAGCCGGACCTGCTCGTGCCCGGGGACGTGGCGGCGCAGGCGGCCGGGCGGGCGCGGGCCCCGCTCGCCGCCCGCGTGCCACGCGTCGAGGGCGTCGGCGCGGGCCCGCACCGTCGCCGCCGCCCGGTCCGGGTCCAGGAGGAGGGCGTCCTCGGCCTCGGGCACGCCGAGGTGCTCGCGCATCAGCTCGAGGCGCAGGCGGCGGGCGAGGCCCCGGGCGCCGTCGCCGAGCCCGCCGGGGTCCGCGGGCTCCCGCGCGTCGCGCTCGGTGTCGAGGATCGCCGCGGTCAGCTCGGAGTCGTGGGTCCAGGAGCGCGTGTTGAAGTTGTTGCTGCCGACGGTGGCCCAGACGTCGTCGACGATGCAGACCTTCGCGTGGACGTACACAGGGCGCGCGTCGTCGTTCTCGACGTCGAGCACCTGCACCCGGTCGCCCCCCGCGGCGTGCACCATCGCGAGCGCCTCGCCCTGCCCGAGCACCGCGGGGCCCGGGTCCTGGCGCTCGGGGCGCGGGACGACGGCGATGAGGTGCAGCCGGGGGCACCGGTGCAGCGCCGCGGCGAAGACGCGCGCGACGTCGGCCGACCACAGGTACTGGTCCTCCACGTACACCAGACGCTGCGCGCGGCCCAGGGCCTTGATGAACGCGCGGGCGACGCTGCGCTCGCCCCGCGGCGCGAACGGGTGCGGCGGACGCCGGCGCGGATAGGTCCGCAGCACCTGCACCGCGCACGTCCCGGCCGCGGGCGGGTCGGGCGCGGGCGACGGGAGCGCGCGGCCCCGCCGCGGCAGGCCGTGGACGAGGTCCGGGACGACGTGCCACGGCAGGCGCGCGAGCGGCGTCGGCTCCTCCCAGCGCTCGGCGAAGACGTCCTGGAGGTCGCGCACCACCGGCCCGTGCAGCTCGAGCATCGCGTCGTGACGCGGGCTGCGGGTGTACTCGTCGGCGGACGCGTCGGACTGCGGGTCGCCCCGGTGCACGATGTCGTCGCGGGCGCCGAGCACGAGGTCGATGCCGCCGACGTAGGCGACGTCCCCGTCGGCCCCGTGCGTGCCGTCGCGGATGACCACCAGCTTCTGGTGGTGGCTGCCGAGCGCCCGGATCCGCTGGTCGAGCAGCACCTCGCCGCCGGCGCCCAGGAGATCCGCGGCGAGGCGGCGGTTCTGGAGGACGTGGTAGCCGAACGCCTCGAGGTGCGAGCGCCACAGCAGCACCGCGAGCCGGGCTCCGCGACGTGCCGCGGCGGCGAGCGCCTCGGAGACCGTCGGGCCGTCGTCGCCGAGCTGCTGGTCGCCGTCCCCGCGCCAGCCCAGGACGAGCAGGAGGTCCCCCGCGCCGGTCGCGGCCAGGCGCTCGGCGAGGACCGCGTAGTAGGCGCTCCCGTGGACGCGCAGTGCTACCGCGTTGCCCTCGGTCCAGGGCCGCAGCCGCGTCGCCGGGTTGCCGCGCTCGCGCGCGGTGAGGAACCAGTCGTCGACGGCGTGCGCGCCGGCCGCGTGGTCCAGGCCCAGCACGGCGCGCAGCCGCGGCAGCAGCTCCTCGCCGTTCGGCGCTTCCACCAGGGGCGGGTCGTGGTCGACACCGTCGGCGCTGTCGCCCCGGTCGATGTCGTCGACCTCGACGAGGTGACGCATCGCGATCGCGGCGACGCGGCCCGGGTGGTCGCGCGCGAACCCGGCGAACAGGTCCGGATCGTGGCCCGCGTCGTCGCCGACGAGCACCCACGAGGTGTCCGGGCGGCTCGCGGCGAGACGGTCGAGCACGGCCCGCTTGTGGTCGAGCCCCGCGCCCCACCACCAGCCCGAGATCAGGTGCCGCCCGGCCATCAGCGCCGTGCCCGCGGGGTACTCGTCGTGGCGCAGCGCGGCCCGCAGCGGACGGTGCAGCGTGTCCGGAAGGGCGGTCAGGAAGAACACCTCGACGTCGGGCCCGCTCTCGGCGATCACGCGCAGCAGGCGCTGCATGCCCAGCAGCGAGCGGCGGTCGCGCGGGCCGCGGGTCATGAGGATGCGCAGCCGGCCCCACTGCCGCCGCAGCGGGGCGATGCGCAGCACGCCGTCGACGTCGTAGACGACCCCGAGGCGCCGGGTGGAGGACGGGTCCGGTGGCTCCGAGGTCACCGTCAGGAGCCTGGCGTGGCGGCCGGTCCGCGACAAGGAGGACGACAAGGAGGACAAGGAACCGCTGGTCGGAGGCTTGTCCGTGCAGCGAGGAGCGCGTACAACTCACGACAACGGAGCTGCGGTCGGCCACGGCGTGACCGGAGGAGAAGGTCCCGTCCCCCGACGGGCTCCGTGCCCGGGTCCCGGGTACCCACGCGACACCGCCGCGTTCCACGGAGGCAGCCGTGGGTCTGCGTCAGCGGCCGACTGTCGGTCCCTGACGCCGAGACCGCGACCACGGCGTCAGGTGCACGCCTGGTAGCCCGACCTTCCCGGGCGCCCGGACGCCCGTCCCCGGCTTGCTCCCGGGGACGGGCGCCCGGGACCACGCTCCTACTCGGCGCGGTGGACGCGGTTGCGGCCGGCGTTCTTCGCCGAGTACAGCGCCCGGTCGGCCTCGCTGAGCAGGCCCTCGCCGTCCCCGGCGTGCTCGGGCAGCCCCGCGACGCCGAACGACGCGGTGACCAGCTGCTTGTCCCCGCGCCGGAAATCGGCCTCGACCCGGAGGCGCAGGCGCTCGGCGAGCTTCTCGGCGTCGTCGGGGCCGCCGCGCGGGAGCAGGATGGCGAACTCCTCGCCGCCGTAGCGATAGGCGGTCTCGCCGTCGCGCATCGCCGTGCGCAGGGTCGTGGCGACCTCCTGGAGCACCACGTCGCCCTGCTGGTGGCCGTAGCGGTCGTTGAGCTCCTTGAAGTGGTCGAGATCGACCATGATCACCGCCATCGGCGACGCCTGGGCCCGCGCGGCCGCGACCGCCGACGCCAGGTCGGCACCGAGCCGACGGCGGTTGGCGAGCTGGGTCAGTGGGTCGAACTGCGAGAGTCGCTCGGCCGCGGCGTGCAGCCGGCTGGCCTCGATGGCCGACCCGGACAGGGTCGCCAGCATCTCCACGGTCGACAGCCGTTGGCCCTCGACCTCGCCCTCGGGCGAGTCGTGGCACTCCAGCACCCCGATGACCCGCGCCCCGACCACGAGCGGGACCGCGACCGCCGCGTCCTCCTCGACGCCGGGGTCGCCGCGCGAGATCTGCCCGTAGCGCGCCGAGCGACCCACGACGCCGTCCCCCAGCCTGCAGCGGGCCTCCATCGGGGCCACGGCGCCGCGGTCGGAGTCGTACACCAGCTCGAGGCCGGCCCCGTCGTCGTCGAGCAGCCACAGCAGCACCCGCCCGTCGGCGACCGCCACCGCGGCCTGCACCGTCGAGTCCACGACGTGCCGGATGTCGAGGCTGCCCGCGATCTCGCGGGTCATGATCAGGATGGTGCGCAGCCGGTCGGTCTGCGCCTGCAGCCGCTCGGCCTGCACCGCGGTCTCCTCGCGCTGGCGCGCCAGCGCCACCGTCATGTCCGCCAGCCCGTCGCGCAGCGCCACCAGCTCCGCCGACCCGTCGACGGGGTGCGGCGGCTCGAGGCGGCCCTCGCCGATCCCGCGGACCGAGGCCAGCAGCCCGTCGACCGGCGCGACGACGTGGGCGAGCAGCCGGCGCCGCCCGCGCAGCGCGACCGCCAGCGCGGCGACGGCGATGAGCGCGGTGACGACGACGAGCGTGCGCTGCAGGGTCCGCATCGCCCGGTCGGTCGTCGCGATCTCCTCCAGCACCGCCGCCCGGGTCGCCGCGCTCGCCGCGCGGTAGTTCTGCATCATCACGTCGCCGCGGGCGAGGAAGGCCGGCACGTCCTCGGCCGGGACGCCGGAGAGCTCGCCGACCCAGCCGGTCTGCCACTGGCGCTGCGCGGCCACCAGGTCGAGGACGTGCGGGAACACCTCGGGCATGTCCAGGGTCGCGACCATCGTCGTCTCGGCCGTGGCGATCTCCGGGGCCAGCTCGTTCGCGCGGTCGAGGAAGTAGGGATCGCGCGTGGCGAGATAGGCGCGCAACGACGAGTCGGTGGAGAGCACCGCGTTCTGCGTGTCCTCGTAGGCGAGCAGGCCCGTCCGCAGGTCGTCGCTCGCCGGGACCGTGACCAGCGCCGAGTAGGCGAGCCGGCCGACCGAGATGGCGACGATGAGGAACGCGGCGACCCAGACGATCGTGCCGAGGCGCTGCACCTCGGTGACCAACCGCAACGGTCGCGCCACGACCACCTCCCGGGGACCCGCCTCCCGGCGTCCCAGCACCCACGGGGGTCATCGGCCCGGTCGGATCAGGACGTTACCGACACCCGGACGTCCGGTCGACGTCGCGCCTGTGACCATCACGAACCCGCGACCGTCCGGACCAGGACGGTCGCGTGGGCGGCGAGGGATCCGCCGGGGACCACGGCGGCGCCGGTGAGCAGGTCGGTGCCGGCCACGTCGGCGGGGACGGTCGCCGGCTGGTCGTCGAGCGCGGTCACCGACACGGCGACGCTCCCGTCGGCCAGGGGACGCCGCAGGACGAGGCGGCCGTCCCCGGTGTCGGGGTCGGCACGGGCCGGGGCGGCGAGCGAGTCCTGGTCGATCGCGACGACCGCCCGGTTCCCGAGCAGCGCCAGCACGTCCGGGCGGGCGGAGGGCAGGTCGGTCCCGATCACCAGCGGCGCGGCCAGCATCGCCCAGAGCCCGACCTGGCTGCGCTCCTCGTCGCCGGTGAGCCCGCCGTCGCCGACCTCGAGCATGTCCGGGTCGTTCCACGCGCCGGGCGCCTGGAAGCCGGTCAGGGCGACGGTGCGCCGGGCGTTGTCGGCGACGCCCGCCCAGGTGTCGGTGACGTCGGGGGTGGTGCGCCACTGCGTGGCGGTGCCGCGCGCCCAGAGCCACGGTCGCGAGTTCCCCTTGTCGCAGACCACGAGGGTGATCGGGCGGCCGGTGGCGGCGAGGGCGCGCGCCATCACGGTGTAGCGGGCGATCGCGTCGGTGCCGGCGGTGGAGCAGTCGTCGTCCTTGACGAGGTCCACGCCCCACGCGGCGAACGTCGAGGCGTCCGCGGTCTCGTGGCCGAGCGAGCCGGGGAACCCCGCGGCGTCGCAGGTAGCGGTCCCCGCGCTCGTGTAGACGCCCAGGCGCAGGCCCCGGGCGTGGACGAAGTCCGCCAGCGCGGCGATGCCGTGGGGGAAGCGGGCGGGGTCGGGCACGAGCCGGCCGGCGGCGTCCCGCTCCGGCGCGGCCCAGCAGTCGTCGAGGTCGACGTCGCGGTAGCCGGCGTCGCGCAGCCCGGTGCGCACGAGCGCGTCCGCCTGGGCCCGCACCCAGGCCTCGTCGAACCCCGCCGAGCACCCGACGGCGTTCCAGCTGTCCAGGCCCATCGGCGGGGTGGGGGCGGCCACGGTGGGCACGGGTCCGCCCGGCGCCGAGGCCGCCGTGACCAGCGCGAGCGCCGCCGCGCCGAGCAGCACGACGGCGCGGGTGCGGAGGCCGGGGAGCATCCCGGCGATCGTTCCCGACGCCGATGAGCACAGCCTGTGTGCTCACGCCGCCGGGGCGAGCCCCCGGGTCACGGCGGCGCGCCCGAACGCCTCGAGGACGGCCCGGGCGGTCGGCCGCTCGCCGGTGTGGGGCAGGTGGACGGCGACGATCGTGCGCGACAGGGGGCGGGCGAGCGGGACGATCTCGACGCCGGTGGGCGGGCAGAAGATCCGGCCCAGGTCGCTGACGAGCGTGACGCCGAGACCGGCCGCGACCAGGGCCGCGGCGGTGGCCGAGCTGTCGGCGCGGTGCCGCACGCGCGGGTCGAAGCCGGCGCGCCGGCAGGCGGTGCGGACGGCGCGGCCCCAGTAGGTCTCCGGTCCGGAGAGGATCCAGTCCTCGTCCGCGAGCGCGCCGAGGTCCACGCCGGGGTGGTGGGCGGTCCCGGCCGGCGCCGCGAGGTGGGTCTCGTCGCGGCCGAGCGGGACGACGGTGAGGTCGGTGCGCCAGGGCTCCGGGGCGTCCGGGTAGTCGAGCAGCAGGGCCAGGTCGAGGTGGCCGTGCCGCACGTCGGTGGCGACGTCCTCGGTGTCGGCCTCGACGCTGTCGACGACGATCCCCGGGTGCCGGGCGGCGAGGTCGTCGACCACCGCGGGGACGAGCGCGGCCGCCGCGGCGGGGAACACCCCGACCGTCAGGCGCGCGGACAGGCTCTGCCGCGCGCCCTCCACCGCGGCGCACGCCCGCTGCTCGGCGGCGAGCAGCACCTCGGCGTGCTCGACGAGCACCCGCCCGACCTCGGTGAGGCGCACCCCGCGCCCGACCCGCTCGAGGACCGGGGCGCCGACCTCGGCCGCGAGCGCTTCGAGCTGCTGGGACACCGCCGAGGGTGAGAAGTGCAACGAGCCCGCCGCGGCGTTGACCCCGCCCCGGCGTGCGACCTCCCGTAGCGTCCGCAGCCGGCGCAGGGAGAGCTCCATGAAGCTCATCCAAACACCGGTGTGCGGGAATGTGCGCTGGATCCGAACGTTCGCGCGGGCGAAGCTGATCGACGAAACGTCGAGGAGAGAGGACGGTGGGACCTCGAGATGGGCGGGTTCACCGGTGGTCGTCACGTGCTGCCCGAGCCGGAGCGGCCGCCGGAGGCGGTCACCGCGTTCGGGATCGACGAGCAGACCGAGCCGTTCGCGCCGGTGCGGCCCACGGCGGCGCCCGACGGCGCGCCGAACGTGGTCGTCGTCGTCCTCGACGACCTCGGCTTCGGCAGCTCCAGCGCCTTCGGCGGGCCGTGCCCGATGCCGACCGCCGACCGCCTCGCCGCCGACGGCCTGCGCTACACGCGCTTCCACGTCACGGCGCTCTGCTCTCCCACCCGCCAGGCGCTGATGACCGGCCGCAACCACCACTCGGTCGGCATGGGCGGCACCACCGAGATGGCCACCTCGGCGCCCGGCTACACCGGCTTCCGGCCGCGCAGCGCGGCCACGATGGCCCGCACGCTGCAGGCCAACGGCTACAGCACCGCCGCGTTCGGCAAGTGGCACCAGACCCCGCCCTCGGAGATCAGCCCGGTCGGCCCGTTCGACCGCTGGCCCACCGGCGAGGGCTTCGACCACTTCTACGGCTTCATGGCCTGCGAGATGAACCACTGGTACCCGCTGCTGTTCGAGGGCACCACGCCGGTCGAGCCGACCCGGCGGCCGGAGGAGGGCTACCACCTCTCCGAGGACCTGGTCGACCACGCCGTCGACTGGGTCCGCACCCAGCGCACGATGACGCCCGACCGCCCGTTCTTCACCTACCTCGCCTTCGGCGCCTCGCACGCGCCCCTGCACGTCGCCCCGGCGTGGCAGCAGCGCCACCGCGGCCGGTTCGACCACGGGTGGGACCGCCAGCGCGAGCTGACCCTGGATCGACAGAAGGAGCTGGGGGTGGTGCCCGCGACGGCGGAGCTCGCGCCCTGGGCCGAGGGCGTGCCGCACTGGGACGAGCTCGACGACGACCAGCGCGCGCTCGGGGCGCGGTTCATGGAGACCTTCGCCGGCTTCACCGAGCACGCCGACACCCAGCTCGGACGGTTCGTGACCGAGCTGGAGGAGCTCGGTGAGCTCGACGACACGCTGTTCGTCTACCTCATCGGCGACAACGGTGCGTCGGGCGAGGGCGGCCTGGAGGGCACCCTCGTCGAGCACCGCCTCGGGCACGGCCTCGTCGACGACCCGGCGCAGATGATCGGGAGCATCGACGACATCGGCGGGCCCGACAGCTACCCGATCGGGCCGGTCGGGTGGGCGCTCGCGATGAACACGCCCTACCAGTGGACCAAGCAGGTGGCCTCCCACTTCGGCGGCACCCGGGACGGCCTGGTGGTGCACTGGCCGCGCGGCATCACCGACCGCGGCGGCCTGCGCCACCAGTTCCACCACGTCATCGACGTCCTGCCGACCGTGCTCGAGTGCGCCGGGCTCCCGGAGCCGGTCTCGGTCGACGGGGTCAGCCAGCAGCCGATCGAGGGCACCAGCATGCGCTACACCTTCGACGCTCCCGACGCCGACGACCGGCGGCGCACCCAGTACTTCGAGATGTGCGGCAACCGCGGCATCTACCACGAGGGCTGGACCGCGGTGACCCGTCACGGCGTCCCCTGGGAGATGGTGCCGACGGCCGGGCGGTCCTTCCGCGACGACGTCTGGGAGCTCTACGATACGACCACCGACTGGAGCCAGGCCCACGACGTCGCCGCCCAGCACCCCGAGCGGCTCGCGTCGCTCCAGGAGCTCTTCCTCGGCGAGGCCGCGAAGTACCGGGTGCTCCCGCTCGACGACCGGGTCACCGAGCGGGAGAACCCGAAGCTCGCGGGACGGCTCGACCTCGTCGGCGACCGCCGCAGCGTGACCTACCACGGCCGGACGCGGCGCCTGATCGAGGAGACGGTGCCCAACGTCAAGAACCGATCGCACGCGGTGGTCGCCGACGTCGACACCGACGGCACGCTCACCGACGGCGTCATCGTCGCCCAGGGCGGGCGCTTCGGCGGCTGGGCGCTCTACTGCCTCGGCGGGCGCGCGTGCTACGTCTACAACTACTTCGGGCTGGCGGTGCACACGCTGCGCGCGGAGGATCCGATGCCGGCGGGGCGCCACGAGGTCCGGGTCGACTTCGCCTACGACGGCGGCGGCGTGGGACGCGGCGGGAGCGTCGTGCTGTCGGTGGACGACGCGAAGGTGGCGACCGGCGTCGTCGACGCCACGGTCCCGTACTACTTCTCGTTCGACGAGACCCTCGACGTCGGCGTCGACCTCGGGACACCGGTGAGCACCGACTACCCCCGCACCGGCAACGCGTTCACCGGCACGGTCCACACGGTGCGCATCGAGCTGCGCGACGACGCCGCGCCGGACGACGGGGGCGTCTACCGCCGGGTCATGTCCGCGCAGTGACGCGCGTCAGCTCGCACACCGGAAGCCGAGGTTGCCCGAGCTGGACTCGGGGGTGTTCGACGACCGCGCCGCCACCCGGTAGCGGTAGCAGTACGAGTCGTGGCAGAGGTACGACCCGCCGCGCATGACCCGGCTCTCCCCCGCGTCCGGCCCGGTCGGGTCGACCGGCGCCGCGTGCGCGTACGCGTCGGGGGCGAACCGGTCGGCGCACCACTCCCAGACGTTGCCGGCCATCTGCCACAGACCGTGGCCGTTCGGGCGGAACGTCTTCACCGGCGCGGTGGTGAGGAAGCCGTCCTCGGCGGTGTTGTGGGTGGGGAAGCGGCCCTGCCAGATGTTGAGCGGCCACCGCTTCCCTGGGCGCAGCTCGTCGCCCCAGGGGAAGCGCGCGCCGTCGAGGCCGCCGCGGGCGGCGTACTCCCACTCGGCCTCGGTCGGCAGCCGCTTGCCCGCCCAGGTGGCGTAGGCCTGCGCGTCGTGCCACGACACGTGCACCACCGGGTGGTTGGCGCGGTCGCCGACCGACGAGCCGGGGCCCTCGGGCCGCCGCCAGCAGGCGTCGCGCACCGCGAGCCACCAGCCGGCGCCCTCGACGCTCGACAGCACGTCGGACCGGTCGCCGGCGAAGGCGAGGTGGAACACCGCCGAGGAGCCCCACCGCTCGGCGTCGGTGACGTAGCCGGTGTCCTTGGCGAACGTCGCGAACGCGGCGTTCGTGACCGTCGTGGCGTCCAGCCCGAACGGCGAGAGCGTCACGTCGTGGACGAGGTGCTCGCCGTCCGCGGTGTAGCCCTCGCCGAAGTGGTCGCCCATCGCGAAGCGGCCGCCGGGCAGGGCGACCTGTCCGCGCGGGCGTGACGCCGTACCCCGTCCGTGCACCCCACGACCCTACGGCCGCCACCGTTTGCACCTCGGACGCCGATCTTGACGGTCGGTGGTCCGCGTCACGACGATGAGCGCCGCCGTCGTCGAAGGAGCGCAGCCGTGATCGTGATCAACATCGTCATGCAGATCCGTCCCGACAAGATGGACGAGTGGCTGGCGCTGGCCGACTCCTACGCGAAGGACGTGAACGCCGAGGAGGGCTGCCTGCTGTTCAAGTTCTCCCGCAGCCTCACCGACGAGAACGAGTTCGTCTGCATCGAGAACTTCCGGGACGCCGAGGCCGGGGCGACCCACGTCGCGCAGCCGCACGTGAAGGAGTTCTTCGAGAAGGCCCCGTACGTGGTGTCGGCGCAGCCGCAGATCCTCTACATCGACACGCCGCACGACGGCTTCGGACCGATGGGCGAGATCCAGCCGCGCTGAGCCCGGCCACGCAGCGAAGCCGCCGTTCGTCCTGCCGTCACCGCCCGGCCGCCGTAGGCTCCCCGCGAGGGGCGCGCTCGGCGTCCGGGGGTGATCGCCGTGTCCACGTCCAGCGAGCCGATCGGGTCCGATCGGCTGTTCGACCCGGTGTTCACCGACCCGCCGGACGACGCGGTCGACGTGGTGGTGCCGGCGCCGCTGTCGCTCGCGGTCTGGATGGACTCCCTGCAGCACACGGGCCACGCGGGCGTGCTGGCGGCGTTGCGCGAGTTCTACGCGCGCGAGGCGGCGACCTGCGCGCGCCGGGTGCAGCACCACGGCGGATCGGTGCTCACCGCGGACGGCTCCGAGCCCGGCCACCTGGCGATCACCCACGTCGTCGACGAGCGGGTGCCCGGGGTCGCGGGCCTGCGGCCGCACGTCCACGTCTACGTCGGGGCCACCGGGCGGGCGGCGTCCGGCTCGGGTCGCGCCCCGGTCGACCTCGACCTGCTCACGGCGCGGGCCGACGAGCTGTACTTCGAGCACCGCGACCGGCTCGCGACGGCGACGACCGATGGCTGGGGGCTGGTCTGGGGCCACGCCACCCCGCGGTCGCCGCGGGAGATCGTCGAGCCGGCGTGGCCCGGCCTCAAGGCGGACGACCTGCTCCAGGGCGGCGAGCCGTTCTGCCCGGGCCCGTGGTCGCGGCGCCAGGTCGTGGCCGGGGAGCAGCACCTGCGGGAGGCCGGCGCGGAGCTGCTATCCGCCGGTGGCGGCGGCGTCGAGGCGCCGGGCGAGCGCGCGGACGTGGTCGCGCAACGCCGCCGGTGACTCGACCACGAACGGCGCGTCGAGGGACGCGAGCACGGACGGCACCCAGTCGAGGCGCTCGGCGCGCAGCCGGACGCGGACCTCGCCGTCCAGCTCCTCGACCACCGCGAGACCGGTCGGGAGCCGGCGCGCGACCGTCGCGGCGTCGGTCTGCACGCGCACCGACACCTCGTGCTCCCGCGGTACCTCGGCGAGCCCGGTGAGCACCCGCCGGGCGGGGTCGAAGCCCTCGGGGACGTCGAACCGGCCCGTCCCCGGCCTCGCGCGCTCGATGCGGTCGAGGCGGAACGTGCGGACGTCGCCGTGCGCCGGGTCGGCCGCGGTGAGGTACCACCGCCCGGAGTGCGTCACGACGCCGTAGGGGTGCACAGTGCGCTCGCCGCGGCCGGCGTAGGCGATGACGAGCGGCCGGTGCTCGCGCGCCGCGTCGGCGACGGCGAGCAGCACCGCCGTCTCGGGGCTCGTGGCGTCCCGCGCGGGCTCGGTGAGGGCCAGGGTCCCGAGCAGCGCGTCGAGCCGCTCCCCGAGCGCCCGGGGCAGGACCCGGCGCACCTTGACCGTGGCGCTCTGCGCGGCCTCGGTGACCATCCCCGTCCGGCGGCCCGCGGCCAGCCCGACCGCGATCGCGACGGCCTCGGTGTCGGTGAGCATCAGCGGCGGCATCCGGAACCCGGGCGCGAGCCGGTAGCCGCCGTAGCGGCCCCGGACGCCCTCGACGGGGACCTCGAGGTCCTGGAGGTGCTCGACGTAGCGACGCACGGTGCGCTCGTCCACGGCCAGGCGCTCCGCGAGCGCACCGACCGTGTGCACGCCGCCGGTCTGCAGGATCTCGAGCAGCGCGAGCACGCGGGCCGTGGGGCGGGTCACATCGCGCGATTCTGCCGGAGATACCGGGCGGAGATCGCCCGGTATCGCTCCTAGCGTCCGGCCATGACTTCTTCTGCTCTCGTCACCGGCGCCACCAGCGGGATCGGCCGGGAGGTCGCCCTCGGGCTGGCCGCCACCGGCGTCCACGTGCTCGTCCACGGCCGTGACGCCGCCCGCGGCGCCGGCACCGTCGACGCGGTCCGGGCCGCCGGCGGGTCCGCCGAGTTCGTCGCGGCCGACCTCGCCGACGCGGCGTCCGTCCGCGACCTGGCCGCCGCGGCCGCCGGCGTCGACGTGCTGGTCAACAACGCCGGGATGTACCCGTCCGACGGGCTGACGCCGCAGGTCACCGACGACGACCTCGCCGCTGTCTTCGCGGTCAACGTCGCCGCGCCCCACCGCCTGGTCGCGGCGCTCGCCCCCGCGATGGCGGCGCGGGGCGGCGGCGCCGTGGTCAACGTGCTGTCGATGGCGGCGCAGCGCGGCATGCCCGGGATCGGGCTCTACGGGGCGTCGAAGGCGGCCCTCGGGTCGCTCACCCGGGCCTGGGCCGCGGAGTTCGGGCCGGCCGGGGTGCGGGTGACCGCGGTCAGCCCCGGACCCACGCGCACCGAGGGCACGGAGCGGTTCGGGCCCGCGCTCGACGGGATGGCCGCCGCGGCTCCCGCCGGCCGGCCCGCGACGCCCGCGGAGATCGCGGCCGCGGTGGTCTTCCTCGCCGGGCCCGCGGCGTCGTTCGTCCACGGGGCGGTGCTCCCGGTCGACGGCGGGCGGACGGCGGTCTGACCGGGAACAGTGGCCTCCGTGACCGACCTCGCGAGCGCCACCGCCGGCTGGGCCCCGGAGCCGACGACCACGACCGGCACCACCACCGCGTGGACGGTCGCGGCGGTGTCCGGGCTGTTCGACCTCGACCCGGTCGCCGCCGAGGGCGACCCGTTGCCGCCGATGTGGCACTGGTTCGGGTTCCTCGCACACCCGCGCCAGGACGAGCTGGGCGACGACGGCCATCCCGCGGCCGGCCACTTCCTGCCGCCGATCCCCGACCGCCGCCGCATGATCGCGGGCGGGCGGCTGCGGGTGGCGAGCCCGATGCGGGTGGGCGAGCCGCTGACCCGGCGCTCCTCCCTGACCCGCGCGGAGGTCAAGCACGGCCGTAGCGGGGAGATGCTGCTGGTGACGGTGCGGGACGAGTACGCGCGCGACGGGGGCGACGTCGTCGTCAGCGAGGAGTCCGACATCGTCTACCGGTCGCAGACCCCCGGGCAGGCGCGGGGCATCGGATCTCCGGAGGCGGCCACGGAGTCCTCGCCGTCCCCCGAGGCCGTCGCCCTCGTCCCCGACGCGACGCTGCTCTTCCGCTTCTCGGCGCTGACGTACAACACGCACCGCATCCACTACGACGAGCCCTACGTCACGGGCGTCGAGGGCTACCCCGGCCTCGTCGTGCACGGGCCGCTGCTCGCGCTGATGCTGCTCGAGATCCCGCGGCGGCACCGCCCCGACCGGAGCGTCACCGCGTTCGACTACCGCCTCTCCCGGCCCGCCTTCGCCGGGTCTCGCCTCGTCGCCGACCACGACGCGTCATCCGGCGGCTCTCGCAGCTCCGACGAGCTGGGCGTCACGGCGGGCGTGCCCGGCGCCCCGTCGATCAGCGGGACGATCCGCCTGGGCTGACGGACCGGTCCACGTGGCGGGTGAGGGCGACGAGGGTGCCGTCGGGCCCTGCGCGGACGTCGACGTCGTCGGCCAGCGCCCGCATCATCCCGAGTCCGCGGCCCCGGTCGCCGGGGTCGGTGGGCGGGTCCTGCCAGACCCCGTCGTCGACGATCGTGATCACCAGGGCACCGTCGACGATGTGGGCGCCGAGCGTCATGACGCCCGCCTCCCGGTCGACGAAGGCGTGGTCGCAGCAGTTCTCCAGCGCCTCGGACGCCGCCATCACGAGGTCGTCCACGACGTCCTCGTCGAGGTGGTCGCCGGCGAGCCACTCGGTCAGCCGACGACGGAGCAGCCGGACGTTGCCGTTGTCCGCGGGGGTGCGGACCCACAGCGGGTCGGGCCAGTGGGCGACGTCGGTGTCGCCGGTCCTCGGTGTCGGCATGATGCCCGGGGGGTGCCCGCGCGTCCGGGTCGGCCAACCCGCGCGGTGATCGGTGCGCTCGTCGGCGGCCCGTCAGCGGCGTCCGGCGCGGACGACCAGCAGCGCGGTGTCGTCCAGCGCGGCGCCCGCGGCGTGGTCGTCGACGGCGGCGAGCACGGCGTCCGCGACCGCGTGCTCGTCGGCGTCCGGGGGAAGGCTCCGGAGGACCCCGAGGAGCCCGTCCAGCTCGAACTCGCGCCCGCCGGTGGGTCGGGCCTCGGTGACGCCGTCGGTGTAGAGCAGCAGCCGGTCGCCGACGTCCAGCGTCACGGGTTCGACGGCGATCCGCGGTTCGGGCCGGATGCCCAGCGCCCGCCCGCCGGCCTCGAGCACGTCGATCGTCCCGTCCTTCCGGTACACCACCGCCGGGGTGTGGCCGGCGCTCGCGAGGCGGACGTCGAGTCCGTCGTCCGCGGGCCGCGGGGTGATGCCGGCGTAGGCGACGGTGGCGAAGCTCGGGCGCTCGTCGAACCACACGTGCAGCACGCCGTGCAGCGCGGCGAGCACGGAGCCGGGGTCGTCGTCGGTGTGTCCCAGGGCGCGCACCGTGGACCGCGCGAGCGCGGTGGTCCGGGCGGCGTGGGGCCCCTTCCCGCACACGTCCCCGATGACCGCGCCCCAGCCGTCCGGGGTCGGGAAGAGGTCGTAGAAGTCGCCGAGCACGGACCCGCCCGTGCCGGGGCGGTACCGGGCCGCCACCTCGACGCCGGGGAAGGCCGGCAGCCGTGCCGGCAGCAGGCTCTGGCGCAGGGTCGCGGCGAGCTCCTCGGCCTCGGCCGCGTGCTGCTCGGCCAGCCCGGCCAGGCGCTGGGCCTCCGCGGCGAGCTGGTCCGACGTCGCGGCCTGGGCGCTCGCCGACCGGGCCCGGGCCTCGTAGTAGCGGGCAGCGGCGCCGGCCTGGCGGGCCTGGGCACCGGCCGCCTGGGCCTGCCGGCCCGCCTCGCGGGCGTCCTGGTCGGACCGCACCGCCTGCCGGACGGCGAGCGAGCGGTCGGCCCGGGAATCGGCCAGCGCCGTGCGCAGGGCGACCTCCCCGGTGGCGGCCTGGGCCAGGGTCGTCAGCACGTCGCGCTGGTGGCTCGACCACGGCCGCGCCCGGACGTCGAGCACACCGAGCACGCCGATCACCGTGCCGGCCGTGTCGCGGATCGGGCACCCGGCCCACGCCCGCACCGGGTCGGCGGCCGCGGTCGCGCCGTGCGGGGTCACGTCCGTCACGTCGTCGACCCAGACCGGATCGTCGGCGCGCAGCACCAGGCCGCACCGCGAACGCTCGGCCGGCGTCGACAGCTCGCCGGGATCGACCGTCGAGCCGGCCGTGTCGTGCACGCTGCGGCGGACGACGCGGTCGTCCTGGACCAGCCACACGGCGCCGGCCGGTGCGCCCGTCAGCGAGGTGGCGAGGCGGGCCAGCCGCTCGAAGGCGGCGTCGGCATCGGGCTCGAAGAGGCGCGCGGCGGAGGCCGACCGCGCTGGTGCCCGCGCCTCGTCCGCGTCGATCCCCATCCGTCGCACTCCTGACACGCTCAACGTCCGTCCGACTCCGTGTGATCCTCTGCCGGAGACACCCCGACCATTCTGCCCAGCGCCCGGGAGGAGAGCGACGTGCGAAGGATCCTGTGTCGGGCGTTCGGCGAGCCGCGCGGCCTCGAGGTCGTCGACGAGCCCGACCCGCTGCCGGCCACCGGCGAGGTCCTGATCGAGGTCGAGGCGATCGGGACCAGCTTCGTCGACGCGCTGATCGTCCGCGGCGGGTACCAGGTGCGGCCCGAGCTGCCGTTCACGCCTGGCTCGGCGGTGGTGGGACGGGTCGTCGACGGACCCGGTGTCGCAGCGGAAACGCGCGTGGCCGCGGTGATGATGGGCTTCGGGGCGTACGCCTCGCACCTCGTACTGCCCTCCGACGGGGTGGCGGTGGTGCCGGACGAGGTCCCGGGCGCCGTGGCCGCGACGGCGTTGGAGAGCTACAGCACGCTGCTCTTCGCGGTCGCCCACCGTGTTCCCGTGGCGCAGGGCGAGCGCGTCGTCGTCCTGGGCGCGGGCGGCGGCATCGGGCTCGCCGCCGTCGACGTCGCCCGCAGCCGGGGCGCGCACGTCGTCGCCGTCGCCTCCTCCGCCGAGAAGCAGGAGGCGGCGCTGGCCGCGGGCGCGGCGCACGCGATCGGCTACGACGACCTCAAGAACGCGATCCGGGAGCACACCGGCGGTGGCGCCGACCTCGTGATCGACCCGGTCGGCGGGGCGGCGGCCGAGTCCGCGCTGCGAGCGGTGCGGCCGTCGGGACGTTTCGCCGTCCTGGGCTTCGCGTCCGGGGAGATCCCGAAGCTGCCCGCGAACGTGGTGCTGATCGGCAACCGTTCCGTGGTCGGCGTCGACTGGGGCGACTGGGCCCGGACGTCCCCGGCCGCGGCGACGGCGTTGCTGGGCGAGGTGCTGGGCGGTGTCGCGCGCGGCGAGCTGAGGCCGCCGGCGCCCGCGGTGCGACCCCTCGAGGAGGCGGGCGACGTGCTGACCCTCTTCGGGGAGCGGGCGGTGACGGGCAAGGTGGCGCTGGTGCCGTGATCGCCGGCTCGTGATCGTCTGAGCGTTCAGGTCGGGGTGGTCGATCGGGGCGCCGACGGCGCGGGTCGTGATCGTCCGGGGGTGCTGACAGCGACGCCGTTCGCGGGCCCGATGTGATCGACGAGGACTGTCGGAGGTCTGGTCCAGCGTCGGGTTCGTGGATCTCGACCAGTGTGCTGACGCCGACGCGGCGGCCGCGTCCCCGCTGGCCGACGGCCCGGTTGAAGATCGACGAGGACTGTCAGGGGTCGGGTCTAACGTCGGGTTCGTGGATCTCGACCGGGGAGCTGACGGCGACGCCGCTGCCGCGTCGCCGCTGGTCGGGGGCCCGGTCCATGATCGTCCGGGGGTGTCGGGGGTCGGGTCTAGCGTCCCGGGTGTGAGCATCGACCAGGCCGGCACCCCCAGCGCGGGCGGTGGCGCGGGGACGCCGTCGTGGCTGCCGGTCGAGGGGCTCGAGGGAGTCGACCCGGCCGGGCTGGTCGGGGTCGAGGTGATCGACTACGTGCGGGAATGTCACCGGGCCCGCAACCGCGACACCGCCCGGTTCCTGACCGCGCTGCACGAGGCCGGGCGCACCGAGGCCGGCCGCCGCCAACGCCGCGCGGTGCTCGACGAGTTCTCCGGCGACGAGGCCGCCGCCGCGCTGGGCTGGTCCCGGGCCATGGCCAGCCGCTGGCTCGACCTCGCCGACGACCTGCTCGGCCGCCTCGGCGAGGTCCACACCGCCATGCGCGGCGGGGACCTCGACGAGTCCAAGGCCCGCGTGTTCTCCGACTGGACCCGGGATCTGGCCGACGACCACGCCCATCAGGTGTGCCACACCCTGCTGCCCGAAGCGCCCACCCCGCCGGTCGGGGCGCTGATCGAACGCATCCAGGACGTCGCGCACGCCCTCGACGCCGACTGGGCCGCCCGCCGCGAGACCAACGCGCTCAAGCGCGCCCGGCTGCTGGCCTCGCGCAACCCGTCGGGCACCGCGAACCTCTCGGGCTGTGACCTGCCGGTCGACCGGACCGCGATCTCGATGGCCCGCGCCGAGGCGCTGGCCGCCGAACTACGCCGCCGCGGAATCCGGGTCAAGATCGAGCAGTTGCGGGCCGAGGTGTACCTGGCCCAGCTCGACGGCACCGCCGCCGGCCTCGACGACGACACCCTGCTCGACCTGCTCGAACACACCCTGCGCCCACCCGACCCCGACACCGGGCCCGACGATGACGGCCCCGACAGCGACGGCGGCCCCGACAGCGACGGCGGCCCCGACGACGGAGGCCCCGACGACGGAGGCCCCGACGACGGGCCACGCGACGGCGGACCGGGCGGCGACGCACCCGACGACGAACCCGACGACGAGCCCGACGACGAGCCCGACGATGAGCCAGTGACCGAACCGGGGAACGAGGCCGAGGACACCGCCGACAACCCCGCCAACGCCGACCCGGCCGACCCGGCTGACCCGGCTGACCCGGCTGACCCGGCTGACCCGGCTGACCCGGCGAACGACGGGCCGCTCGACGGTGAACCCGCGACCGATGAGGGCGCCGGCGGCCACGGCGAGGACACCGGCCACGACGACATCGGCGACGAAGCCGACGACGGAGCCGACGACGGTCGGGGGGAGGGGCAGCTGCCGCCGACCAGCGGGGTCCGCACCGGCCTCGTGGAAATCCGGCTCCAGCTCAGCACCGCCCTCGGGCTCGACGACCGCCCCGCCCAGCTCCCCGGCTGGGGCACCCTGCTGCCCGCCACCGCCCGCACGATGCTGCAGCGCTACCACCACGGCGAATGGCGCATCGTGCTCACCGACCACACCGGCCGCCTCCAGCACGTCCTGCTCACCCGCCACCGACCCCGCACCCCCGACCCGCCCCCGGGATCATCGGGTCGATCATCGGGCCCCCGCCGCGACCACCGCCGGCGGCGGGGGCGCCGCGGGCGGCACGGCCCCGCCATCGTCGAGCTCCAGGTCCCGACGACACTGCTGGCCGCCCTCGACCCCGCCGACCACCCCCACTGGGCCCGGCTGCTCACCGACCTCCACACCCGCCTCGCCGACCTCAGCGGCCCCGACGCGCCACCGCCGGGCGCCCCCGACCAACACCTCACCCCCGAACAGGCCCGCCACCGCCGACCCAGCGCCGAGGTCCTGCGCTGGCTGCAGGTCCGCGACCGCTGCTGCGTGGCCCCGTCCTGCCGGCGCACCGCCCACGCCACCGACATCGACCACACCCTCGACCACGCCCTGGGCGGACCCACCCTCTCCCGCGCCCTGGGCTGCTGGTGCCGACACCACCACCGCGCCAAACACCACGGCGGCTGGCAGGTCACCCAACCCGAACCCGGCCGCTTCCTGATCACCACCCGCGCCGGAGCGACCTACGAAACCCACCCACCCCGGATCATCCGACCCCTCCCCCCGCCCCTGCCCACCCCGGCGCCTCGACCCCTGCCCGACCGCGAACTCGACCACCACACCCACGACGCCGACGACAGCGACGACCCGCCCGACGGCGAGCACGACAAAGCCGGCGACGAGCGCCGCCTCGAGGTCCGCGACCTCACCGGTCCCCGCCGACGCCGCAGCAGCACCGCGCCGACAATCCCGGCACCCCGCGGCCCCGGCACCCGCGACCTTCTACGCCGCGCGGCCACCACCCCGCCGCTCGTCCCCGGCCTCGACGACCCACCCCCCTTCTGATCTCCGCTCGGAACCCGCACCACCCCCGCTGACTGCGCGCTGGCCGCCCGCTGTCTCCTCGCCGCCCGCTGTCTCGTGAGCCGCGGCCTCCTGACCCGTCACGCCGTGACCGGACCACCGCTCCTTGCCCCGTCCCGCACCGACTGCTCTGATCACCGGACGTGGGCCTCCCCGGCACCGGAGCCGAGCCGCGATCAACACGCACGGCGCCCGGCCTCGCGATCGCGTTGCTGTCGGGGCTGGCGTTCGGGCTCGCCGGTCCGTTCGCGGCGTCGTTGCTGGCCACCGGGTGGTCACCGCTCGCGGTGGTCGTCGGACGTCTCGGCGGCGGCGCGCTGCTGCTCGCGGTGCCGCTGGTGGTCGTCGTGGCCCGCGGTTGGCGGCCCCGGGCCGGGCACCTCCGCGCCATCGCGATCTACGGGCTCGTGCCGCTCGCCGGGGCGCAGGTCTGCTACTTCAGCGCCGTCGGCCACCTCTCGGTCGGCGTCGCGCTCCTCATCGAGTACACCGCGCCGGTCCTGCTGCTCGGCTGGACGTGGGCCCGCACCCGCGCGCGCCCACGGCCGGCCACGCTGGTCGGCGCCGCCCTCGCGATCGCCGGCCTCGTGCTTGTGCTCGACGTCGCCCGGGGCGCCGCCGTGGACGTCGTCGGCGTGCTGTGGGGGCTGGGCGCCGCGGTGTGCCTCGCGGCGTACTTCCGGCTGTCCGCCGGCCCGGGCGACGGCGGCCCGCCGGCGATCGTCCTCACCGCAGGCGGCGCGCTCGTCGGCACGGTCGTCGTGCTGCTCGTCGGCGCCGTCGGGATCCTGCCGCTCGAGGCCACCACGACGCCGATCGACCTGGCCGGCGCGACCACGCCCTGGTGGGTCGGCGTCGCCCTCGTCGCGGCGCTGTCGACCGCGCTCGCCTACCTCACCGGCATCGCGGCCGTCGGACGCCTCGGGTCGCGCCTCGCGTCGTTCGTCGGTCTGAGTGAGGTGCTCTTCGCCGTGCTCGGCGCCTGGTGGCTCGTGGCCCAGCGACCCACGGCCACGCAGATCGTCGGCGGTGTGCTCGTCGTCGCCGCGATCGCGCTCATCCGCTGGGCGGAGCCACCCGAGCCACCCGAGACAGGGGAGCCGCCCGAGACCCCCGAGACCCGCACCGCTCAGTGACCCTTGAACGCCTCCGCCAGCCACCAGGACGGCCCGTCGGAGGTGACCTTGGCGTCGAGCAGGATGGGCCGGTCCCGGGGCCCGGACAGCCATGCGTCCAGGCCGGCCAGGTCGGCACGGGACCGGACGACCGCCCCGTCGCACCCGTACCCCCGCGCGATGGCCGCGAGGTCGGTGTCCGGGAACCGCACGGTGTCGTGGTCGGCGCCGGCGAAGTGGTGGAACTCCGCGCCGTAGCCGGCGTCGTCGTACACGATGACGACCATGCCGAGCCCGAGCCGCACCGCCGTCTCCAGCTCCGCGATCCCCATGAGGAACCCGCCGTCGCCGCACGCCGCGACCGCCAGCCGGTCCGGACGCGCCAGCGCCGCGCCGATGCCCGTCGCGAGCCCCAGCCCGATCGACTGGAAGCCCTGGGTGAAGCAGAACCCGGCCTCGTCGGGCACCTGCAGGTAGGCCGACGGGTAGCCCATGAAGTTGCCGGAGTCCACGGCCACCGTGCGCTCGACGGGCAGCAGTTCGTCGAGCGCGGCGGAGAGCAAGCGCGGATCGATCCGCTCGCCGGGCACCTCGTCGGGCACCGGATGCCGCGCGTCCCGCAGCGCCCGCCCGACCGACTCGCTCCGGTATCCCGCCGACTTCCCGACGACCTCGAGCACGTCCCGCGCCGTCGCCCCCACATCGCCCAGGACGCCGAGGGACACCGGACGCTGCGCGCCGAGGGCCTCCGGGGCGTCGTCGACCTGCGCGAGCACCGCGTTCGCGACGAGCTCCCCGTGCCGGGTGGTCCACATGGTCAGCGACGCGCCCCAGGCCACGACCACGTCGGCCTCCGCGATCAGCGAGGCCGCGAGCCGGCCCGAGAAGCCTCCGGAGATGCCCAGCGACCACGGCGACCCGGTGAAGAGCCCGTGGGCGACGGCACTGGTCGCGAGCAGCGCCCCGCAGCGGTCGGCCAGCGCCTCGAGCTCCCCCCGCGCACCCCGTGCCCCGCGTCCGGCGATGAACACCGGCCGCTGCGCCCCGTCGAGCAGCTGCGCGAGCGCCGCCACCGACGCCGGATCGGGGCGCGGCGCCGCCCAGGTCGTCCGCGACGGAGCAGCACCGGGCACGACCGGAGAGGCCTGGACGTCCAGTGGCAGGTTCAGCACCACAGTGCGGCGCTGGTCGCGGCAGATCCCGTACGCGCGCACGACGTCGGCCGCCGCCGACGCCGCCGTGTGCACCCGCTCGGGCACGGCACCCACCGCGCGGGCCAGCCCGTCCTGGTCGACCCGGAAGTTGGAGCGGACGGCCGCGCCGGCGGTCTCGGCGGCGAGCACCAGCAGCGGCGTCCGGGACTTCGCCGCCTCCGCGATCCCGGTCGTCGCGTTGGTCAGCCCGCAGCCCTGGTGCAGCGTGAGGACGCCGACCGAGCCGGACGTGCGCGCGTAGGCGTCGGCCATCGTCGCCGCGCCGCCCTCGTGCCGCGCGGCGGTGTAGGGCACCCCGGCCGAGCGCAGCGCGTTCGTCACGTGGAAGTTGCCGCTGCCGACGACCCCGAACGCGTGCCCGGCACCGAGCTCGGCGAGCAGCGCGCCGACCTGGGCGGCGACGGTCACGAGCCTTCCACCAGCGCCAGCACCCGGGCCGGCGACCCCGAGCCCCCGACGATCGGCAGCGGCGAGACCAGGAGCACCGCGCCCGTCGCCGGGAGGCGGCCGAGGTTGCGCAGGCTCGTCAGGCCCCACCGGTGCGCGCCCATGAGGTAGTGGTGGCAGGAGAACGGCGGGTCGAAGCCGCCCGCCGCGCCGGCGTCGGTGCCGACGGTCTCCACCCCGAACCCCGTCAGCGGCGACTCCTGGGCGATCCACCGGGCACACTCCGCCGACACCCCCGGCGTGTGCGGGCCGTCGGCGTCGGCGTTCACGAACTCCTCCTGCGTCCCGCCCCGCGCCTCCCAGCCCGTGCGGTAGAGGAGCCACCCGCCCGCGGGCAGCGGGCCGTGCTCGTCCTGCCACGCCTCGAGGTGGGCGACCTCGAGCAGGAAGTCGGGGTCCTTCTCGACCTCCGCGGTCTTGTCGATCACGGCGGCCGGGGCGACGAGCGTCGACATCGGCACCTGCGAGACGTCCGCGCCGTCGCGTCCGGTGACCCAGTGGTTCGGCGCGTCGAGGTGGGTGCCCGTGTGCTCGCCGGTGTGGATGTCGTTCCAGTACCAGGACGGCCCGCGGTCGTCGTAGCGCGAGAGCTCCTCGAGCCGGAACCGCGAGGTGTTCGCGAACGGCTCGGGCAGCTCGAGGATCGGCGTGGACTCCTGCAGCGGCGTGGTCAGGTCCACGACCTCGACGGCGCCGGAGCGCAGCGCATCGGCGAAGGCGGTGAGCACGGACATGGTCATCTCCTGGGACGGGCGCGACGGTCATCGGCAGCATCGCGCGCGCGACCGCTCGACACCATTGCCAGGACCCCCGACGAAGCGCTCAACTGACAGCGCAATGAACGACCTTGTTCAGTGCAGGGGCACATGGCCACCGACCAGCTCAGCTCCACCTTCGCCGCGCTCGCCGATCCCACCCGCCGCGAGATCCTCACGCTGCTGGCGCGGGGCGAGGCCACGGTCGGCGAGATCGCCGCGCAGTTCACGATCAGCCTGCCGGCGATCTCGCGGCACCTGCGCGTCCTCGCGAACGCCGGACTGATCTCCCGCAGCCGCGACGCGCAGTGGCGGCGCAACCGCCTGCAGGCCGAGCCGTTCGACGCCGCGATCAGCTGGATGCAGGAGCGGACCCGCACCTGGCACGACCGCCTGGACCGCCTCGACGCCCACCTGCACCGACCCGACGACCGAGGAGACCACCGATGAGCCGGCCGACCGACGGACACGTCCTCGTCACGCGGGTGTTCGACGCGCACCGCGAGCAGGTCTTCCGGGCCTGGACCGACCCCGACGAGCTCGCCGCCTGGTACGGCCCGGCCCACGTCGAGGTCCCTCGCGACCGCGTCCGGATCGACCTGCGCGTCGGCGGACGCTACGAGATCACGATGCTGACACCCGGCGGCGAGTTCACCGTCGGCTACGACATCGTCGAGCTCGTCGAGCCCGAGCTGCTGGTCCTGCGGTCGGACCCGATGCCCGCGATGGGCATGTCCGAGCCCAGCGTGCTGCGCGTCGAGCTCCACGACCACGGCCCGAAGACCCGGATGACCCTCAGCGACGGGCCCTACCCGGCTCCCGGCCGCGACGGCGCCGAGGCCGGCTGGACCGCCGCCCTGGCGAAGCTCGAGACCCGGGTCCGCTCCTGACGATCACCCCGGCGCCGGCAGGTGGCGCCGGGAGTGGCGCAGGACGACGGCCATGCCGATCAGGGCGCAGGCCATCAGGCCGGTGAGGAGCACGGCGTAGCTCGCGACAGCGCTCAGCACGGCGAGGATCGACGGCAGCAGGAAACCCGAGTACGCGAGCGCGTAGTAGATCCCGACGAGCGTCGGCAGCTCAACGGGCCGGGCGAGGCGCTGCAGCTCGAGCAGCCCGGACACCATCGCGATCCCGTACGCCGCACCGAGCACGAGCGCCGCGACCAGGGCGACCACCGGCGAACGGACCACGGCCACGACGACGCTCACCCCGAGCCCCACCGCCATCGTCGCCATCCCGACGACCACGGCGCGGGCGCTGGTGAGGCGGTCGAGGCGCTTGGCCAGCGGCTGGATCGCCGCCCCGACGGCGAGGGTGCACACCGTGAGCAGAGTCGAGTAGGCGAGGCCCCAGCGCCCGAGGTGGTCGCCGACGAGCTGGGGCATGACCGCGTAGGCGACCCCGGCCGCACCGAAGATCCACGGGGCCATCGGCGTCACGACACGCCGGAAGCGCGGGTGACGGTGGCCCTCCGACCCGGACGACGCCGGGGCACCGGTCCGCGTCTCGGGCAGGGACGCCACGACGGCGAGCACGGCCAGCGCGACACCGGCGTGCACCAGGTACGGGAGCACCGACGGGGCCGGTCCCCACTGCGCGAGGGCGCCCGCCACCCCCGCCCCGGCACCGAACCCGACCGTCAGCCACAGCGCGCCGCGCCGCGCACCGAGCGCTCGCGAGTCGCCGTGGCGCGCCGAGAGCTCCGTGACCCAGGTGGACCCGACGCCCATCGCCAGCGCGACGCCGAGCCCGGTGACGAGGCGGCCGGCGGCGATCCAGCCGGCCCCGAGGTCGCCCAGTGACAGCAGCAGGCTGGCGGCCAGCGACAGCACGACCCCGGTGATCATGACGGGCTTGCGCCCCCAGCGCCCCGACAGCCGGCCCGCGACCAGCAGCCCGGGCACCAGACCGACGACGTACGCGCCGAGCAGGGCGTCGACCGCGACCACCGACAGCCCCGCCTCGCGGTACATGACGAGCAGCGGCGTGAACTGGTTGCCGCCCCACCCGCAGACCAGCACGGCCGCGGCGGCGCGGCGTCCGGGGTGCGTCATCGCCGGTGGGTCCCGTCGAGGTGCGCGCGGAGGGCCTCGGCGAACCCGGCGCCGTCGCCCGCCGCGATCGCCTCGATCAGCCCCCGGTGCTGCGTGATCACGGCGGGCACGAGGTCGGGCGACGGGCCGAACGCGTGGATGCTCATGCGGCGCTGCCGATCGCCGAGCGTGGCGTAGAAGCGCGCGGTCAGGGCGTTGCGCCCGGCGTCGACGATCGCCCGGTGGAACTCCTCGTCGGCCTCGGCGAGCGCCGCGAGATCGGCGGCGCGGGCGTGCGCCTCCTGCCTCTCGACGACCGCCCGCAGCGCCGTCACGACCGGCGGCACCTGGTCGGGCCGGCGCAGCAGGCGGCGCACCGCCGCCGTCTCGATCGCCTCGCGGGCGTCGAGGACGTCCTCGGCCTCCCCCGGCGGTACCGGCGCGACGACCGCGCCGCGCTTGGGGATCAGGGTCAGCAGATCCTCGGCCTGCAGGCGCAGGAACGCCTCACGGACGGGCGTCCGGCTCACGCCGAGCCGGGTGGCGATGTCGCCCTCGCTGAACAGGTGCCCTCCGGGCAGCTCGCCGGAGAGCACGAGCTCCTTGGTCAGCTGGTAGGCGCGGTCGGCCGCGGGCTCGGCGGGAGGCACGCGGCCACCCTACGGCTTGGATTCAAGCTTGCATCTATGTACTCGATCACGGCGGGTCTCTACTCGGGGACCGTGCGCAGGGAGGTCACCTGGAGACCGAGGGCCTGGAGCCGGGCGAGGACACCGTGCAGGTGGGCGTCGTCGACGATCTCGCCGTACATGACGGTCTCGGCCGGGGCGTCCTGGACGGTGAACTCGGTGAAGTCCGCCGCGACGTCGTCGGACAGCAGTCCCGCGACGCGGACCTCGTAGCGGGCGGGGCTCATCGACGCTCTCCTCTCCGCGACCGGGCAGGAAGGCCCCGGTCACCCGGACGCCTTCCACCGTGGCCCCGCGCGCGGGGGCGGGCGTCATCCCTGACGGGTGAGCCCGGCGCCGCCCCGGTCACCATCCGCGCGCGCCCGCGCCGGACCGCGACGGCCGCGCGGCGCGACCGGCCCCGATCCGCCCGCCGCGTCCACCCGGCGACGGCCCGGGCCGCACGGCCGGGGACGGCGGCGGACGATCTCACCCGCCACGAATGAGGCCGTCAGTGACGGGGCCCGCCACGCTGAGCCGTCGATCGGTCCTGCCCCCGAGTCCGAGAGGCAGCGACATGACCCAGCCCGCCGGGACCGCAGGCGAACCACCCCGACCCCGCCGCATGCCCCTGACCGACTACGCCGCGATCACGGCGACGGTCCTGGTGGTGCTGCTCGCGGCCGGGGCGGCCTACGCCGCGCGGGGCGCGCTGCTGCTCGTGTTCGTCGGCTTCTTCCTGGCCGTCGGGATCGAGCCCGCGATCCGGGCCCTCGGCCGTCGCGGCGTCCGGCGCGGCCTGGCCCTCGTCCTCATCGTCCTGGGCCTGCTGCTCGTCGTCGCGGGCCTGGTCGCGGTGCTCGTCGTGCCCGCCTCACGCCAGCTCGGCCAGCTCGCCGACCAGCTGCCGACCGTGCTCTCCTCGCTCGCCGACCGCCTCGGCGGCCGGCAGAGCACCACCGGCCAGGCCCTGGCCGACCCGTCGACCCACCAGCAGCTGCAGGGTCTGCTCGGCGCGGCGGGCGACATCCTCGCGACCTCCGCCGCCGCGGTGTTCGGCCTGCTCGGCGCCCTGCTCGGCGGCGTCTTCGCGACGGTGACGGTGCTCGCCCTGCTCGTGTACTTCACCCTCGCGATGCCCCGGATCCGCGCGGGACTGGACCGGATGATCGGGCGCGACGACCGCATCGACACCGCCGACCAGGCGCTCGGACGCATCGGCGGCTACGTCTCGGGCCAGCTGACCGTCTCCGGCATCGCCGGGGTCGCGGCGTTCGTCTTCTTCCTGGTCGCCGGTACGCCCTACCCGGCGCTGCTCGGCCTCGTCGTCGCCGTGCTCGACGCGATCCCGCAGGTGGGCGCCGCGCTGGCGTCGCTGGCCGGCATCGGCGTCGGCCTGTCGGTGAGCGTCGGCCTGGCCGTCGCCACCCTGGTCTTCTTCTGCGTCTACCAGGCGCTGGAGAACTACCTCATCGCGCCGCGGGTCTTCTCCCAGGCCGTCGAGATCTCTCCGGCCGCGGCGTTCGTCGCGGTGTTGGTCGGCGGGTCGGTCGGCGGCCTGCTCGGCGCGATCACGGCGCTCCCCCTCACCGCGGCCGCCAAGGTCATCTTCCGGCAGGTGGGCGCCGAGCGGCGCCGCGCAGCCGGCATCACACCCCCGGCCGCCGCGCCCCCCGGCACGGCGCCGCCGAGCACAGATTCCGTCGGGACCTCGGAGGTCGACCATGGCTGAGAAGACGACAGGCCGGACCACGACCACGCCCTGGTGGCGCGCCGGGTGGGTGATCCCGGTGGTGCTGCTGGTCATCGCGGTGATCTTCGTGCTGGAGAACCGGGATCTGGTGAGCATCCGCCTCCTGCTCCCGCTGGTCGTGATGCCGCAGTGGGCGGCGCTGACGATCACGCTCGTCATCGGCGTGATCATCGGGCTGCTCGTCCGGCGGCGGCGCCGCTGAATCCCTCCGCGACGCGATGTGATCGTCTGCGTACGGTCGGTCCGTCGCGGGCGCGCGCCCGGAGCAGGCCCCTCCCTCACCCGGTGCATTGCGGCGTATGACCTGGTCAACGCCGCGTGACCGGCGTACAACTCTGGATCTCCGGACCCCTGGCACGAGGCACCGAGGGAGGGTCATGCCGCGCGCCAAGACCGCGGTGCCCCACGCCCCCGCGCAGCTCGTCGACCGCCCGGCCCTGCGCGAGGCCCTCGACGTGCGCGGGTCCGGCGGGCCGTCGCGTCCGGTGCTGCTGGTCAGCGCGCCGGCCGGGTACGGCAAGACGGCGACGGTCGCGAGCTGGGTCCGGGCGCGCCCGCACGTCGACACGGCCTGGGTCTCGCTCGACGCCGCCGACCGCGACGAGGTGACGTTCTGGACGTCCGTCGTGGCGGCCCTGGCGACGTGCCCCTCCGTGCCCGCCACGAGCCCGCTGCGCGAGCCGGTCGCCGAGACGGCCGACCCCGCCGCCGTGCGCGCCCGCGTCGTGGACGCGCTGGACGAGCTCACGGTGCCCCTGCGCCTCGTGCTCGACGACGTCCACGAGGTCCTCGGGAGCCCCACCCTCGACGGGCTCCGGGCGCTGGTGCGCCACCCGCTGCGCCGCCTCGCGCTGGTGCTGTGCAGCCGGGTCGACCCGCCGCTGGGCCTCGACCGCCTGCGCCTCGCGGAACGCCTGAACGAGATCCGGGCCGCGGACCTGCGGTTCAGCCCCGCCGAGACCGCGGCCCTGCTCGACCTCGAGCGCATCGAGCTGGCGCCCGACCGCATCGCGACCCTCGTCGAGCGGACCGAGGGCTGGCCCGCCGCGCTGCGCCTGGCGGCCCTCTCGCTGCGCAGCGCGCCCGACCCCGACGCCTTCGTCGCCGAGTTCGCCGGGGACGACCGGTCGGTGGCGGACTACCTCGTCGACGAGGTCCTCGCGCGCCTGTCCGGACGCGAGTACCGCGTGCTCGTGGCCACCAGCGTGCGGCGCGTCGTCGCCGTCGAGGAGGCCGTGGCCCTGACCGGTGACCCGGGCGCGGCGGACGTGCTCGCCGACCTCGCCGCGGGCAGCGGGATGCTGACACCGCTCGACCGCCACGGCGAGCACTTCCACATCCACGAGCTGCTGCGCTCGCACATCCTCACCCGGCTGCGGCGCCGCGACCCCGAGCACCTCGCCGCGCTGCACCACCGCGCCGCCGCGTGGTGCGAGGACCACGACGACCCCGCGGGGGCCCTGCGACACAGTGTCGACGCCGGCGACGAGCAGGCGACCGCGGCTCTCCTGCGCCGCCGGGCCGCCGACCTCCTCGCCCGGGGGGAGCTCGCGGCCCTGACCGGCGCCCTCGACCGGCGCCCGGCGGCCGGTGACGATCCGCCGCTCGCCCTGCTGCGGGCCGTCGTCGCCCTCGAGACGGGCCGGCTCGACGCCGCCGACGAGATCCTCGCGCACACGGACGCCCGCGGCGGGGACGCGGTGCTGCGGGACATCGCCGACGCCCGCCGGGCCGCGGCGCACGGCCGCCCCGGGGACGGCGCGGCCGCCGCGCACCGCGTCGACCCCGACGCGATCGCCGGGCCCGCGCTGCGCGGTCTGGCCCACGCCACCCGCGGCACCGCGTTCGCGACCGTCGATCCCGGGCGGGCCCGCCGGGAGGCGGCGCGGGCACTGGAGATCGCCGGCCGGCACGGCCTGCCCCATCTCGCGCTCCAGGCGGAGTCGGCACTCGGGATCGCCGGCGCCACCGAGGGCGACACGCTCGCGATGGTGCGCAGCGCGTCCGCCGTGGTCGAGCGCGCGACCCGTCACGGCTGGCCGGACAGCCCGTGGACGATCGCGGCCCTGGCCATCCTCGGCACCGCCGAGCTGCACCGGGGCCGGCCCGCGCGCGCCCGGGAGCACGCCATCCGCGCGCTGCACGGCGATCCCGCGCGCTTCCCCTCGCTGCACGCGCTCGTGACCACCGTCCTCGGGGCCGCCGAGTTCGACCTCGGCGACGCCCTGGGCGGGTGGCGCCGCATCCGGCACACCCGTATGACCGGCGACCCGGGCGCGCTCGACGACCACCAGGTCGCCGACGCCGCCCTCCACGAGCAGGAGGCGGCCTTCGCGCTCGGACGCGCGGCCGAGGCCCACGAGGCCGTCCGGGCCGTCGCGCACCGGCTCGCCGGGACCCCGGACCTCGCGTTCCTCGAGGCCCGGGCGGCCTGGGTCACCGCCCGGGACCCCGGTGCCCGGCGCCTGCTCGCCCCGGCCCTCGACGGCGAGCGGGCGCCCCTCGTGCTCACCGTCCTCGTCGAGGCTCCCCTGCTCGACGCCGAGATCGCCCTGGCCCGCGGGGAGCGGGCGACCGCCCGCCGACGGGTGCGCGCCGCCCTCGAGCGTGCCGACCGGTGCGGGGTGGTCCGCCCGCTCTACCACCTGACGCCGGCGGTACGGCTGTTCCTCGCCGAGCACGCGGGCTCGTTCGGCCGGGCCGACGCGCTCGTCGGGGACATGCTCGCCCTGCCCGCCGGCACGGCGCACCCGGAGCCCGCGGTCCTCACCGACCGCGAGCACGCCGTGCTGGAGATGCTGCCCACGCAGCGCTCGACCAGCGAGATCGCCGACGACCTCGCCGTCTCGGTGAACACCGTGAAGACCCACATCCGCGCCATCTACGCGAAGCTCCAGGTCGACAACCGCCGGCACGCCGTCACCCAGGCCCGGCGCCGCGGCCTGCTCGACGCCTCGGACGTCACCCAGGGCGGATGAGGCGTCGCCCTCGGCGACCGCCCGACGATGCGCGGATGACCGAGACGACCGTCGCCCGCGGGATCACCGCGGCGGCGCGCGAGGCCGAGGACCGCCTGCCGTTCGCCGACACCGCCGACCTCGAGGACGCGCGGCGGGGATTCGTCGCCGCCCGCCGGCCCGGCACCGTGCACGCCGAGGACGGCCGGGTGGTGTGGAACGCCGACGCCTGGGCCGACGTCCTCGCCGGCCCCCGCCCGGACACCGTGCACCCCAGCCTGTGGCGCCAGGCCCAGCTGGTGGCGCTTCACGGCCTCTACGAGGTCACCGACGGGATCTACCAGGTCCGCGGCATGGACCTGTCGAACATGACGATCGTCGAGGGCGACCGCGGCGTGATCGTCATCGACCCGCTGATCTCCACCGAGACCGCCGCGGACGGCCTGGCGCTCTACCGGGAGCACCGCGGCGACCGCCCGGTCACCGCCGTGATCTACACCCACAGCCACGTCGACCACTTCGGCGGCGTGCGCGGCGTCGTCTCCGGCGAGGACGTCGCCGCCGGGCGCGTCCCGGTCCTCGCGCCCGAGGGCTTCGTCCACCACGCGGTGGCGGAGAACGTCTACGCCGGCGCCGCGATGAGCCGGCGCGCCGCGTACATGTACGGCGCCGCGCTCCCCGTGGGTCCGGACGGGCAGATGGGCGCGGGCCTCGGCATGACCACGTCCACCGGGACGGTCACGCTCATCCCGCCCACGCGCGACGTCACGCACACCGGCCAGGAGGAGACGCTCGACGGCGTCCGGATCGTCTTCCAGGTGACGCCGGGGACCGAGGCGCCGGCGGAGATGAACTTCCACTTCCCTGACCGCGGCGCGCTGTGCATGGCCGAGAACGCCACACACACCCTGCACAACCTCCTGACGCTGCGCGGGGCCCTCGTCCGCGACCCGCACGTGTGGGCGCGCTACCTCACCGAGGCGATCGAGCTGTTCGCCGACGCCACCGACGTCGAGTTCGCCTCGCACCACTGGCCCACCTGGGGGCGCGAGCGCGTCGTCGCGCTGCTGTCCCAGCAGCGCGACCTCTACGCCTACCAGCACGACCAGACCCTGCGGCTGCTCAACCAGGGGTACGTCGGCGCCGAGATCGCCGAGATGCTCACGATGCCGCCGGGCCTCGAGGCCGCGTGGAACACCCACGGCTACTACGGCTCGATCAGCCACAACGTCAAGGCCGTCTACCAGCGCTACATGGGCTGGTTCGACGGCAACCCGGCCCACCTCTGGGGCCATCCGCCGGAGGCGGCCGGGCGCCGGTACGTCGAGGCGCTCGGCGGTCCGGACTCCGTGCTCGCCGCCGGGCGCCGCGCGTACGAGGGCGGCGACTTCCGCTGGGTCGCCGAGCTGGTGGGCCATCTCGTGTTCGCCGACCCCGGCAACACCGACGCCCGCGCGCTGCAGGCGGACGCCCTGGAACAGCTGGGCTTCGGCGCCGAGAACGGTCCGTGGCGCAACTTCTTCCTCACCGGCGCCACGGAGCTGCGCGGGGATGTCCTCGGGACGCCGACGACCACCGCCAGCCCGGACCTCCTGGCCCAGCTGAGCCTCGACCAGCTCTTCGACTCCGTCGCCATCCAGGTCGACGGCCCGCGCGCCGCCGAGCTGCGTCTCGGCGTCGACTGGACGGTCACGGGCGACGACGGCGCCGCGGAGCAGCACTGGACGCGGCTGCGCCACGGCGTGCTCGTGCACGGCGCGGGGACGGGGCGCGACGAGGCCGACGCGCGGGTCCGGATCGGGCGCACGGCCCTGCTCGGGCTGGTCGGCGGACGCTCGGGGCCGGAGGCGCTCGAGGCGTCGGGCGACCTGGTCGTCGACGGTGCCCGCGACGCCCTCCCGCGCCTGCTCGGCGTCCTCGACCCGCCCGATCCGGGCTTCGCGATCGTCACGCCCTGACCGCGGGGTCAGGCCAGGCGGACGACCGTGTTCCCGTCGGCGACGGCGGGGTCGTGACCGGGCACGACGAGCCCGTCGGGGCCCGCGAGCTCGCGGAGCCGGTCGAACGCCGCGTGCACGTCCGGGACCGAGTGCAGGATCGGCGGCGGGTGGTCGGCGTCGAGGTTCTCGTGGAAGTGGGCGGCGTCGGAGGCGAGGACGACGGGGCCGGTCGCCGTGCGCACGCGCACCACCTGCATGCCGGCGGTGTGCCCGCCGACGTGGTGCACCTCCAGGCCCGGCACGACCTCGACCGACCCGTCGACGAGGTCGAGCCGGTCGCGCGCCGCACCGGTGAGGTGCTCCACGTCCGCGCGGGACACCAGCCACTGCTCGCGCCGGATGCGGGCGGCGACCGGGCCGGTCCAGTACGCCAGCTCCGCGCGCTGCACCACGAACCGCGCGGCGGGGAACGCGGCGACGGTGCCGGTGTGGTCGTAGTGCAGGTGGGTCAGGACGACGTGGTCGACCCGCACCGGGTCGACGCCGAGCGCCGCGAGCCCGTCGAGCGCCGAGCCGTGGAACTCCAGGCCGTCGATCGGCGCGGGCCGGGTCGGGTCGATGCCGGCGTCGACGAGGACGGTGTGCTCGCCGTCGGTCGCGAGCCAGACGGAGTAGGCGGTCGGGTGCGGCTCGTGCGAGCGCGCGTCGTGGCCGAGGAAGTGCTGGCCGCGGACCCCGGGCCGGCTCGCGAACCGGATCGCGTGGACGGCGAAGGTCACGCGGACGAGCCCGCGGGCGCCTCCGCGTGCGGCCGCGGCACCGGGCGCAGGCCGAGGTCCTCGGTCGGCGTGCGGTAGTAGTCGCGCCCGGTGGCGACGGCGACGATGTTGAGCAGGCACACCGCGGCGACGAAGCCCGCCACGGCCGGCCAGTTGCCGCCGTCCTCGCCCGCGAGCGCCGCGGCGATCGAGGGCGCGAACCCGGCGACGGCGAAGCCGATCTGCGTGCCGATGGCGACGCCGGACAGGCGCACGCGCGCGGGGAACATCTCGCCGTAGAAGGCGGGCCACACGCCGCCGGTGGCGCTGTTGCCCAGCCCGAAGACGAGGATGCCGAAGACGAAGATCCAGACGTAGCTGCCGGCCGAGATCGCGTAGAGGTAGCCGACCATCGTCACGGCCATCCCGATCGAGCCCGCGAGGAAGACGGGCTTGCGGCCGATGCGGTCGCCCAGCATGCCGAAGGCCGGGATGACGACGATCGCGACCAGATTGGCGACGACGCCGACCCACAGCATCGCGGTGCGCGAGAGCCCGACGTCGTTCACGGCGTAGGACAGCGCGTAGACGGTGAAGATCGTGCTGACGGTCGCGATGGTGGCCGCGCAGACCACGCGGACCACCGACCCCAGGTGCTCGCGCAGCAGCACCGCGACGGGCGCGCGGGCCGTCTCGCCGCGCTGCTCCTGCTCGGTGAACACCGGCGTCTCGTCGAGGGTGCGGCGGATGAGCAGCCCCGCGACCACGACGACGGCGCTGAGCCAGAACGGCAGGCGCCAGCCCCAGCTCAGCAGATCCTCCGTGGGCAGCGCCGCGACCGGCAGGAAGATCGCCGTCGCCAGGACCTGCCCGAACTGGGTGCCCCCGAGGGTCCAGCTGGTGAAGTAGGCCCGCCGGTGCGGCGGGGCGTGCTCCAGGCTCGTCGACGAGGCCCCGGCCTGCTCACCGCCCGCGGAGAACCCCTGCAGCAGCCGCAGGGAGACGAGGATGATCGGCGCGGCGACGCCGATCGAGGCGTAGGTGGGCAGGCAGCCGACCGCGAACGTCGCGACACCCATGAGCAGCACGGTCGCGACCAGGATCCGCTTGCGCCCGAACCGGTCGCCGAGGTGGCCGAGCACGAACGCCCCGACCGGCCGCGCGAGGTAGCCCGCGCCGAACGTGGCGAGCGCGAGCAGCGTGCCCGTCGCCGGCTCGGAGCCGGGGAAGAACAGCTTGTTGAACACCAGCGCGGCGGCCGTGCCGTAGATGAAGAAGTCGTAGTACTCGAGCGCGCTGCCGATCCACGCCGCGAGGGCGGCCTTGCGGGGCTGGGCAGGAGGTGCTGCCTGCGGTGCGGTCACGGGCACTCCCTCGGCACGGCTATGTACCAACTAGTTACGTACCGGATGGTGAGTTGACGCGCACCGCCGTGTCAAGCGACCCCGGTCAGGTTCGGCCGACGTGCGCCGTCAGGTACTCCACGACGAGGTCGCCCACCATGCGCCGGTAGTGCTCCCGCCGCGCGGGGTCGAGCAGGTCGCGGTCGAAGACGGCGGAGAACGTGTGGCGGTTGGCGAGCCGGAAGATGCAGAACGCGCTGATCACCATGTGCACGTCGAGGGCGTCGACGTCGGTGCGGAACAGCCCGGACACCCGCCCCCGCTCGAGGATCCCGCCGAGTACGTCGACGGCCGGGGCCGCGAGCCCGGCCAGGGCCTCGGACTCGCGCAGGTGCTCAGCACGGTGGATGTTCTCGATGGCCACGAGCCGCACGAAGTCGGGGTGCGACTCGTGGTGGTCGAAGGTCAGCTCGGCGAGGGCGCGCAGGGCCCGGGCCGGGTCGAGGTGGTCGACCGCCAGCTCGGACTCGAGCGCCCGGATGCCGGCGTAGGCGTGCTCGAGCACCGCCAGGTAGAGCCCGCGCTTGCTGCCGAAGTAGTAGTAGATCATCCGCTTGGTGGTGCGGGTGCGGTCGGCGATCTCGTCGACGCGGGCCCCGGAGAACCCGTGGTCGGCGAACTCCGTGGTGGCGACGGCGAGCAGGTCGGCGCGGGTGCGCGCGGCGTCGCGCCGGCGCTCGACCACGTCCCCGGCGCTGTCCTCTCCGGTCACCGGACCGACCCTAGGCTGCTCCGAGGCGGTGGATCGCACCCGTCGACTATGAACCAACTAGTACGTACGCTGCGACCCGTGGCATCAGTCGTCGACGCGCGCCCCGTCCGCACCGGGCTGATCGGCGCCGGCATCGGACCGTCGCTGTCCCCGGCGCTGCACGAGCGCGAGGCCCGCGCCCTCGGGCTGTCGTACCGCTACACGCGCTTCGACCTCGACGCGCTGGGCGCCGCGCCCGCCGACGTCGGCGCCGTGCTCGCCCGGGCCCGTGCGGCGGGCCTGCGCGGGGTCAACGTCACGCACCCGGTCAAGCAGCATGTCCTGCACCACCTCGACGCGCTCTCCGCGGACGCCGCGGCGATCGGCGCGGTCAACACCGTGGTGTTCGACGGCGGGCGCGCCGTCGGGCACAACACGGACTGGTCGGGGTTCGCCGCGGCGCTCGAGTCCGGGCTGCCCGGCGCCGCCCGCGGCGACGTCGCGCTGCTCGGCGCCGGCGGGGCGGGCGCGGCCGCGGCGCACGCCCTCCTGACCGCCGGCACCGGCGTCGTCCACGTCCTCGACGTCGACGACGACCGCGCCCGCGCCCTGGCCGCCCGCCTCGCCGCGACCTTTGGCGCCGGACGCGCCACCGCCGTGCCGGTCGACGCGATCGGCGACGTGCTGACCCGCGCGGACGGCCTCGTGCACGCCACCCCGACCGGGATGGCCGAGCACCCCGGCCTGCCCGTCCCCGCGGCGGTGCTGCACCCCCGGCTGTGGGTCGCCGAGATCGTCTACCGGCCGCTGCACACCGAGCTGCTCCGGGTGGCGTCCGGCGTCGGCGCCCGGACCCTCGACGGGGGCCTCATGGCCGTCCACCAGGCCGCGGACGCCCTGCACCTGTTCACCGGGCGGCGCCCGGACACCGCCCGGATGCGACGTCACCTCGCCGAGCTGGTCGCTGACACGGCGCCCACCACCGAGCCCGCCACCGAGTTCACCACCGAGTCCACCACCGCACCCCGGGAGGACCCCCGTGCCGGCTGACCCCCGCACCGCCGTCGCGACCGTCTGCCTCTCCGGCGCCCTCGACGACAAGCTGGCCGCCGCCGCGGCCGCGGGCTTCGACGGCGTCGAGATCTTCGAGCCCGACCTCGTGGCCTCGCCGATGTCGCCCGGCGAGGTGCGGCTGCGCTGCGCGGACCTCGGCCTGTCGATCGACCTCTACCAGCCCTTCCGCGACCTCGACTCCACCGACGAGGCCCGCCTCGCCGCGAACCACCGCCGCGCCGAGCACAAGTTCGAGGTCATGCGCGCCCTCGGCACCGACACGGTGCTGGTGTGCTCCTCGGTCGGCGCGGACGCCGTCGCCGACCCCGACCGGCTGGCCGCCCAGCTCCACGGGCTGGCCGACCGGGCCGCCGAGCAGGGGCTGCGGCTGGCCTACGAGGCCCTCGCCTGGGGCCGGCACGTCAACACCTGGGACGCGTCGTGGGACGTGGTCCGGCGCGCCGACCACCCGGCGCTCGGGCTCTGCCTCGACAGCTTCCACGTGCTCTCCCGCACGACCGAGGTCGACGGGATCGCGGACGTCCCCGGCGAGAAGATATTCTTCCTGCAGCTCGCCGACGCCCCGGTGCTCGCGATGGACGTCCTGCAGTGGAGCCGCCACCACCGGCTCTTCCCCGGTCAGGGCGGCTTCGACCTGCCGCGCTTCCTCGCCGCCGTGCTGCGCGCGGGCTACCGCGGCCCGCTCTCGCTCGAGGTGTTCAACGACGTCTTCCGCCAGGCCGACCCCGTGCGCACCGCCGCCGACGCGCACCGGTCGCTGCTCGCCCTCGCCGAGGCCACCGCCGCCCGGGGCGCGGGCACCGACCCCGTCGGCGGGCCGGCACCGGCGGTGGAGGGCACGGCGTTCGTCGAGATCGCCACGAGCGGGGCCGAGCCCGCCCTCGACGACACGCTCGCCGCCCTCGGCTTCGCCCGCACCGGGCACCACCGCACCAAGCCCGTCGACCGGTGGGAGCAGGGCGGTGCCCGCGTCCTCGTCAACCGCTCCGGGGAACGGGCGACCGCCGTCGGCGCGCTCGCGGTCGAGTCCGCCGACCCGTCCGCCGCCGCCCGCCGCGCGGCCCGTCTCGGGGCGCCGCCGCTGCCCCGCTCGCGCGGGCCCGCCGAGGCCGACCTCCCTGCGGTCACGGCTCCGGACGGCACGGCGCTGTTCTTCTGCCGGCCCGGGGTCGACGCCGACTGGGCGGGCGACTTCCGCGCGACCGGGGAGACCGCGGCGGGCATCGGCGTGCGCGGGATCGACCACGTCGGGCTCGCCCAGCCCTTCGACCACTTCGACGAGGCGACGCTGTTCTACCGCGCGGTCCTCGGGCTGACGCCCGGGAGCGCGGGCGAGTTCGCGGCCCCCTTCGGCCTCGTCCGCAGCCGCGCCCTCGCCGACCCGGCCCGTCGCGTCCGGCTGGCGCTGACCGTGTCGCTGCTGCGTCGCGGCGAGTGGGCGCCCGGCGTCCCCGAGCCGCAGTACGTGGCGCTCGCCGTCGACGACGTCGTCGCCGCGGCCCGCGCCGCGCGCGCCGCCGGGGCGCCCCTGCTCGCGATGCCGGACAACTACTACGACGACCTCGCCGCCCGCGTCGAGCTGCCGTCCGACCGGCTCGCGGCCTACCGGGAGCTCGGCGTCCTGCACGACCAGGGCCCCGACGGCGCCTATCTGCAGGTGTGCACCGAGGTCCTCGCCGGGCGCGTCTTCCTCGCCCTCGTCCAGCGCCTCGGCGACGACGACGGGTACGGCTGGGCCGACGCGCCGGTGCGCATGAGCGCCCACCGCCGCCAGCGCCTGGCTCGCCGAGCGCTCACACCGGTCTCGCCGACCCCGCCGTCCCACCCGGCGGCCGCGGCGCGTTGAGGTGCAGGCCCACGCCGAGCATGCGCAGGCCGAAGCAGGCGCCGGCGGCCAGCAGGGCGACGAGCAGTCCCGTGAGCTCCAGCCGCGCGGCGACGGCCACGATCCCGGCGCCGACGAGCGCCGGGATCGCGTACAGCTCGCTCGACAGCACGGTCGGCACGCGGCGGACGAGCACGTCGCGCAGCGTCCCGCCCCCGACCGCGGTGATCGCGCCCAGCAGGATCGCCTGCCCGAGCCCGGCGCCGAGGTCGAGCGCGCGGGTGGTCCCGGTGACGGCGAAGAGGCTCAGCCCGAGGGCGTCGAAGACGGTGACCGCGAGGGCGACCCGCTCGAGCTGGCGGCTCAGCGCGAAGGCCACCAGCCCGCCGACCGCGGCGACGACGAGGTAGCGCCAGTCGCTGAAGGTGGCCGGCGGCAGGGCCCCGAGCAGGACGTCGCGCAGGATCCCGCCGCCCAGCGCGGTGATCATGGCGAGGGTCACGACGCCGACGATGTCCAGCCGCGCCGCCCGCACCGCCGTCATGGCGCCGTTCAGCGCGAACGCGAACGTGCCCGCGAGGTCGAGGACGAGCGCGGTCACTTGATCTTCCGCATCGGCAGGTGCGAGTCGATCTTCGCCAGGCCCGTCGCGCGGCTGAGCCGGTCGACGACGAAGGCCTCGTACGCCTCGAGGTCCCGCGTCGCGACGCGCATGACGTAGTCGGGGAGGCCGAACATGCGCCAGAGCTCGACGACCTCCTCGAACGCCGACACCTGGTCCTCGAACGCGAGGAAGGCGTCGCGGTCCTTGGCCACCAGGTCGACGTTGACCAGGACCTCGAAGCCCCGGCCGTCCAGCGCGGGGTCGATCACGGCGCGGTACCCGGTGATCACCCCGTCCTCCTCGAGCCGCCGGACCCGCCGCAGGCACGGCGCCGGCGTGAGCCCGACGCGTTCGGCCAGGTCGACGTTCGACTGGCGCGCGTCGATCCGCAGGGCGGCGATGATTGCGCGATCGATGGCGTCCACGCACGGATGGTGCCATTCGAGCCGTGCAAGCAGAAGGATTCGCCATCGGATGGCGCCGTGATCGCCCTAGCATTGCTCCCGTGCTCACCACGGGACGGCTCCACGACCTCCGCGCCGCCGCCGGCGACGTCGCCGGGGTCGGTGCGGGCATGTTCCTGCTCGGCACGAGCTTCGGGCTGGTGGTGGTCGGCTCCGGGCTCGCCTGGTGGTGGGCGCCGGTCTTCAGCGCCGTCGTCTACGCGGGGTCCCTGGAGTTCCTGCTGGTCGCCCTCGCCGTCGCGGGCACGCCGCTGGCCGCCGTCGCCCTCACGACACTGCTGGTCAACGGGCGGCACGTGTTCTACGGCCTGTCGTTCCCCCTGCACCGCGTCCGGGGCCGGCTCGGCCGCGCGTACGCGGTGTTCGCGCTCATCGACGAGGCCTACGCGCTGACCACCGCCCGGCCCGCCGAGGCGTTCTCGAGCGCGCGGATCCTGTGGTCGCAGGCGCTGATGCAGGTGTCGTGGGTGAGCGGCGGGGTCGTCGGGGCACTGGCCGGGCACCGCTTCGCGCTGCACGTGCCCGCGCTCGCGTTCCTGTTCACCGCGCTCTTCGTGGTTCTGGCCACGGAGGCCACCGTGTCCGGGCGCGAGGCCGCGGGTCCGCTGCTCGCCGTCGCCTGCGCGCTGGTCGCCCGCCTCGTCGCCCCCGGCGAGATGCTGCTCGTGGCGATGGCGCTGTTCGTCGCGGTGCTGCTGGTGCGCTACCGGGTGAGCGAGGTGCGCCGTGCCTAGCACCGGCTACCTGATCGCGGTCGTCGCGGTCGCCGCCACGATCACCCTCGCCCTGCGCGCGGCCCCGTTCGCGGTGCTCGCCCGTCTGCGCTCCTCGCGGCTCGTGGCCCACCTGGGCCGCCACCTGCCCGCCGGGGTGATGCTGATCCTCGTCGTCTACCTGCTGCGCGACCTGCCCGTCGACCGCCCGCTGCTCGTCGTCCGCGAGCTCGTCCCGGTCGCCGTCACCGTCGCCGTGCACCTGTGGCGCCGCCAGGCCCTGCTCAGCATGGCCGCGGGCACCGTCACGTACGCGATCGCGCTCACCCTGGTCCCCGGCTGAGGTGCGGCGCGCCGCGACGAGGAGGATGATGGTTGTATCGACAACCATCGTTGAAGGAGTCCGATGACCGAGGCCGGTCGCCGCCCCCTGCTGCAGATCATCGTCGCGAGCACGCGGCCCGGACGCGTCGGCGAGCCGATCGCGCGCTGGTTCGGCGAGTACGCCCGCGAGCACGGGGCGTTCGACGTGGAGATCGTCGACCTCGTCGACGTCGACCTGCCGATGTTCGCCGAGCCCGAGCACCCGCGCTTCGGGCGCTACACGCTGGATTCGACCAAGGCGTTCAGCGCGATCATCGCCCGCGCCGACGCGTTCGCGATCGTGCACCCCGAGTACAACCACAGCTACAACGCCGCCCTGAAGAACGCCCTGGACCACCTCAACCAGGAGTGGGCCGGCAAGCCCGTCGCCCTCATCGGCTACGGCGGCGTCGCCGCGGGAGCCCGGGCCGCCGAGGCGCTCTGGCCGGTGCTCGTGGGGCTGCGGATGGTGCCGGTCGCGGCCACCGTGCCGATCCCGTTCGCGGCGAAGAACGTCTCCGGGGAGGGTGACGCCCGCGTGTTCACCCCGGCCGCGGAGACCGAGACCGGCGGCAAGGCCGCCCTCGACGGGCTCACCGAGTGGATCGGGACCCTGGGCCTGCGCGGCACCCGCTGACGGTCACGGGGCGAGCGACGGGAACTCCTCGAGCCCCAGGACGCGCAGCAGGTCGAGGCGCTCGCGGGTCGTGGCGTCCGCGGGCGTGAGCACGACCATCCGCTGGCGCTGGTCGGGGGTCACGAGCGTCTCGCAGTCCATGACCAGCGCGCCGACGCGGCGGTGCACCAGCGTCTTGCGGTCGGCGCGGCGCACCGCGACCTCGTGGTCCGCCCAGCGCCGGCGGAAGTCGGCGCTCGCGGCCCGCAGCCGGTCGACGAGGCCAGAGACCGTCGGGTCCTCGGAGCGCCGCCCGGCGGTGGCCCGCAGGTCGGCGACCAGCTCGCGGGAGTGACGCTCGACCTCGTCCGGTGCGTGGGACGCGCGGGCGTCGGGCTCGGTGAACCAGCGGTACGCGAGGTAGCGGCGGTCGCCGGTGCCTCCGGTGTGCTCGCCCGCCACGAGCACCGACGCCCGGTTCTGGGCGAGGACCTCGCCGAGGTCGGAGAGCACCATCGCCGGGGTGTCGAGCAGGTCGATCATGCGCACGAGACCCGCCCGGGCCAGGCGCGCCGTCCTGTCCGCCGGGGGCGCCGGGTGTCCGGCCAGGTGGAAGAGGTGGGCGCGCTCGTCCTCCGACAGGCGCAGCGCGCGGGCCAGCGCGGCGAGCAGCTGCGTCGACGGCCGGCTGCCACGGCCCTGCTCGAGGCGCACGACGGTGTCGGTCGACATGCCGGCGAGCAGGGCGACCTCCTCGCGGCGCAGGCCGGCGGTGCGACGCCGCGGCCCGTCGACGAGGCCGACCTCCGCCGGGCGGATCGCCCGCCGGCGGCGGCGCAGGAAGTCGGCGAGCTCGTCGCGCTGCATGCCTCGACGATCCCCCGCCGGCCGCGCCCGATCCAGGGAGCGTCTCTCCCCCGATGAACGCTCCTCTCCCGGGCCCGTCCGGACGGGCGCACGGTGGACAGCAGTGATCACCGAGCACGAGGAGGACACGATGAGGACGCGACGACTGGGGAGCACCGGACCGGCCGTGGGGGCGCTGGGCCTGGGCGCGATGGGCATGTCGCCCGGGGCCTACGGGGAGCCCGACCGCGCGGAGGCGATCGCGACGGTCCACGCGGCCCTGGACGCCGGGATGACGCTGATCGACACCGGCGACTTCTACGCCATGGGCCACAACGAGATGCTGCTCGCCGAGGCCCTGCGCGGCCGGGACCGCGACGCCTACACGCTGAGCGTCAAGTTCGGGGCGCTGCGGGGACCGGGCCACGTCTTCAGCGGGCAGGACAACCGCCCGGCGGCCGTGAAGAACTTCCTGGCCTACTCGCTGGAGCGCCTCGGCACCGACCACGTCGACGTCTACCGCCCCGCGCGGCTCGACCCGGCGGTGCCGATCGAGGACACCGTCGGCGCGATCGCCGAGATGATCGAGGCCGGTCACGTCCGGCACATCGGGCTCTCCGAGGTCGACGCCGCGACGATCCGTCGCGCCCACGCCGTGCACCCGATCAGCGACCTGCAGATCGAGTACTCGCTGCTGTCCCGCGCCGTCGAGGCCGACGTCCTGCCGACGCTGCGCGAGCTCGGCATCGGGCTGACCGCCTACGGCGTGCTCGGCCGCGGCCTGATCTCCGGGCACTGGACGGCCGGGCAGAGCGCGCCCGGCGACGTCCGCGGCGCCACCCCGCGGTTCGCCGACGGCAACGTCGAGCACAACCTCGCGCTGACCGACGCCCTGCGCGAGGTCGCGGCGAGCAGGGGCCGCACCGTCGCCCAGCTCGCCCTCGCGTGGGTGGCGGCCCAGGGCGACGACATCGTGCCGCTGGTCGGCGCCCGCACCCGGGTGCGCCTGGACGAGGCGCTGCCCGCCGCGGACCTGGAGCTCACCGCGGACGACCTCGCCCGCATCGAGGACGCCGTGCCGGCCGGGTCGGCGCGCGGCGACCGCTACCCGGCGGCGTTCATGGCGAGCCTGGGCGTGGGGAACTGATCGGGCTCAGGCGCTGCGCGACGGCGCCTCCGGCGCGGCGCACCGGACCGTGAGGTCGTCGATCGACAGGCCCAGCTCGGCGCACAGGGCGGCGACGGTGAAGAAGGCGGGCGTGGGCACGCGGCCACTCTCGATCTTGCGCACGGTCTCGGGCGAGACACCGGCGGCCGCGGCGACGGAGGTCATGCTGCGTGGCCCGCGGGCGGCCCGGAGCACCTGACCGAGTCGCTGGCCCCGCTCGTGGTCCTCCCCGGACAACGGCACGCGCACCATGGTCGTGATACTAATACCGGTATAACTATCCCGACCATGGAGCGAGCCACGTGATCGAGCTCAAGTCGCCCGCGGAGATCGAGCGGATGCACGAGGCCGGCCGCTTCGTGGCGCAGGTGCTCTCCGCGCTCTCCGCCCGCGCCGAGGTCGGCGTGAACCTGCTCGACCTCGAGCAGCACGCCCGCACGATGATCCGCGAGCGCGGCGCCGAGTCCTGCTACTGGGACTACGCGCCGTCCTTCGGGCGCGGTGCGTTTCGCAACGTCGTCTGCCTCTCGGTCAACGACGCGGTGCTGCACGGCCTGCCGCACGACTATGTGCTGCGCGACGGCGACGTGCTGACCATGGACCTCGCCCTCGGCATCGACGGCTGGGTGGCCGACTCCGCGGTCACCGTCATCGTCGGCACCCCGGCCGACGACGACGTGCGGCTGGTCCGCGCGAGCGAGGAGGCCCTCGAGGCGGCGATCGCCGCCGCGCAGCCCGACGCGAAGCTCGGCGACGTCTCGGCCGCGATCGGCGCGGTCGCCGCACGCCACGGCTACCCGGTCAACCTCGAGTTCGGCGGGCACGGGCTCGGGCGCACGATGCACGAGGACCCGCACGTCCCCAACGACGGGCGTGCCGGGCGCGGGCTGCGGCTGCGGCCCGGCCTGACGCTCGCCCTCGAGCCCTGGTTCGCCCGCACCACGGGCAAGATCGTCTACGACCCCGACGGCTGGACCATCCGGTCGGCCGACGGCTCGCGGACCACGCACTCCGAGCACACGATCGCGATCACCGAGGACGGACCGCGGGTGCTGACCCGGCGGGAGGAGCCGGTCGCGAGTTGACGCCCCCGCGCGCCGCGGACCAGGCTGATCACCCGACGGCCGGCGGCGAGGAGGGGTCCGGGTGGAGCGGGAGGTCGAGCCGCCGCAACGCCCGGCCGTGCGGTGGCTCTCGCCGGTGGAGCTGGCCCGCACCGGGATCGAGGTCGCGATCGCCGGGGTCGTCACCGCGTACTCCGACAAGCGCGACGTCATGTCGGGCTCGACCTTCACCCAGGAGCCCGCGGCATTCACCGCGGCCCCGGGCGAGGAGTTCTGGCTGGACTTCCTCGCCGACACCGGCGACGGCTTCGCCCCCATGTGCACGGTGGCCACGCTCCTGGGGCGGCCCGCCCTCGAGGTCGACGGCCATCACCTGCCCCGCGGCCGGCTGCTGCTGCTCGGCGGCGACGAGGTCTACCCGGTCGCCGGGGTGCGCGCCTACGAGGAGCGCCTCGAGGCCCCGCTGACCGGTCAGTTCGTCCCCGGGGCGGAGCAACCGACCGTCCTCGCGATCCCGGGCAACCACGACTGGTACGACGGGCTGACGGCGTTCCTGCGCGTGTTCTGCCAGGGCCGGGACCTCGCCGCCTGGCGCACGGCGCAGCGGCGCTCGTACTTCGCGGCCTCGCTGCCCCACGGGTGGTGGGTGCTCGCGATCGACATCCAGCTCGACACCTACATCGACGCCACCCAGCTGGAGTGGTTCCGGGCCGTCGTCGACGCCATGGCACCGGGCGACCGGATCATCCTCTGCACCGCCACCCCCGCCTGGTACGGCGCGGAAGCGGGCTCCGAGCACGCGATGGACCGGCTCGCCTTCTTCCTGCGCGAGATCCTCGCGGGCCACGACCACCCGGTGCGCCTCGTGCTCACCGGCGACACCCACCACTACGCGCGGTACGCGCTGCGGCGCCCCGGGGACCTGACGGGACCGGACGACGAGGAGCAGATGCTCGTCACCGCGGGACACGGCGGGGCCTACACGTCGGCGACGCACTTCCTGGAGCCGGAGCTCGACGTCACCACCGACCTCGCCGACCCCGGCCCGCACCGCTCCCACGCCACGCACCGCTACGAGCTCGGCCCCCGCGTCTTCCCGACGAGGCGCGGGTCGCGGCTCGAGGCGTGGCGGGTGCTCTACCGCCTGCCGTGGCGCAACGGGGCGGCGCTCCTGCTGCTGCTCGCCGTCCTGCAGGGCCTGGTGATCGTCCCGGCGGTGCTCGACCTGCGCATCCTGGTCGGCGTCGGCGCGGTCGTCGTGGCCGGCGTGTGCTTCGGGCTCGTCGCGCCGCAGCGCCCGGGCGCGCCTCGCAAGGTCCTGTTCACCGCCCTGCTCGCGCTGCCCGAGCTGATCGTCGCGGGGGTGTCGGTGTGGGTGGCCCGCACCCTCGGCGGTGCGCTCGCGGCCACGGCCGTCGTGCTCGTCGCGGGCCTCGTGGCGAGCGTCGTCCTCGCCGCGTTCTTCCTCGCCTACGGGCGCTGGACCAACCGCAACGAGCTCTTCGCCGCCCAGAGCATCGAGGACCACAAGGGCTTCCTCCGCCTGCGCATCGCACCCGACGGCACGCTGACCGTCTACGCCCTCGGCGTGGAACGCGTCCCGCGGCGCTGGCGGTGGTCGGCGGGTGCGACCCCGCGCTGGAGCACCGAGCAGGACTGGTCGGTGCACCTCGTCGACGAACCGTTCGTGCTCACGCCCCAGGAATCCCTCACCGAGGAGGCCGGTCCCCGTGATCTTCATCGTGATCAGCATCGACGTGCGTCCGGACAGGCGTGACGACTTCCTGGCCGGTGTGACGCGCTACAGCGCCCAGGTCCGCGAGGAGCCCGGGAACCTCCACTTCACCTGCTACGAGAGCGTCGAGCAGGGCGACGAGTTCGTCGTCGTCGCGAACTACGCCGACCAGGCCGCCGGCGAGGCCCACGTGTCGTCCGAGCACGCGCAGTGGTTCTTCGGCTGGCTGCCCTCGGTCGTGTCGCGGGTCCCGACGATCGTCTACCAGGAGCTGCCCGCCGGGGTCGGGTGGAGCGAGATGGGCGAGGTCGCCGCGCACATGTGACCCGGCGGCGGTGTCTCCCCTCGCGGGGGATGCACCAGGATCGCGCGGGTGGGCGACGAGCGAGTGGGGCTGGTCCTGTCGGGGGCGGCGGCGCGGGGTCCGTACCAGGCCGGCGCGCTGTCGGTGCTGATCCCGGCGCTGCGGGAGCAGGGGCGGGAGCCCGTCGTGCTGCTCGGCACGAGCTCGGGCGGCATCTCCGCGACCCTGCTCGCGCAGTTCGCCGACACCGGGGACGACGCCGGCCAGCACGTCGCGGACGTCTGGACCGGCTTCGGCCAGGTCTTCGACAACCCCGTCCTCGACGACGCCGGGCTGCGGGTGGTCGGGCGCGCGGTCCTGGCGGGCAGCCCGTGGGAACGGTTCGTCGGCCCGGTCGCGTCGCTGCTCGACACCGCGCCGCTGCGCCGGCACGCAGGGCAGATCTTCGACGCGGACCGCGTGGCCGCCCACGTCCGCGCCGGCCGGCCCGAGACGCTGGCCGTGGCGGCGACCGTGTGCCCCACCGACGGCGCCGCGGCCCGCTCGCGGCTGTTCCTGCTGGGCCGCGAGCCCGTCCGGCCCCCCGACGACCCGGCCGTCGACGTCGCCGCGGTCGACCGGATCGACCTCTCCCACGTCCTCGCCTCGGCCGCGATCCCCGTGGCGTTCCCGCCCGAGTACGTCGCCGAGCCGCCCCGGTTCCGTGGGTACTACGTCGACGGCGGCGTCCGGCTCAACGCGCCCGTCGACGCGGCGCTCGCCTGCGGCGTGACCCGGCTGGTCGTGGTGTCCGGGCACTCCGTCGGCCCGCCGCCGTCGCCGACCCCGCTCGACCCCGGGGCGCCGCCGCCGGACACCGCCGCGACCGCAGCCCTGTCGGTGCGCGCCGTGCTCACCGACGGGCTCGCCGACGACCTGCACGCGCTCGGCCTGCGCAACCGGTGGCTCGAGGGCGTCGCGGACGTCCTGCCGGAGGACCGCCGGCCCTACCCCCGCGTCCCCTACCTGCTGGTCGCGCCCCGGGACGGGCAGCTCGCCCGCCTCGCCGCCGACACGTTCCGGCCCTCGGCGCTGCCGCTCGACGCGAACTCCGCGGTCGGGCGGCTGCTCGACGCGCTCGGCGACGGCCTCGGGCGCGACGAGCTGCTCAGCCACATCCTCTTCGACGGCGAGTACGCGAAGCAGCAGGTCGAGCTGGGCCGCTCCCACGCCGTGCAGTCCCTCGCCGCCGGATGGCGCTACGACCCGCCCTGATCACCCGCCGAGGATGTGGGCGAGGAGGGCCGGGACGTCGTCGGGCACCGCCGGGCTGCGCCAGGCGACGTGCTGGTCGGGGCGCACGAGCAGCAGCTCGGGGCCCGGCTCGTCGAGAACCCGCAGGTCCACGCCCCGGGCGCGCGCGGCCGCCGTGAACCCGTCGACGGCGGTCCCGGGCGGAACCAGCAGCGTCAGCTCGGGACCCAGCGCGTCATAGAGCGAGCGCCCGGGGGCGAGCCAGCGGTGCGGCACCCGGTCCCCGGCGCCCGGGCAGACCACCGGCGAGCGGTCGTGGACGACGTCCAGGACGAGGTCGAGCGCGTGGAACTCGGCGTGCTTCGTCTCCTGGATGCGCTCGTGGGCGGCCCGTCGCGCGGCGGCGTCGCCGTCGAGATCACCCCCGAGCAGGTCGGTCGAGAGCGTCTTCATGTTGTCCTCGGCGGCCCGGATGATCCGCTCCTGCACCGGGCGCCGCTCGGCCTCGTAGCTCGCGAGCAGCCCCGGCCCGCCCCACCCGCGCAGCACCGCCGCGAGCTTCCACCCGAGGTCGACCGCGTCGCCGATGCCGGTGTTGAGCCCGTGCCCGCCGAAGGGCGGGTTGAGGTGCGCGGCGTCGCCGGCGAGCAGGACACGCCCGACGCGCAGCCGGTCGACCAGCTGCATGCGCGCGGTCCACGGATCGGTCGAGAGCACCTCGGCCTCGACCGGCACGCCCGCGACCGCGTCGACGATCTCCCGGGCCCGCGACTCCCCCTCGGCCCGCTCGACGCCGAACGCGATGATCCACCAGGTGCCGTCGCGGTCGAGGGGGCCCATCAGCGTCGGGGCGACGGGGTTCACCGTCCAGTACTGCACCGCCGGGCCGTGCCGGACGTGGCGCCACAGGTCGGGTGAGCGCACGACCATCCCGAAGTTCGGGCGCAGGGCGTGCTCGCCGAGGTAGTCGACCCCGACCTGCTCGCGCACGACGCTGCGCGGCCCGTCGGCGCCGACCACGTAGCGCGCGCCCACGACCCGCGTCGACCCGGCGCCGTCGTCGACGACCACCCGCACGGCGTCCTCGTCCTGCTCCAGCGCCACCACCCGGCTCCCGGTGACGAGGGTGCAGGACGGGATCTCCGCGACGACCTCGCGCAGCAGCTCCTCGAGCACGTACTGCGGGGCCTGCTGGCCGGGCTCCGCGCAGCGCCCCGCCTCCGGGGCGAGCCCGAGCACCCCGCGGAAGCGGGAGAGCTCGTGCCCGGAGAGCGTGGTGCAGAACACGACGTCCTGCGACCAGTCGACCGGCAGCGGGGCGCGCTCCCGGAGCCGGCCGGCGACGCCCCAGCGCCGCAGGTGCTCCATGGTGCGGACGTTGACGGTCTTGCAGCGCGGGCGGCTGCGCGACACCGACGGGCGCGGCTCGACGACGACGCAGTCGATCCCGCGCCGGCCGAGCTCGACCGCGGTGGCGAGCCCGACCGGCCCGCCGCCCGCGACCAGGACCTCGCAGCGATCCACGTCGTCAGTAGACCTCGGGCAGCAGGAGGTCGGCGGGCGGGTTCTCGGGCTTGTACTTCCCGGCGCGCGCCCCCTCGTGGATCTCGTCCTGGGACACGCCCTGCGCGCGGGCCTCGACGAGCTTGTCGGGGTCGAACCACTCGCCGATGGGGTTCTCGGCGAACTCGCGCGAGGCCCAGATCCACTCCTTGGACACGGCCCAGTCGCCGAACGCGTCGAACTGGATCTCCACGCCGTTGCCCTCGGGGTCGGCGTAGTAGAGCGACATCGTGATGCCGTGGTCGAGGCACATGAACGGTGTGATGCCGTGGTCGCGCAGCCGCTCGTAGTTGTCGAGCCACTGGTCGAACGAGTCGTACTCGAACGCCGTGTGGTGCAGGCCCGCGCTCGTCGGCTTGTTCACCGGCCGGTGCACCGCGGGGTGGGCGATGAGCGCGATCCGGTGGTTGGCCTCGTCGTTGGTCAGCCAGGCCGCGGTCTCCGCGTAGTGCACCGGGTAGAGCCCGCACACGAGCCCGTACCAACGCACCATCTCGTCGAGCTCGAGCGTCAGGAACGTCGCGTGGTGCAGCTTCGGGGGGATGATCGGGGCCTGCTTGTGCTGGTTCATCGGGGCTCCTCTCGGTCGAGCGTCGCGAGCCAGTCCAGGACGGTCTCGACGTACTGCTTCGGGGCGTGCTCGTGCATCGAGTGCGGCATGTCCGGGAACGAGCGGTAGTCGATCCGCTGTCCGGCGGCCTCGACGAGCTCGCGCACCCGGCGGGCCTGCTGGTCGGAGGACGCGCCGATGAGACGGCCGGTCTCCTCGTCGACGGTGCGGTAGTGGTGGGTGAACAGCACCGGCACCCGGACCTGGCGCAGCATCGGCACGTGGTCGCAGGACGCGGTCGCGGCGCCGCTGGTGAACGCGCGGCCCCACTCGGGGTCGTACTCGCGCAGGTTCTGGCCCGGCGGGATCGTCGCCTCCGGGTCGGGCGGCGGGATCATCGCGGACAGCGCCCGCAGGAGCTCCGGCGGCAGCGCCGTCGGCATGGCGCGCATCAGCCCCTCCCAGTCACCGACCTTCCACTGGTCGCCGAGCCAGGTGTTCCACGCCTCGAAGACGGGCCCGATGGCCTGGCGGATGCCCGGACCGATCGCGGGCGTCGTCTGGCACGCGAACAGCGGCGGGTCCTCCCACACCGCGGCGCGGACCTGCCCGGGCTTGGCGTACGCCGAGAGCCACGCCGCCAGCACGCCGCCGGACGACAGGCCGCTGACCAGCGTCTCCCGTCCGATCACCAGGTCGATGAACCGCACGAGGTCGTTGCCGAAGTTGTCGATCGTGTAGCGGCCCGGCGTCCAGGTGGACCGGCCCTGGCCCCGCAGGTCGACCGCGTACACGCGGAAGTGCTCGGCGAGCAGCGGCATCGCCGCCTCGTAGCCCCACCACGACTCGGACTGCCCGGGGATCAGCAGCAGCGACGGCGACGACTCGTCGCCGGCGGTCGCGTAGTTCATGCGGACCTCGCCGAGGTCGACGAGGTGCTCGTCGAACGCGTGGGGGACGAAGGTGTCGCTGCGGTCGGCGGCTTCCAGGACGGTCATGAGGGGTCTCCCGTGACGAAGCGGTGCTGCATCTGACCGATCCCGGCGCACCAGGTGACGAGCTCGTCCCCGTCGCCGAGGAAGCGCGGCGGGGTCCGGCCCGCCCCGATGCCCGCCGGGGTGCCGGTGAAGACGACGTCGCCGGGCAGCAGCGTCACGATCGCCGAGAGCTCGGCGACGAGGTCCGGGACCGAGAAGATCATCGCGCCGGTGCGGCCCTTCTGGACGCTCTCGCCGTTGACGAGGCAGCCCAGCTCGAGGTCGTCGGGGTCGAGGCCGGCCGCCCGGAGCTCGTCGACGCTGACGAGCGCCGGGCCCATCGGCGAGAACCCGGGGTAGGACTTGCCCATCCCGAACTGCGGGGGCGGGGCGGCGAACTGGGCGACGCGATCGGAGAGGTCCTGGCCGACGGTGAGGCCGGCGACGTGGTCCCACCCGTGCGCCGCCGGGATGCGGTGACCGCCCCTGCCGATGACGGCGACGAGCTCGACCTCCCAGTCGACGGTGCCCGGGGAGAGCGTGATGTCCCCCTGCGGGCCTGTGAAGCTCGACGCGTACTTCGTGAACACGAGCGGCGTCGCCGGCAGGTCCATGCCCGACTCGGCGGCGTGGTCGCGGTAGTTCAGGCCCACCGCGAAGACCTGCGGCGGCCGGGGGGCGACGGGGCCGAGGGCAGCCCCAGGAGAATCGACACTGCCCAGCGGGACGGCGGCCGCGAGGTCCGCGGTGCCGGCCCAGTCGCGGAACTCGTCCCACCGGTCGTAGACGGCCTGCGGGTCGGCGGCGAAGCGGCCGTCACTGGCGCGCTCGACGTCGAGCCCGCGCAGACCGCCCGGCGAGTCGGCGTCGGGCTCCACCAGGGCGAGCCGCCCGGCGTGGTTGGCGATGCGCAACGAACGTCCTTCCTAGACGAGGGCGGTGACGCCGTCGGTGAGGCCCAGCAGGGCCCGCCCGTAGACCTCGGAGGAGATCGCCGGGCTGATGACGGCGTGGCGGGACGCGACCTCGGAGTCGCGCCAGATGCGCTGCAGCGGGCTGGTCTCGGCGAAGGACCCCGCCCCGTGGGCGGAGATCAGCACGCGGATCGCCTCGCGGGCGTTCTCGATGGCGGCGCCGGTGTCCATCCGCACCCGGGCGCGTGCGGCGTAGTCGGGGTAGATGCCGTCGGCCGCGGCCTGGTCGATGTCGGCGGCGGCGCGGTACGCGAACAGGTGCGCCGCGTCCACCAGCGAGGCGGCTTTCGCCACGGCGAGCTGGAAGGTCGGAGCGTCGGTCTGGGTGTCGTAGAAGGTGTAGGAGATCGCGCGCTTCGGCGCCTTCTCGATCACGAGGTCCAGGGCGGCCTGGGCGAGGCCCAGCTGCGGGCCCGCGAGCACGAGGGCGGCGACCGGGACGAACGCGGACCGGTAGAGGGCCTCGGCGGTGTGCTCGGTGCCGTAGCGCCCCCCGATCGCGGCCGGGATCGAGAGGACCCGGTGCTCGGGGACGAACACGTCGCGCGCGACCAGGGTGTTCGACCCGGTGCCGCGCATGCCGGCGACGAACCAGGTGTCCTCGATCGTCAGCTCGTCCATCGGCACGAGGGCGAGGCCCTGGTCGACGACCTCGCCGTGCTCGTCGGGCACCGGGAACCCGACGACCGCCCACTGCGCGTGGAAGCAGCCCGACGCCCAGCCCCAGCGGCCGGTCAGCCGGTGGCCGCCGTCGACCTTCGTCGCCTCGGCCGAGGGCGCGAGCACCCCGGCGATCCGCGCGCCGGGCGTGGACTCCCACACGTCGCGCTGCGCCTGGTCCGGGTAGAGGCCGGCGAAGAACGAGCAGACGTTCATCAGCGTGGTGGCCCACGACGTCGAGCCGCAGCCCCGGGCGAGCTCGCGGGACACCTCGAGCTTGGTGCGCATGTCGGTCTCGAGCCCGCCGAGCCGGCGCGGCTTCATGATCGCGAAGAGGTCGGCCTCGTCGATCAGCGCGATGTTCTCCTCGACGACGCGCCGGTCCTCCTCGGTGCGGGCCGCGTTGCGGGCGAGCACCGGGACGATCTCGCGGGCGCGGCCCACGAGCGTCGAGCGCAGCGCGCGGGCCACGTCGGACGTGCCGGCGCGGTCGAGCGCGCAGTCGTTCATCGAGGGTGTGGTCATCTCGGAGCACCTCCGGTTGCTCGTCACGTCGGCGTGACCTGGGCCACGCTCTGGACGTTACGGCGCTAAGTTATAAGATGTCAACGTGCGCTACGCTGTCCCGGCGTTCGCGGGACCAGGGGGTGACGGTGGACGAGCACGATGGCCGCGGCATGCGGTCGGTGGCCTCGCAGAAGGCCTCGGCGGTGGACCTCGTGCTGCACGAGATCCGGCGCTCGATCCTGTCCGGGGAGCTGCCGCCCGGGCGCCCGTTCACGGTCCCGGCGCTCACCGAGCAGCTCGGGGTCAGCCACGTGCCGGTCCGCGAGGCCCTGCGGCAGCTCGAGGCGCAGGGCCTGATCACGCTGAGCCCGTCGCGCAGCGCGATGGTCACCCCGCTCGACCCCGACGACCTGCGGGCGATCTACCGGCTGCGGATCACCGTCGAGCCCGAGCTCGCCGCGCTGTCCGCCCCGGACCGCACCGACGCCGAGATCGCCGAGCTCGACGGCATGGTCCGCGCGACCTTCGGTGACGTGCTCGGCGAGCAGTTCTGGGCGCCGCACCGGGAGTTCCACGCGCGGATGATCGAGCCGGCCGCGAGCGGGTGGGACCGGCGGATGCTCGCCCCGCTCTGGGACGCCTCCGAGCGCTACACCCGGCTCGTGTTCGACCCCGTCGAGGCGCCCGACTCGTTCGCGAAGCACCGCGCGCACGCCCACGACGAGATCGTCGACGCGGCCCGCACGCGCGACCCCGCGACGGTGCGCGACGCCGTGCGCGAGCACCTCGAGAACAACCTCACCACGATGCTGCGCGAGATGGGCAGCATCGACGCCCCGCGCCGGCGGCTCTGGGGCGGCGACGCCACGGCGTGATCTCCCCCGATCACCGTTCCCGCTCGAGGAACCGGCGCATGAACGCCTGCGGCTCGCCGGTCGCGAACGCGGCGCCGAACTCGGCGACGCTCGCCACGGCGGCCTCGGACGGCGTCTGCTCCTCCCACGCGCGCAGCAGGCGCTTCTGCCGGCGCACGACGTCGGGCCCGAACCCCGCGAAGCGCGCGGCGTGCTCGCCGACGCGCGCGTCGAGCCCGGAGAGCGGGACGACCTCGTCGACCAGCCCCCAGGACAGCGCCGTGGCCGCGTCGACGGACTCCCCGGTGAGGATCATCCACGAGGCGTGCGCAGCACCGACCAGCCGCGGCATGAGCGCGGCGTGGATCACCGACGGGATGCCCATGGCGACCTCGGGCATCCCGAAGCGCGCGGCGTCGCTGCTGATCCGCAGGTCGCAGGCCATCGCGAGCTCGAGCCCGCCGCCCAGCGTCCACCCCGGGATCCGGGCGATGACCGGCACCGGGAGGTGGCGCACCGCCTCGCAGAGCAGACGCAGGCCCTCGATGAAGACCTCGGCGGACGGCTGGTCCAGCGCGGCCATCTCGCCGATGTCGGCGCCGGCGACGAAGGCCTTGTCCCCGGTGCCGCGCAGCACCAGCGCCCGCAGCGCGTCGTGGTCGGCGAGCTCGGCGAGGGCGGCCCGCAGGTCGGTGATCGCCGGTGTGCCCAGGACGTTCGCCGACCGGCTGTTGACGATGGTCAGCGTGCCGACACCGTCGCCGTCGACGACGGCCTCGGCGTGGGGCAGGTCGATCCGCGGCAGACTCACGGAAAAATCTTCGGCCTCGCCCGGTCCGGGTGTCGAGGACCGGTCCGCGGCTCCGTCCCCGGGGCACGAGACCGAGCACGGAGGAGAACGGCCATGAAGTACCTGATGCTGAAGCACTACCGCGGCGGGCCCGGGCACCCGGGGATGGACTTCACGCCCATGGACCAGTGGACACCCGAGGAGGTCGACGCCCACTTCCGGTACATGAACGACTTCGCCGACCGCCTGCGCGAGAACGGGGAGTACGTCGACAGCCAGGCCCTGGCGGCCGAGGGCGCGTTCGTGCGCCACGACGGCGAGGGGCGCCCGCCGGTCACCGACGGCCCGTTCGCGGAGACCAAGGACCTGATCGCCGGCTGGATGATCATCGACGTGGACTCGTGGGAGCGGGCGCTCGAGCTGGCCGGGGAGCTCTCCGCGGCGCCCGGGCCCGGCGGCGAGCCGATCCAGGAGTGGCTCGAGCTCCGGCCGTTCCTCACCGACGCGCCCGGATCGCAGGACTGAGGCGATGGACCCGGCCCTGCTGCGGGACCTGGTGCCCGCGGTGATCGGCGTCCTCGTCCGGCGCGGCGCGGACTTCGCGTCGGCCGAGGACGCCGTGCAGGAGGCGCTCATCCGGGCCCTCGACACCTGGCCGGACGACCCGCCCCGCGACCCGAAGGGCTGGCTCGTCGCGGTCGCGTGGCGCAAGTTCGTCGACGCCGCCCGCTCCGCGTCCTCCCGCCGGGGCCGGGAGGACGCGGTCGAGGCCGAACCCGCGGCGGAGCCGGGTCCGGCGGCCGACGACACGCTGCGCCTCTACTTCCTCTGCGCCCACCCGGCGCTGGCCCCGGCCGCCGCGGTGGCGCTGACGCTGCGGGCGGTCGGCGGCCTGACCACCCGCCAGATCGCGGAGGCCCACCTCGTCCCCGAGGCGACGATGGCCCAGCGGATCAGCCGGGCGAAGCGGCGGATCGCCGACGAGTCGCTCGACCGGCCCGGCGATCTCGGCACCGTGCTGCGGGTGCTCTACCTCGTGTTCAACGAGGGCTACGGCGGCGAGCTCGACCTCGCCGCCGAGGCGATCCGGCTCGCCCGTCAGCTCGCGGCCCTCACCGACGAGCCCGAGGTCGCGGGCCTGCTGGCGCTGATGCTGCTGCACCACGCGCGGCGCGCCTCGCGCACCGGCCCGGACGGGCGCCTCGTGCCGCTGGACCGGCAGGACCGCTCCCGCTGGGACACCGCCCTGATCGCCGAGGGCGTGACGATCCTGCAGACCGCCCTCGCCCGGGACCGCCTGGGCGAGTACCAGGCGCAGGCCGCGATCGCCGCCCTCCACGCCGACGCCCCGAGCGCCGCCGAGACCGACTGGGTGCAGATCGTCGAGTGGTACGACGAGCTGCTCGCCGTCACCGACAGCCCGGTGGTGCGGCTCAACCGTGCCGTGGCGGTCGGCGAGGCCGACGGGGCGCAGGCCGGGCTGTCGGCGCTGGCCGACCTGGATCCCACCCTCCCCCGCTACGCCGCGGTCGCCGCCTACCTGCACGAACGCGCCGGGGACCTCGCCACGGCCGCCGCGGGGTACGCGCAGGCGTCCCGCGCGGCGACCAGCGTGCCCGAGCGCGATCACCTCACCCGCGAGGCCGCCCGCGTGCGGCAGCTGCTGGGGTCGTGAATCGTTGCCGGTCGTGTGGCGGTGGCTCCGGCGGCTCGGTGTGGCGGTCCTGGTCCTGCTCGTGCTGGTGTTCGCCGTGTGCGGGGCCTACCTCGGCTGGGACCGGCTCGATCCCGAGCGGGTCGACGTCGCGCCGCCGGGGTTCGACGTCGACGCCGCGGGGGTGCGCACGCACGTCGAGCACTGGCCGGCCGCGCGGCCGTCGGGTCGCCCGCCGCTGGTGCTGATCCCGGGGTTCGCCGAGTCGACCTACGTCTGGTCGCGGGTCGCGCCGCTGCTCGCCGCCGACCGCGACGTCTACGCCTACGACGTGCGCGGTTTCGGGTTCACCGAGCGCGTGCCGCCCTACGACCTCGCGGCCGACACCGACCAGCTCGCCGGGGTCGTCGCGGCGCTGGGCACGGACCACCCGGTGGTCATGGGGCACTCGTCGGGCGTGGTGATCGCGCTGTCCCTCGCCCTGCGCGCGCCGGAGTCCGTCACCGGGGTGGTGGCCGCCAACGGCGACGGCACCCCCTACTTCGGCGCCGATCGCACGAGCGCCGGGCGCGGGCCGCGGTGGCTGCTCGTCGACCCGATCGCCCCGGCGGTCGTGACGGCCGCCGTGCGGCACCGGGCCCCGATCCGCTCGATCGTTTCCGCGCAGTGCGGGCCGGGCTGCCCGACCGACGACGCGGCGATCGACCGCTGGCGCGCCCCCTTCCTCGGCCCCGGGGCCGTCGACGCGTTCGTCGAGGTGATCCGCAGCCCGCTGATCGGCCTCACCGACGCCCAGGAGACCGCGATCGCCGTGCCCACCGCGATCGTCGCCGGCACCGAGGACGGCAGCTTCTCCGGCCCGCAGGTCACGGCGATGGCCGCACGCCTGCGCACGTCCCTGGTCGCCGAGATCCCCGGTGCCCGCCACCTCGCCCTGCTCGGCGAGCCCGACCGCTTCGCCGCCGCCGTGACGCCGCTGCTCGACGCGCTCGACCGGCGTGGAGAGGAACCTCGATGACCGCCTACAGCCAGGGACACGCGCCGAGCGTGCTGGCGTCGCAGCAGTGGCGGACGGTGGCGAACTCCGCCGCCTACGTCGCCGACCGGTTCACGCCGGGCACGACGGTGCTCGACGTCGGGTGCGGCACGGGCACGATCACGCTCGACATCGCCCGCCGGGTCGCGCCCGGGCGCGTGCTGGGCGTGGACGTCGAGCCGTCGGTGATCGCGACGGCGCGGGAGGCCGCGGCGGGCGTCGCCGGGGTCGAGTTCGTCGTCGGCGACGTCGGAGACCTCCCGGCCGTCACCGGCGGCGAGCGGTTCGACGTCGTCCATGCCCACCAGGTCCTGCTGCACCTCACCGACCCGGTGGCCGCGCTGCGCGCGATGCTCGCCGTCTCCCGCGGCGTCGTGGCCGCCCGGGACTCCGACTACGGCGGGATCGTGCACCACCCGCACGACCCGCGGCTCGACCGCTGGCTCGACATCTACCACCGGGTGGCGCGGGCGCACGGGACCGAGCCCGACGCCGGGCGCCGGCTGCTGTCCTGGGCCCACGCCGCCGGGGCGCGGGACGTCACCCCCAGCGCCTCGATCTGGTCCTTCGCCACCGACGCCGAGCGCCGCTGGTGGGGTGGGCAGTGGGCCGAGCGCATCGTCGACTCGACCATCGCCGAGCGCGCCGTCGCCGGCGGCATCGCGACCGCGGACGAGCTGCGCGAGATCGCCGCGGCGTGGACGGACTGGTCACGGAACCCGGACGGCTGGTTCGCGATCCCGCACGGCGAGATCGTGGCGAGCTCAGGCGCGTGAGCCGGCCAGGCGCAGCGCGAACCCGCTGTACTGGTCGGCGACCTGCTCGGCGGTCAGGGCGCCGTCCGGGGAGAACCACCGCGCGACGCTGACGCACATCTCCCGGATCGCGAAGGACGCGAGGGCGGGCGAGTCGACCGCGAGGTCGCCGCTCTCGACCCCGCGCACGATGATCGCGCGCAGGGCGTGCTCGTGCTCGCGGCGACGGGCCTGCATCTCGCCGAACGCCGGCTCGGAGAGGCTGCCGGTGTCGCGGTTGACCACGAGCGCCTCGCGGCGGTGGGTGGCGTGGCGGTGCGCGTAGACGCGGGCGGCGCGGCGCAGCTGCGTGGCGGGCGGGTCGTCCGGGTCGAGCACGGCGTGGAAGTCCTCGAGGACGGCCGCGGTCGTGCGGTCGACGATCGTGCGCAGGAGGTCGTGCTTCGAGCCCATGTGGTTGTAGAGGCTCGGCGTGCGGACCGCCAGCGCCTCGGCGATCTCGCTCAGCGCCGTGCCGTGGTAACCGCGCTGCGCGAAGAGGGTCAGCGCCGCGTCGAGCACGACGTCGGGGGTCAGGGCCGCCCGCGACACCCGGCGGGTCACGAGGTCGGACGGCTCGGTGCGCACCGCGGCATCGTGCCACGGACGAACGAGCGTTAGTGAGCCTTGTGTCCACGCCGTGACCCTCGCTACGTTGCTAACGAGCGTTCGTCAGTCGGGAGGCGCGATGCTGCGTACCGAGGTGATCCGGCCCGTCCACGAGCTGCTCGACGGCCACGCCGCCGAGCGGCCCGGGGCGGTCGCGTTCGCCGACGACGTCCGCACCGTCACCTGGGCCGAGCTCGCGACCACCACCCGCCGGCTCGCCGGGCACCTCGCCGCCCTCGGTGTCGGCCCCGGCGACCGCGTCGCGATGGTGATGGGCAACGCCGTCGAGACCGTCGAGACCTACCTCGCGATCCCGCGCGCCGGCGGGGTGGCGGTGTGCCTCAACCCGGACGCCGCACCCGCGGAGATCGCGTACATGCTCGACGACAGCGGCGCCCGCGTCGTCGTCACCGACACCGCGCACGCCGGGCTGGTCGGCCCGGACGTCGCGACGATCGTGGTGGGCGATCCCTCCGGCGACGGGTCGTACGCCCGCCTGATCGCGACCGAGCCCGACGTCGCCGCGCCCGACCCCGCCGACCTCGACGCGACGGCGTTCATGCTCTACACCTCCGGCACGACCGGGCGCCCCAAGGGCGTGGAGCTGACCCTGCGCAGCTGCCTCTGGGTGGTCGCGGCCTGCTGGGCCCCGATCGTCGGCCTCGGCCCCGACGACGTCGTGCTCTCGGCGCTGCCGCTGTTCCACTCCTACGCCCTGGACCTCTGCGTGCTCGGCGTCGTGGCGACCGGCGCGGGCGAGCGCATCCTGCCGCGCTTCTCCCCCGGCCGGATCCTCGAGCTCCTGGGCGGCGACCAGCGCGTCACCCTCCTGCCCGGCGTCCCGACCGGATTCTCGTACCTCGTGCAGGCCGCCGGCGACCGCGCCCCGCGGCACCGTCTGCGGCTCGCGATCTCCGCGGGCGCGATCCTGCCCGCGACCGTGGACCGGGCCTTCGAGCGTGCCTTCGACGTCCCGTTGCTCGACGGCTACGGGATCACCGAGACCTCGACGATGGTCACGATGAACTGGCCGCACGGGGCGCGGCCCGCCGGCTCGTGCGGGCTCCCGCTGCCGGGCCTCGCGGTGCGGCTCGTCGACCCCGCCACCGGCACCGACGCCCCGCCCGGCGGCGAGGGCGAGCTGTGGGTGCGGGGCCCGAACGTCATGCGCGGCTACTGGGGCAGGCCGGAACAGACCGCGGGCGTGCTCGTCGACGGCTGGTACCGCACCGGCGACCTGGCCCGGGCGGACGAGAACGGCTATCTCACCATCAGCGGCCGCACCAAGGAGATGATCATCCGAGGCGGCGAGAACATCTACCCGGCCGAGATCGAGAGCGTCCTGCTCGCCGCGCCCGGGGTCGCCGACGCCGCGGTCGTCGGCCGGGCGCACCCCGACCTCGGCGAGGAACCGGTGGCGTTCGTCGTGGGCGCGCCGGACCCGGACGCGGTCGCGGCGTACTGCCGGGAACGCCTGGCCTGGTTCAAGGTCCCGGTCGCGTTCCACGCGATCGACGCCGTCCCGCGCACGGGCTCCGGGAAGATCCGGCGCTTCGAGCTGGCCCGCCTGCTCACCGACGACAGGACCCCGGCGTGAGGGTCGGCGACCTCGAGATCCTCCCCGTCGTCGACGGCTCCGGACGCGAGAACGCCCGCGAGGTCCTGTCCGCGCCGGGCGCCGACCGCTGGGCCTGCCATCCCGAGCAGCTCGACGCCCACGGCGACCTCGCGCTGACCCTCGGCGGGTTCCTGGTGCGCACGGCCGACCGGCTGGTCCTCGTCGACGCCGGCGTCGGCCGCATCCACAACGACCGCTACCGGGGCGGGGGGATGATCGACGCCCTGGCCCGCCTCGGCGTCACCCCGGACCAGGTGACCGACGTCGTCTTCACCCACCTGCACTTCGACCACGTCGGCTGGGCCACGAGCAAGGGCGAGGTGGTGTTCCCGCACGCCACCCACCGCGTCCACGCGGCCGACTGGGCGCACTTCGTCGACGCCCCCGACGCCGACCCGGGCGCGGTGCGCAAGCTCGCGCCGCTGCGCGACCGCCTCGAGACCTTCGACGCCGCGCACACCGTCGCGCCCGGCGTGGACGCCCGCCCGACGCCGGGGCACACACCGGGCTCGACCACCTACGTCGTGTCCAGCCGCGGGCGGCGCGCCCTGCTGATCGGCGACGTCGCGCACTCGGTGGTCGAGCTCGCCGAGCCCGACTGGCAGGCCACGTTCGACGTCGACCCAGACGCCGCGCAGGCCGTCCGGAACCGGCTCGCCGACGAGGTCGTCGACACCGAGGACGCCGTCGCGGCCGCCCACTTCCCCGGCCTCGCCTTCGGCCGCATCGTCACCTTCGGCGCCCGGCGACGGTTCGTCGCGATCTGAGGACAGGAGCCCCATGGATCTGCAGCTCGCCGGCACCACCGTGCTCGTCACGGGGGCCGGACAGGGCCTCGGCCGCGCCATCGGCGAGGCCTTCGCCGCCGAGGGCGCCCAGGTCGCGTTCGGCTACAACACCTCGTCGGCGGGTGCCGAGGAGGCCGCCGAGGCCGCGCGGGCGTCGGGGGTCAAGGCGCTCGCGGTGGCCGTCGACACCCGCGACGACGACGCGGTCGCCCGCGCGATCGAGACCGTCGAGTCCGGGCTCGGGCCGATCGGGGTGCTGGTGAACAACGCCGCGGTGACGAGCCGGGGCCGCTTCCTCGAGCGCTCGGCGTCCGAGTTCGCCGCCGAGATCGACGTGACCGTGACGGGCACCGTCCGGATCTCCCACGCCGTGGCGCGGCGGATGGCCGAGCACGGCGGCGGCGCGATCGTCTCGCTCATGGGCGACTCCGGGCGGGTGGGCGAGTCCGGCCTGACGGTCACCGCGACGGCCCGCTCGTCGACGCTCGGGCTGACGAAGTCGCTGGCCAAGGAGCTCGCCCGCCACAGCATCCGCGCCAACGCCGTCTCCATCGGTCTGGTGCAGACCGACCGGTTCTCCGACCACGCGGGCGGCACCGACGACGAGCGTCTCAAGAAGATCACCGCGCTCTACCCGCTCCGCCGCCTCGGGCGCCCCGAGGACGTGACGCCGACGATCCTGCTGCTGGCCTCGCCGTGCTCGTCGTGGACCACGGGCCAGGTGGTGTCCGTCAACGGCGGGTTCGCGATGCCATGACCGGTGAGCACCGACCGGCCAGCGGCACCCCCGTGCGCCGCAAGGAGGACGCGCGCCTGCTCACCGGACGCGGGCGCTACGTCTCCGACCTCGCGCTGCCCCGGATGCGCCACGTCGCGTTCGTGCGCAGCCCCGTGGCGCACGGGCGCATCACGGGGATCGACACCGACGGGGCGCTCGCGGTCGACGGCGTCACCGCGGTGTTCACCGGGGAGCACCCGGCACTCGCGTCGGTCGCGCTGCGCGCGCTCTCGGCGCTGCCCGGCTACGTCGAGACCGACCAGCCCCCGCTCGCCCGCGACAAGGTGCGCTTCGCCGGGGAGGCCGTCGCCGCGGTGGTCGCCGACGACCGCTACCTCGCCGAGGACGGCGCCGAGGCCGTGGTCGTGGACTACGAGCCCCTGACCCCGACGGTCTGCGCGTGGGACACCGGCGTCACCGACCCCGTCCACGAGCAGGCGCCCGACAACCTGCTGCTCTCGCGGACGTTCACCGCCGGCGACGTCGACGAGGCCCTCGCCGGCGCGCACGTGGTCGTCGACCGTGACCTGACCACCAACCGGCACGGCGGCAACCCCATCGAGTGCCGCGCCGGCGTCGCGCGCTACGAGACCGCCGACCGCCGGCTGACGTTCTGGTCGGGCACCCAGGTGCCCCACCTCGTGCGCACCCAGCTCGCCGAGCTGCTCGACCTGCCCGAGGGCAACATCCGCGTGATCGCCCCGGACGTCGGCGGCGGCTTCGGCGTCAAGGCCGTGCTCTACCCCGAGGACGTCGCGCTGTGCCTCATGGCGATGGCGACGCCCGGCGTCCCGCTCAAGTGGGTCGAGGACCGTGTCGAGCACCTCCTCGCCGCCACCCACGCCCGCGACCACCGCTACGTGCTGCGGGCCGGGTTCGCCGCGGACGGCGAGCTGCTCGCCGTGCGGGCCGACGTGTGGTGCAACGTCGGCGCCTACTCCGTCTACCCGTGGACCGCGGGGATCGAGCCGCTCATGGCCGGCGGCCTGCTGACCGGCCCCTACAAGCTCGCGCACTACGCGTGCACCGTCCGCGGCGTCACCACCAACACCAGCCCCTCGGGCCCGTACCGCGGTGTGGCGCGCCCGGCCACGGTGTTCGCGATGGAGGCACTGCTGGACTCCGGCGCCCGGGCGCTGGACATGGACCCGATCGCGCTGCGCCGGCGCAACCTCATCCTCTCCACGGACATCCCCTACCGGATGCCGTCACGCCTGGTCGACGACTCCGGCGCCTACGAGGCGTGCCTCGACCAGGCCGTCACGACCTTCGACGTGGAGCGGTGGCGGGCCGAGCAGGGCCGGCGCCGCAAGGTCGGCGGGCGCCCGCTCGGGATCGGCATCGGGATCTACAACGAGCTGACCGGCCTGGGGCGCGCCGCGTCGGCCGGGCCGCGGATGCCGTTCCGCACCGGCCACGACGCCTGCACGGTGCGCGTCAACCCCGACGGGGCGGTCACCGTGTTCTCCGGCGTCACGTCCCAGGGCCAGGGCCTCGAGACCACGATGGCCCAGGTCGTCGCCGACGCGCTGGGCGTCGACTACGACGCGGTCGACGTCCGGATCGGCGACACCGACTCCTCGCTGTGGGGCTTCGGGGCGTTCTCGTCGCGGCAGGCCGTCATCGGCGGCGGCGCCGCGCACCTGGCCGGCGCGGACGTCCGGGCGAAGGCCCTGGCGCTGGCCGGGGCGCTGTGCGAGGTCGACGTGTCCGACCTCGACCTGCGCGCCGGGCAGGTGCACGTCCGCGGGCAGGAGAAGCCGGTCATCGCGCTGGCCGAGGTCGCCGAGGTCGCCTACCTGCGCTCCGACCGCCTGCCCGAGGGCTTCGCGCCCGGGCTGGAGTCCACGGAGTTCTACGACCCGATCCGCGGCGCGTTCGCCGCGGGCGTCCAGATCGCCGCGCTGGAGTTCGACCCCGCGACCGGCGAGATCGGCATCCTCGACTGGGTGTGCGTCGAGGACGCCGGGCGGATCATGCACCCCGTGATCGTGGCGGGGCAGGTGGCCGGGTCGATCGCGCAGGGGATCGGCGGCGCGATGTACGAGCACCTCGTCTACGACGCGGACGGCAACCTGTCGACCGGCACCCTGCTCGACTACCTCATGCCGACGTCCGGCGAGATCCCCGAGCTGCGCCTCGGGCACGTCTGCACCGAGGGCGCCAACCCCACCGGGGTCCGCGGCGTGGGCGAGGGCGGCACGCTCGCGCCGAACGCGGTGGTCGCCGGGGCGCTGCTCGACGCGCTCGGGGTCGAGGTCGACGACCTGCCCGTGACGCCGGCACGCGTCTGGGAGCTGGTGTCGCCGTGAAGTGCCCGCCGTTCGACTACCACCGCGCCACGGACGTCGCGGACGCCGTCGCCGCCCTGGGAGCCGCCGACGGCGACGGGAAGATCCTCGCCGGCGGGCAGAGCCTGGTGCCGCTGCTCGCGCTGCGCCTGGCGCGCCCCGCCGTGCTCGTGGACGTCAACCACGTCCCCGGGCTGGACGGCCTCGTCGTGTGCGACGGTGTCCTCCGCGCGGGCGCCCTCGTGCGGCACCTGGACCTCGCCGCGCAGACCAGGCACGCGCTGGCCGCCGAGGCCGCGCGCTGGATCGGGCACACCGCCATCCGCAGCCGGGGCACGCTGGCCGGGAGCCTCGCCCACGCCGACCCGTCGGCGGAGCTCCCCGCGGTGCTGCGGGCGTGCGACGGCGCCGTGCAGGTCGCCGGGCCCGGCGGGGCGCGACGTCTCGGTGCCGACGACCTCTTCGTGGGCGCGCTCCAGAGCTCGCTCGACGAGACCGAGATGATCACCGAGGTCGAGCTGCCCGTGCCCGACGCGTGGGGCTTCGCCGAGTTCGCGCGCCGCCACGGGGACTTCGCGATCGTCTCGGTCGCCGCCGCCCGCTTCGGTCACCGGCTGCGGGTGGTGGTCGGCGGGGTGTCCGGCGTGCCCCACCTCGTCGATCCCGGCGACCTCGCGACCTGCGACGGCGAGCTCTCCGCCGACCGCGTCGCGATCCTCGCCGCGGCCGCCGCCGACGACGTCGACCCCCCGTCCGACCTGCACGGCAGCGCCGGGTACCGGCGCGCGCTCACCGAGCAGATGACCGCGCGAGCGCTGGCGCGGCTCGCCGGGCACCGCACCCCGGAGGCCGCGTGAAGATCGTCCTGACCGTCAACGGCGAGCGGCACCGCGTCGACGTCGAGCCGCGCCGCACGCTCGCCGACGCCCTGCGCGAGGACCTCGGCCTCACCGGCACGCACCTGGGCTGCGAGCACGGGGTGTGCGGCGCGTGCACGGTGATCGTCGACGGCCTCCCGGCCCGCGCGTGCCTGATGTTCGCCGTGCAGGCCGACGGGGCCGTGGTGCAGACCGTCGAGGGGCTGGCGGCCGACGACGGCACCCTGCACCCGCTGCAGGAGGCGTTCTCCCGCTGCCACGGCCTGCAGTGCGGCGCCTGCACGCCCGGGATGCTCATGACCGCCGCCCACCTGCTGGACACCGAGCCGTCGCCCGACCGCGCGCGCATCCGCGCGGAGATGGCCGGGAACATCTGCCGCTGCACGGGGTACGTGGGGATCGTGGACGCGGTGGAGGAGGCAGCGGCGGGTCGCCGTGACGCGTGACCCGTGGGCCCGGCACCTCGGCGCACCGGTCCCCGGGAGCCTGCGGGCCGACCTCGCCGCCGGCACCCTGCCCGCCGTCGCCGCCGCGTCGGCGGCCGCGCACCCCGAGCGGGTCGCGGTGGCCGTCGACGGGGACGCGCTCACCCACGCGCAGCTCGACGCCGCCGTCGCCGCGGCCGCGGGTCTGCTCGCCGAGCGTGGCGTCGGACCGGCGGACACCGTCGTGCTCGCCGCCCCGGCCTCGACGCGGTTCGTGACCGCGTACCTCGCGGTGCAGCGTCTCGGGGCGGCCGTGGTCCCGGTCGATCCCGCCCAGCCGCCGGCGGCGCTGCGGGCGGTCGTCGACGCCGCGGGCGCCCGTCTGGTGCTGGACGACGCGACGCTGTCCGCCCTGGCCGCCGAGCGCCCGCGCCGGCCCGTGGAGACCGTCGAGCGTCCCGGGAACGGCGACGTCGCGGTGCTCGCCTTCACCTCGGGCACCACCGGCGCGCCCAAGGGCGTGCCGATCACGCACGCGAACCTCCTGGCCTCGGCCCGCGCCGCCATGCGCGCGTGGCGGTGGCACGACGGGGAGGTGCTGAGCCACGCCCTGCCCCTGTTCCACCAGCATGGCCTCGGCGGCCTGCACATGACGCTGATCGCCGGCACCACCGCCCGGCTCGGGTCGCGCTTCGACCCGGACGCGCCGGTCCACCCCGACACCACCGTCTTCTTCGGCGTCCCCGCGATGTGGCACCGGCTGCTGGAGCGCCCGCCCGTACTCGCCGCCATGGGCCGGCTTCGGCTCGCGGTGTCGGGGTCGGCGCCGCTGCCGTCGCCGGTCGCGGATCGGCTCGCCGAGCACCTCGGCCAGGTCCCCCTCGAGCGCTACGGGCTCACCGAGAGCGGCCTGGACGTCTCCAACCCCTACGACGGTCCCCGGGTCGCGGGCACCGTCGGCTTCCCGCTGCCGGGGATCGAGCTGCGGCTCGGCGACCAGGACGAGATCGAGCTGCGCGGCCCGCAGGTCATCGACGCCTACTGGCGCGGCGTCGCCCCCGAGGCCTTCCGGTCCGACGGCTGGTTCCGCACCGGCGACCTCGGCCGGCTCGACGCCGAGGGCCGCATGACGATCGTCGGGCGGCTCAAGGAGCTGATCATCACCGGCGGGTACAACGTCGTGCCCGGGGAGGTGGAGGCGGTGCTCGCCGGGCAACCGGGGGTGGCCGAGGTCGCGGTGGCCGGGGTGCCCAGCGCGCGCTGGGGCGAGGAGGTCACCGCGTTCGTCGTCCCCGGCTCCCCCGCACCCGACCCGGACGCGCTGCTGGCCGCGGCCCGCGACCACCTCGTGCCGTACAAGGTGCCGAAGTCCGTGCGCTTCCTCGACGCGCTCCCCCGCAACGCCATGGGCAAGGTCCAGCGAACCGTCCTCAAGGAGGCCCCGTGATCGTCACCAGCCCGGACGGCGTCGAGCTCGCGGTGCAGGTGCACGGACCGGAGAGCGGGACGCCGATCCTCTTCGTCCACGAGTTCGGCGGCGACCACCGCTCCTGGGCGCCGCAGGTCGCGCACTTCGCGGCGCACCGGCGCTGCGTCACCTACGACGCGCGGGGCTACCCGCCCTCGGCGGTGCCGACCGATCCCGCGGCCTACTCGCAGGACCACGCGGTCGCCGACGCCGTGGCCGTCCTCGACGCCCTCGGCATCGCGCGGGCCCTCGTCGTCGGCAACTCGATGGGCGGCTTCGCGACTCTGCACCTCGGGCTGCGCCACCCCGAGCGCTGCCACGGGATCGTCGTCGCCGGCTGCGGCTACGGCGCCCACCCCGACCACGCCGCGGCCTTCCGCGCGGACGCGCTCGCCCTCGCCGACGCCTACGAACGCGACGGCAGCGCCGCGGTCGCCGCCGACTACGGGAACCGTCCCGCCCGGCAGCCGATGCGCCGGCGGGATCCGGAGGGGCACGCCGAGCACCTGCGGATCCTCGCCGAGCACGACCCGACGGGCGCGGCGCTGACGATGCGCGGGGTCCAGGCCGCGCGCCCCTCGCTCTACGACCTGCGCGACGAGCTCGCGGGCCTGCGGGTGCCGGCCCTGCTCGTCGTCGGGGACAGCGACCGCGACGCGCTCGACGCGAACCTCATGCTCGCCGCGACGCTGCCGGACGCCGGCCTCGCGGTCCTCCCCCGCACCGGGCACCTCACCAACCTCGAGCTCCCGGCGGTGTTCAACGGTCTGGTCGAGGACTTCGCCGAAGCATGCGGGTGACGTCGGCCTCGAACCGGTCCCCTCGGTCGCCGACGGCGCATGATGGGCCCGCGGGAGGGAGGCCGCCGTGACCGACGAGGAGCTGATCGTCGAGTTCGCCCTGACGCGCCTCGACCACCCCGGTCTCGACCTCGAGGAGATCGCCGCCCTGCTGGTGCGGCGCCTCGGCCCGGAGCGGATGCTCGGGTTCGCGGCCCAGAACCTGGCCGACCGCGGCGAGCTGCGGGGCGCGGCGTTCGAGACGGCCGTCGAGCACGTCATGCGGGTGGTGCTGGCGCTGCGCGACGCGCAGGACTGACCGGCGGGCGTCAGCCGACGGGCTGACCGTCCACGACGGTCCGCAGCTCCGCGAGCACCGCGCGCTGGATCTCGGGCAGCGTGCGCTCCTCCCCCGCGGCGATCCACGTCGCGAAGGCCACCCGGAACACGGCCACGCCGCTCTCCGCGGCCAGGGCCGCCGGGATCGGGTCGACGCCGCGGCGCTCCAGGCCGCGCGTCATCGCGGCGGCGAGGCCGGACAGCTTGAGCAGCTCGCGCTCCCGCAGCCCCGGGTCCGCGTCGATGACGACCTGACGGGCCCGCGAGAACGGCCGCCGCTCCTCGGCGAAGAACGTCGCGGTGCCCTCGAGCGCCGCGGCGACCAGACCCATCGGGTCGGCCTCCGGCGCCCGGTCGATGCCGTCGGTGAAGAGGCTCTCGAACTCCTCCTGGCCGGCGAAGAGCACCTCGCGCTTGTCGGTGAAGTAGCGGAAGAACGTCCGCTCGGTCAGCCCGGCGGTCGCGGCGATCTCGGCGACCGTCGTGCCCTCGAAGCCCTGCGCCGAGAAGCGCTCGAGGGCGGCCGCCTGCAGCCGCTCGCGTGCCCCGGGCTGCCACCGCACCATGCCGGCCATCCTAGGCGATGACAGCGACTGACATGAGGGTCTACAGTGATGTCAGCAGCTGACATGACGCCCGGGAGGGCAGAGGAGGCCACGCACGATGCGTGTTTTCGTCACCGGAGCCAGCGGTTGGATCGGCTCCGCCACCGTCGACGAGCTGCTCGCCGCGGGACACGAGGTCGTCGGCCTCGCCCGCTCCGAGGGTTCGGCGTCGTCCCTCGAGGCCAAGGGGGCCGCGGTCCTGCGCGGCGACCTCGACGACCTCGAGGCCCTGCGCCGCGGTGCCGGCGACGCGGAGGGCGTCGTCCACCTCGCGAACAAGCACGACTGGGCGAACCCGAAGGAGTCCGACCGCGCCGAGCGGGCGGCCGTCGAGACCCTCGGCGACGCGCTCGTCGGCACCGACCGGCCGCTGGTGGTCGCCTCCGGGGTCGCCGGGCTCGCCGTCGGCCGCCCGTCCACCGAGGCCGACCCGTCGCGTGGGATCGGGCCCGACGCCCCGCGCGGCGGCACGGAGAACCTCGCGTTCTCCTCCGTGGACCGGGGCGTGCGCGCCGTGGCCGCCCGGTTCGCCCCGACCACCCACGGCGACGGCGACCACGGCTTCATCGCCCTGATCACGGCGGCCGCCCGGCGCCACGGTGTCTCCGCGTACGTCGGCGACGGCTCCGCGCGCTGGTCGGCCGTGCACCGCTCCGACGCCGCGCGGCTCGTGCGGCTCGGGCTCGAGCAGGCGCCGGCCGGCACGCGCCTGCACGCCGTGGCCGAGGAGGCGATCCCGACCCGCGAGATCGCCCAGGCCATCGGCGACGCCCTCGGCGTCCCGGTGACGTCCGTGGCGCCCGAGGACGCCGTCGACCACTACGGGTTCATCGGGCGGTTCTTCTCCCTGGACCTGGCGGCGTCCAGCCACTGGACCCGGGAGACGTTCGGCTGGACCCCGACCGGCCCGGGCCTGCTCGAGGACATCAAGGCCGGCGCCTACCGCAACGCCTGATCGTCCTCAGCCGTCGACCAGGGTCTGGGTACCGAGGACGACCGCGAGCGCGAGGCGCTCGGCGTCCTCGGTGCCCGGCTCGGCGGTGTAGACCATGATCCGCACGTCGTCGGTGGCGACGACCAGCGTGTCGCAGTCGAGCGCGATCCGCCCGACCGCCGGGTGGTCGACGACCTTGCGCTTCGACGGCTCCCGCGACGGCACCGGCGCGCCCGACTCCCACAGCTCGGCGAAGCGCTCGCTGCGGGCCGTGAGCTCCGCGACGAGCGCCCGCAGCGTCCGGTCGGCGGGATAGCGGGACGCCGTGAGCCGCAGGTCGGCGACCTGGCCCGCCTGGAGCTCGGCGAGCTCCTCGGCGGTGTGGACCACCCGGGACCCGGCGCCGACGAGGTTGCGCCAGACGGCGTTGCGCTCGAACCCGCGCCGGCCGCTGGTGTCGCCGAGCAGCGCGTCCCAGGGCGCGTTGGCGACGAGCAGCGTCCACGTGGCGTCGTAGACGGCGACCGGGGTGTTCGCGAGGCGGTCGAGCAGGCGGGCGACGCTGCGGGTGATGCGGGTCGGGACGACGTCGTGGCCCGGGGCGGCGTGCCCGGCGAGCTGGTGGAGCAGGTCGCGTTCGGCGTCGGACACGCGCAGCGCACGGGCGAGCGCCTCGACGACCTGCGCCGACGGCGACGTCGCGCGGCCCTGCTCGAGCCGCGTGAGGTAGTCGGCGGAGATCCCGGCGAGGCCGGCGAGCTCCTCGCGGCGCAGCCCCGCCGCGCGGCGGCGGCCGCCGACGGGCAAGCCCACCGCCTGCGGCGCGACCCGGTCACGCCAGCGGCGCACCGTGCGGCCGAACTCCCACGTCTCCACGGCGTCCAGTGTGGGCGCCGGGGCGGGTGTCGTCCTGGCCCTGGCAGTCCTACGACCACGGGACGGCTGCCTGGGCCCCGCGGCGCGGCGCACGCTCGGACCATGACCACGACACTGATCACCGGGGCCACCCGCGGCCTCGGTCTCGAGACCGCCCGCCAGCTCGTCGCCGCCGGGCACACCGTCTACATCGGCGCGCGGGACGCCGACCGTGGCCGCGCCGTCGCCACGGGGATCGGCGCGCGCTCGGTCCCCCTCGACGTCACCGACGACGCCTCGGTCGCCGCCGTGCTGAAGGCCGTCGAGGCCGACGGCGGGCTCGACGTGCTGGTGAACAACGCCGGCATCGCGCTGCTCGCCCGCAACGGTCCGGAGGCGCTGCAGGTGTTCGACACCAACGCCGTCGGCATCGTGCGCGTCACCGAGGCGGCGCTGCCGCTGCTGCGCCGCTCGGCGAACCCGGTCGTCGTCAACGTCTCGAGCGCGCTCGGCTCGTTCACCGCCAACCACGACCCCGACCGGCCGGCCTCACACGTGGAGGCGATCGTCTACGGCGCGAGCAAGGCGGCCGTCTCGATGCTCACCGTCCAGTACGCGCGGGCCGAGCCCGACGTGAAGATCAACGCCATCGAGCCCGGCTACACCGCGACCGAGCTCGGGGGCGTGGCCAACCCGCTCGGCCGCCCGGTCGAGGTCAGCGCGGCGACCGTGGTCCGCCTGGCCACGATCGGGCCGGACGGCCCGACGGGCGTCTTCGCCGAGGATGACGGCGAGCTGGGGTGGTAGCCCGCGGGACGTGACGATGTCCACGCCGGTGTGCGCGGCGGCCGGGTCTGGACCACGGTGAGGGTGGACCAGACGCCGGGAGTCAGGAGCAGACGTGGGCGACGCGCCGGAGAACGGGCTCTCCGCCCCGCTGTCCCGCACCGACCCGCGCACCCCCGACCGGGAGACCTGGTCGGGACAGCCGGTTCCCGAGGGCTACACGGACATGATCGACGAGCTCCGGGAGCTCCTCGACCGCGTCGCGGCCGCCGCCCCGGACGGCGAGCTCGTCACGCGCACCACCAAGGCGATCGCCGAGATCCACGCCGCCCTGGCCGACTGCGCGGTCGAGGAGACCGAACGGTTCTCGGGGCGCCTGCTCGCCGCCCCCGGGCGGGGCGCGCTCGGCGCGCCGCCGCTGCACATCGACGAGATCGGCGACGACCGCGTGTCCGGGCACGTCCGCTTCGGGGCGCACTTCCTCGGCAGCAACGGCGTCGTGCACGGCGGGGCCATCCCCTACCTGTTCGACGACGTCCTCGGCCGTCTCGACATCTCCGGCGGGCGTCCCCGCTCGCGCACCGCCTCCCTGCACGTCGACTACCGCTCGGTCGCCCCGATCGACACCGATCTGCGGGTCGAGGCGTGGTTCGAGCGCGCGGAGGGCCGGAAGCGCTACCTGCGGGGCACGCTCTCCGAGGGCGACCGGCTCTGCGCCGAGGCCTCGGCGCTGTTCGTCGAGCTCAGGCCCGGCCAGCGCTGAGCAGCGCCGCCAGCACCTCGCGGAGCACCGCGTGCGTCGCCGGGTCCGCGACCAGGCCGTCGGCACCGACGTCGCCGCGGGAGAGCGGGTGGCGCCGGCACGCGTCGTCCACCACGCGCGCCTGCACGTAGCCGAGCACCGTGCGCAGCTCGTCGTGGGCGCCGCGGCCGCCGGTGGGCGCGGCGATCGACGACACGTTCACCCAGCCGACCGGCAGCCCGGGCATCTCGTGGCCGCCGACGGTCCAGTCGAGCAGGTTCTTGAACGCGCCGGGCAGGGCGCCCGCGTACTCGGGGGTGCAGACGAGCACCGCGGCGGCCTCGCCGAGCGCCGCGCGCAGCCGCGCCACGGGCGGCGGCAGCGGGTCCGCGTCGAGGTCCGGGTCGAACGCCGGGAGCGCGGCGAGCTCGGTGTGGAGGCGGGTGCGGTCGGGCTCCAGGGCGGCGAGCGTGCGCAGCGCGGCGGTGTTGGTCGAGCCGACCCGCGTGCTCCCCGAGAGGAGGAGGACCGCGGTCACCCGCTCCCCCGCACGGGGTGCGACCCGTCGGCGGCCTTGGGCACCAGCACCTCGCCCTCGAGCCCGTCGGGGTCGCGGAAGAACATGCTGAAGGCCCCGCCGAAGTCGTTGACGGTGCCGTCCGAGGCGCCCTCGTCGATCAGCCGCTCGCGGATCGTCGCGAACGCGGCGTACGACCCCGCGTGCAGGCCGAAGTGGTCGAGCCGGCCCCGGTGCCACATCGGGGTCTGGCGGTCCGCGCCGTCGCTGCTCGGGACGGTGAAGACGTTGAGCTCGGTGTGCGGGCCGATCCGCATCACCGTCATCGTCTCCTCGCCCTGCTGGCCGTGCGGCCGGGTCGGCCCGATCTCGGCGTCGAACACGGCCTCGTAGAACGCCCCCATCCGCGCCGGGTCGTGGGTCAGCACGGCGATGTGGTCCACCCCGCTCAGCAGCATGGGAGCGATCCTCGCTGCTACAGCAGCGGAAATCACGCACCGAGGCCGGTCGGAGCAGCGTCAGTCCCCGAGGTCCATGCGGTGCCAGCGCAGCACGTCGACGTCGACGTCGTCGAACTCCGGCGCGGCGGACTCCTCGCGGGCGCGCATGACGAACTCGGCGGCGTCGGCGACCTCGTCGAAGGGGCCGTAGCAGTCCGCCTCGCCGGTCTCCCGGCGCACCACCACGACGACGTACCCGTCGCACGACTCGGCGTCCACGCCCACACCACCTCGCCGCCCGAGGGAGAAGACGGACCCGGAGCCACCGGGCGCCCGCACCGGGGGGAGGTGCGGCCGGGAGCGGTGGCTCCGGGTGACGGAGAGGGCCGCGCGGTTGGACCCACCTGCGGAGAGCCCGATGTGCGCGAGACCACTCCGCCCGCTCCCCCGAGCGAACGAGCCGCCGCGCGGGACCGCCTGTCGCGAACCGTACTCGTGATCTCGCGTAGCGACCAAGGACGACGCGCTCAGCGGCGCAGGGTCTCGCTCGGCGCGACCCCGAAGCGGTCGCGGTAGGCCGCGGTGAAGCGCCCGAGGTGGGTGAAGCCCCAGCGGTGGGCGATGCCCGAGACGGTGTCGCCCTGCGCGGGGTCGCCGTCCTGGAGGTCGCGGTGGGCGCGGTCGAGGCGGGTCGTGCGGAGCTGGTCCCGCGGGGTCGTGTCGCGGTGGCGCCGGAAGGCGTGCTGCAGCCCGCGCGGACCGATGCCGGCCGCGGCCGCGATGTCGCCGACGTCGATCGGCTCCCCGGCGTGGCCCTCGATGTACTCGATCGCCCGGCGCACCACGGCGGGCTCCCCGACCCCGGGGCCGGGGTGGGCCGGGTCCTCGAGGGCCTCCAGCGCCGTGTTGGGGAAGGTGTGGATCAAGGCCGTCGCCAGGAGGCGGAACGCCTCGGCGCGCGCGAGCGGGCTGGCGGCGATCTCGTCGTTGCCGAGCACCTCGCGACGCACGTGCTCGGTCACCGCCCGCCAGTGCCGCGCGCGCCCGTCCGACACCGGCCGGGACAGCCGGAACCGGACGTCCGCGGCGTCCAGCCCCGACGCGTCGGCCGCCAGCTGCACGGTCGCGGCGAGGTCGAGCCGCACGACGTCGTAGTCGACGTCGTCGAGGAGCACCTCGAGGGGCCGCTCCGGGTCGATCAGCACCGTCTCCCCGGCGCCGAAGCGCACCGCGCGTTCCGGGGTCGCCACCTCGCAGCGGCCCTCGTTCGCCCGGGCCACGAACAGCGCGCCGCTCGGGGACGTGCTGGTGTGGAACGCGACCGTCTGCCGCATCCGCTCGAGGGTGAACAGGTCGGTGTCGGTGCCCCGCACGCGCAACCGGAACTGCTCCCGGTGCCCGGAGACCCGGATGGTGCTGTCCGTGTAGCGGGAGCAGATCATCTCGTAGGCGAGATCCGGGTCCTCGGTCGAGAACTCGTAGCTCCGCGGCTCCGACACCGCCGTCACACGACACCCCCTCCGGCCCGCAGGGCTCCTGTCTACCGGGCCGGGTCAGAGCTCGGCGAGGGGCACCGCCGGGTCGGCGAGCCGGTCGACGTCCACGGGCGTGGTGAACGAGCGGCGCACGAGCGTCTGGATGGCGTCGGTCTGGTCCCAGACGTTGACGTTCATGCCCGCCACGACGCGGCCGGCCCCGTCGACCCAGAACACCACGAACTCCCGCCCGTCGCGGTCGCCGCGGTAGACCAGGCGGGCGTCCCCGGCGAGCGCGCCGAAGCCCGAGTACTCCATGCCGAGGTCGTACTGGTCGGTGAAGAAGTACGGCAGCCGGTCGTACGAGACGTCCTGGCCGAGCATCGACCGCGCGGCCGCCGGGCCGCCGTTGAGGGCGTTCGCCCAGTGCTCCGTGCGCACCGGGATCCCGGCCAGCGGGTGGTCGGCCGACGCCACGTCACCCGCGGCGAAGACGCGCGGGTCGGCGGTGCGCAGCGCCGCGTCGACCCGGATCCCGTCGTCCACCGCCAGGCCGGCGGCCCGGGCGAGGTCGACGTTCGGCGCCGCCCCGATCGCGACGAGGACGTCGTCGGCGGGCACCGTGCTCCCGTCCGCCAGCTCCACGCCCGTGACGTGACCGCCGGTGCCGGTGATCCGCCGGACACCGGAGGACAGGCGCAGGTCGACGCCGTGCTCGCGGTGCAGCGCCCCGAACGCCGCCCCCAGCTCGGCGCCGAGAGCGGCCTTCAGCGGGGTGTCCTCCTGCTCGACCACGACGACCTCGTCGCCGTGGGTGCGGCCCGCGGCGGCGACCTCGAGGCCGATCCACCCCGAGCCGATCACCACCAGGCGCCGCCCGCCGCCCGCGAGCAGCCCGCGCAGCGTCACCGCGTCGTCCGCGGTCCGCATCGTGTGCACCCCGTCGAGGTCGGTCCCCTCGACCGGGAGCCGGCGCGGCGAGGCCCCGGTGGTCAGCAGCAGGCGCTCGTAGCCGACGACCTCGCCGTCCGCGAGGCGGACCGTCCCCTGCTCGCGGTCGATGCCCACCACCTCGGCGCCGAGGCGCAGGTCGATGTCGTGCTCGGCGTACCACTCGGGCGGGTGGACGTAGGCCGCCTCGAGCTCCTTGCTGCCCAGGAGGTACTCCTTCGACAGCGGGGGCCGCTCGTAGGGCACGGTCCGCTCGGCGCCGAGGAGGACCACCGCGCCGTCGTACCCCTCCTCGCGCAGCGTCCCTGCGGCGGACGCCCCCGCGAGCGACGCCCCGACGATCACGTGTCCGGCCATGACGTTCACTGTGGCCCTCGTGCGGGCGCCCGTCACCCGCCGAGTGGCGTCGCCGCCCGCCCCCGCAGGCCCGGAGATCGCGGGCGGCGTCCCGTTTCGGCACGATCGACGTCATGGTGCGACCTCGGTTCGCGTGCGTCGGCGTCGTGGTCCACCCGACGAAGCCGGTGGACCACTCGCTGCGTGAGCTCCTCGCCTGGGGCGAACGGCACGCGGTGACGGTGGTGGCGCGCGCGTCGGAGGCCGCGCGGGTGCCGCCGGGCGTCGAGGTGCTGCCCGAGCCCGACTTCCTGGACCGCGTCGACGCGCTGGTCAGCCTGGGTGGGGACGGCACGATGCTCGGCGCGATGCGGCTGACCGTCGACCGCCCGGTGCCGGTGCTCGGCGTCAACCACGGCAACGTCGGCTTCCTCGTCGAGGTCGTGCCGGCCGAGATCGGGCCGGCCCTGGACCGCCTCGCCGAGCACCGCTACGAGGTCGAGGAGCACAGCTGCGTCGAGATCGACCACGACGGCGCGACGGTCGTCGCGTTCAACGACGTCGTCCTCGGCGCCGCCGTGCCGGGCGGCTCGGTCGAGCTGGACCTCGAGGTCGAGGGCACGCAGTTCGGCTACTACCGGTGCGACGCCCTCGTGCTGGCCACGCCCACGGGCTCGACCGCCTACAACTACGCGGCGGGCGGACCGGTGATCTCGCCGAACGCCGACGTCCTCGCCCTCACCCCGGTGGCCCCGATGTCGGGCCTGTCGCACTCCATCGTGCTGCCCGCCGGCGACGCGGTGCGGATCCGGCAGACCCACGTCGCCGACGCCGTCCTGCGCGTCGACGGGGTCATGACGCTCGCGTTCCCGCCGGGCGCGGTCGCCACCGCGCGCCTGCACCCCGACGCCGCCCAGGTCGTGCGCCTCGACCCGCACCGCCACGCCCAGCGCAGCCGGGTCAAGCTCAGCCTCCTGGACCTGCCCCTGCGCCGGGAGCAGATCGCGGAGCTCCTGCCCTCGGAGCTGCGCGAGGACGTCCTCACCCGCCTGCGCGAGCACCGCCGCCAGGGCGCGCTGGGCTGGGGCCCGCCGGAGTAGTGCCCTAGCGTCACCCTCGAGACACGGCGGGCGGGAAGGCGGTGGCGTGTACGACCCCACGGGACTGACCGTCCTCGTCCTGTTCGGCGTGGTGATCCTCGTGCTCTCCGTCGTCGCGCGGCGGACCGGCGCGAACTCGCCGGTGCTGCTCACCCTCGGCGGGCTGGTGCTGGCGTTCGTGCCGGTCACGTCGGGGCTGCGGGTGCCCCCCGAGCTGGTCGTGCTGCTGTTCCTGCCGGCGCTCCTGTACTGGGAGTCGCTGACGACGTCGCTGCAGGAGATCCGGAACGACCTGCGCACGCTCGTGCTCTCGTCGGTGTTCCTCGTGCTCGCCACGGCGGCCGCGGTGGCCGCGGCGGCGCACCACGTGCTCGGGATGGGGTGGGCGGTCGCGTTCGTGCTCGGGGCGATCGTGGCGCCGACGGACGCGACCGCGGTCGCCGCGGTGGCCCGCGCCCTGCCCCGCCGGCAGCTGACGATGCTGCGCGCCGAGAGCCTGGTCAACGACGGCACGGCGCTGGTGCTGTTCGGCGTCGCGGTCGCCGCGGCCACGGGCGCCGAGGAGTTCGAGCCGCTCGGTGCCCTCGGCGCGTTCGCGCTGTCCTACCTCGGCGGGACGGCGGTCGGCGCGCTCGTGGCCTGGCTGGCGGTGACGGCGCGCCGGCTCGCGCGCGACGCCCTGCTCGGCAGCGTCATCAGCGTGCTCACGCCGTTCGTCGCGTTCCTGCTCGCCGAGGAGATCCACGCGTCGGGGGTGCTCGCGGTGGTCGTGAGCGGGCTCGCGATCAGCCGGGTCGGCCCGCGCGTCATCAGCGCGCGGACCCGCGTGCAGTCGTACTCCTTCTGGCAGATCACGACCTTCCTGCTCAACGCCGCGCTGTTCGTCCTCGTCGGTCTCCAGCTGCCACGGGCGCTGCGGGAGGTGTCGTCGCGGTCGCTCGGCGCGGCGGTGCTGGCCGCACTGCTCGTCGCCGCCGTCGTCGTGGTGGTGCGGCTGCTCTGGATGTTCACGATCCCGTACCTCATCCGGCTGCTCGACCGTCGCGCGTCGCAGCGGGCCCGGCGCATCGGGGCGCGCGGGCGGCTGCCGCTGGCGTGGTCGGGCTTCCGGGGCGCGGTGTCGCTCGCCATCGCGCTCGCGGTCCCGCTGACGACCACCACAGGCGCGCCGTTCCCCGACCGCGACCTGCTCATCGTGATCGCCTTCGGCGTCATCCTCGTGACGCTGGTCGGGCAGGGGCTCACGCTGCCCGCGGTGATCCGCTTCGGGCACTTCGCGCCCGACACGGCCTTCGACCGGCAGGTCCTGCTCGCCCGCAAGCGGACCCTGGACGCCGCGCTGGAGGCCCTCCCCCGCCTGGCGGCCGACCACGAGATGCCCGAGGGCCTGGTCGCGCGTGTCCGGGCGGAGCACGAGCACCGCCGCCACGTCCTCGACCCCGCCCACGGCAGCGCCGAGGACGCGCTGGACGACGCCCGCGAGGACGCCGCGGTCGAGACCGAGCTGCGGATCGCCCTGCTGCACGAGCGCCGCCGCCTGCTGCTCCACCTGCGCGACGAGTCCGTGATCGACGACGCCGTCCTGCTGGTGGTCCAGGCCGAGCTCGACAACGAGGAGCTGGGGCTCCGCGGGGCGCCCGGCCCGGAGTGATCAGGCGCCGGCGAACGCCTCGACCGCGAGCCAGATGCCGAAGGCGAAGAACAGCACGGCGGCGCCGATCCGGATGGCCCTCTCGGGGAGGTTCCGGCCGAGCACCCGGCCCACGACGATCGCCAGGGCGTCGGCGGCGACCATGCCGACGGTCGAGCCGACGAAGACGCCGGTGATGCCGCCGGCGCCGGGGTGCTGGGCGGCGAGCGTGATCGTGGCGAGCATGGTCTTGTCGCCGAGCTCGGCGAGGAAGAACGCGACGGCCACCGCGACGAACGCGGAGCGCGAGGTGGTGTTGCCCTTGTCCTTCTCGTTCTCGGTGAGGGTGTCGCCGCGCAGCGTCCAGAGCCCGAACGCGAGGAACGCGACCGCCGCGACGAGCGAGATCCAGAAGGTCGGGATCGCGGCCCCGAGCAGGTAGCCGATCCCGACCGAGACCGCGTGCGTGACGGTCGTGGCCGCCGCGATGCCGAGCAGCACCGGCAGTGCCTTGAACCGGGTGGCGAAGGTCAGGGCCATCAGCTGGGACTTGTCGCCCAGCTCGGCGACGAAGATGACGGCGAAGCTCAGGGCGGTCGCGGCGAGCAGGCCGGTCACGGCGGGTCGCGCTCCTCTCGGTCGTGATCGGACCGAGGCGCGCTCCGGCCCGACCCCTGCGGGTCGACGCCGAAGGTCTCGCCCGCCGCCGGGACCCGGCGGCCGCCGCGGCCGGACGCGCGAGGCGTCAGTGTGTCGACCGCGATGTTGGGAGCTACTCCCCTTCGCTTGCCCGAGAACCTATCCGACGATCGCGGGAATTGTCATTCCGCGGTGATCGCACTCACGGGTGAGGAATTGTGGGGCCGGACCCACGAATGGTTTCGGCGCGCCGAAACCATTGTTGTGGGGCGCCGGTGGTGCCGCGGACCCGCGCCTGGGGCAGGCTCTCCGGGATCACGCCGCGTCGTCACCAGGAGGCATGACATGGGCCCGTCGATGGTCGTCGTCGGAGCGATCGACGGGAAGGGCGCCGACGCCGCGGTCGCCGCGGCGCGGATCGGCGCCGAGGTCCGGCTCGTCGGCGCGGTGGACGACGCCGGCGCCGCGGCCCTCGACGAGCTCCGGGACGAGGGCGTCGTCGTCGACGACGTGCAGGTCGTCGAGAGCGGTCACCTCGAGGCACCCCACGTCCGGGCGGTGCTGAACGGCGCGGGCGAGCTGGGCGCCGTCCTGGTCAGCAGCGAGGTCCCGGCCGCCGCGATCGCCGCCGGGGTCGGCACCGCCACCGGCCTGCGCGTGCCCTGCGTGCTCGACCCCGCGCCCGTCGTCCACACCGTCGTCGGGCTGTTCGACCTCCACCCGGTGCTGACGCCGAACGCCGCCGAGCTCACCGAGCTGCTGCGCCTCGGCGGCGGCGAGCGCGCCGCGAACCCGGCCTCGGTGGCCGCGGGGGCGGCGACGCTGCACTCCTGGTCCGGCGGCCCGGTGATCGTGACGCTCGGCGCGGAGGGCGCGCTCCTGGTCGAGGACGGCCGGGTGCGCCGCCTCCCCGCGCCGGAGACGACCGTCGCGGACACCGCCGGGGCCGGCGACACCCTCGCCGGCGTGCTCACCGCGGGTCTCGCGGTGGGGCAGGAGCTCGAGGACGCGCTCTACGTGGCCGGGGTCGCCGCCGCCCTCTGCGTCGCCGCGCCCGGCGGCCGCGCCGCGATGCCGACCGGGGACGCCCTCGCCGCCGCGATGGAGTGACCTGCCCGGCGGCGCTCCCCCGTCCGCGCGCCGTCGGCCGGACCGGGTGACGCGGACCACGGTTGACCATGCCGCAGCGGCACGGTGTCCGCTGGAGGTCGCCAGCCACCCGACCGCCGAGGAGACCGTGATGCAGCCGTGGCCGCGGCAGATGTACCTGCTCTGTTACGACACCGGGAAGGGGCGGCTCGAGGCCGCGAGCGTCCTGGTCCGGGGACCGCTCCTGCGCGCCGCGGCGATCGCCGACCTCGTCCACCGCGGCCTGCTCCGCGACCGCGACGGCCGGGCCGCACGCACGTCGGCCGGGACGCCCGACGACCCGTTCCTCGCCGCGGTGCTCGACTCCGTGCCCGCGGACCGCCCGCGCCGCTGGTTCGGCGTCGTCGACGACCACTGGTGGACCGCCGAGCACGCCGTGCGCGACGCCCTCGCCGCCGACGGCACCGCGACGCTCGCCCGGCGTCGGCGGCTGGGCCTGTTCCCCACCACCGACGTCGCCGTGTCCGACCCCGGCGAGGTGCACGCCCTGCGCGCGCGGGTGCGCGGCGCCGTGCTGGGTGAGCACGACCCGGCCGCCGTCCCGATCGAGGACGCGCTGCTGGCCACGCTCGCCGCCGACGGCCACGTCGCCCTCGCCTTCGGCCTGCGCGAGCAGCACCGGCACCGGGCGACGTTCTCCGTGCTCGCGGAACGCGTCGACGCGGCGTTCCCCGGCCTGCGCGCCGCCACCCAGTGGTCCGTCGCGGCCCGCCGGGCCTCGTCGGCGTCCTGAGACCCGGCCGCACCCTGCCCCGAAAGCGGGTCAGCTGGTATGTAAGTCGTTGAGGGCTCGACGACCGGAGGCGCGCGTGGCCGTGGTGGGCCGGACCCGCGAGCGCGAGCTCCTCGCGGCCGCCGCCGACCCCGCGCGCCCCGACGGCGCGGTGCTCGTCCTGCACGGCGAGCCGGGCAGCGGGAAGTCCACCCTGCTCGACGAGGTGGTCGACGCCTCACCACGCCGGGTCCTGCGCACCGACGGCGTCGAGGGCGAGGCGGTGCTGCCGTTCGCGGCGGCCGCCGACCTGCTCCTGCCGCTGCGCGAGCACCTCGGGGTGCTGCCGGGCGCCCAGCGCGCGGCGCTCGAGGTGGCGCTGGCGCTGCGCACCGGGGCGGCCGGGAGCCCGCTCGCCGTGTGCGCCGGGGCGCTCGGCCTGCTCGCGGCGGCGGCGGACGTGACACCGCTGCTCGTCGTGGTCGACGACTTCCCGTGGATCGACGGTCCCTCCCAGCAGGTGCTGCTGTTCCTCGCCCGCCGTCTCGCGAGCGAGCGGGTCACGCTGCTGCTCGCGGCGCGCTCCGAGGTCCCCGTGGACCCCGCGCTGTGGCGCCTCCCGACCGTCGAGCTGGGCCCGCTGTCGCCCCAGGAGAGCCGCGAGCTGGTGGCGACCCTGCCGGTGCGCACCTCGGCCCGGGTGCTCGAGGCGATCGTCGAGCGCTGCGGCGGCAACCCGCTGGCCGTCGTCGAGATCGCGCGCTCCGCGGGCCCGCAGCTCCTGGCCGAGGCCGACGGGACGACCGTGCTGCCGCCCGGCTCGGCGCTCGAGCGCACGTGGTCGGCCGCGCTCGACGCGCTGCCGTCGCGGACGGGCTCCGCCCTCGCCGTCCTCGCGCACAGCCGCACGACCCGCCGCGCGGACCTCGAGCCGGTGCTGGCCGATCTCGGCCTGCACGTCGACGACCTGACGCCGGCCGCGCGACGGGGCCTCGTCGCGCGGGACGGCGACGAGCTGCGCCTGCGGCACGCCCTCCTGCGTCCGCTGGTCGCCGAGCGCAGCCCGGTGGTCTGGCGCCGCCGGGTGCTCCGCGCCCTGGCCCACCGCGCCGGCCCGGACCTCGAGGTCTGGTACCTCGCCGAGGCCGCGGAGCCACCCGATCCCGGGCTGGCGGACCGTCTCGCGGACGCCGCCAAGAGCGCCCGCGAGCGGGCCGCGCTGGGGTCCGCCGCCCTGACGTGGGCCCGCGCCGCCGACTTCACCGCCGAGCCGGAGCTGCGCGCGGGACGCCTGCTCGCCGCCGCGACCGACGCGGTCCTCTCCGGCGATGCCGCGCGGGCCGTCGCGTGGTGCGACCAGGCCCTCGCGCCGGGTCTCGACGTCCTGACCACCGCCGACGCCGAGGCCCTGCGGGCCCGGGCACTGACCTGGCTCGACCCCGTCACCGCCGCCGAGCAGGCGGTGCGGGCCGGTGACGCGGTGCTCCCCGTGGACAGGGAACGCGCGGTCCGCCTCTACGGCGAGGCCGTCATGCCGCTGACCATGGCCGCGCGCCTCGCCGAGGCCGAGACCATGGTCGACCGGGCGCGGGACGCCGTCGGCGGGGTCGAGCCCGACCTCATGACGCTGGCCACCGGGGCGCACACCCACGCGCTGGTGGGGCGGGCGGACGACGCGCGGGCCGGGCTCGACGCCGTGCTGCGCCAGGCCGGCGACGTCCGCTCCCCGTGGGAGGCGCCCGGCCTGGCGGTCGCGGCGCAGACCGCGGTCTACCTCGAGCGACGGGACGACGCCCGACGCCTCGTCGAGCCCCTGGCCGCCGCGGCCCGGGACGGCGGCGCTCCGCTGATGCTCGCCTTCGTGCTCGGCGTGCGGGCCGAGCTGGACTGGTGGACCGGGCGCTGGCCGGCCGCCTACGCCGACGCCACCGAGTGCGTCGCGTGGGCCGAGGAGCTGCACCAGACGAACAGCCGGGCCTTCGGGCTGATGATGCAGGCCCGGATCGAGGCGGCCCGCGGCGAGATCGCGGCGTCGCGGGCCCACGCCGACGAAGCGCTGCGGGCGTCGGCGCCGGCCGGCGTCGACAGCCTGCTCGGCTACACCCTGGCAGCGTCGGGAGCCGGCGCCCTGGCCGCGGGCGACGTCGAGACCGCCGTCGCCCGGCTCGACCGCGCACGGCGGGTCACCGACGAGCAGGGCGCGCGGTGCGCCGCGGCCGTGCCCCTCGCCGGCGACCTCGTCGACGCCACGGTGCGCGCGGGCGAGCGCGCCGCCGCCGAGGAGGCCGTCGCCTGGGTCGACGACCTCGCGCGCCACACCGGGTCGGCCTACGCCACGGCGGTCGCCGCCCGCGGACGGGGGCTGCTCGCCGACGACCCCGACGCCGCCGAGGAGTCCTTCGCCGCGGCCCTGCGCGCCCACGGCCCCGACACCCCCTTCGAACGGGCGCGCACGGTGCTCGCGCACGCCGAGGCGCGGCGGCGCTGGCGGCGTCCGGGTGCGGCCCGGCCGTTGCTGCTCGAGGCCGAGGCGACGTTCGCGGCGCTCGGCGCACACCCGTGGGCCGAGCGCGCCCGCACCGAGCTGGCGGCGACGGGGCAGCGTCCGGCGGCCGGGGAGGTCCCGGAGCCCGGTCCGTCTCTCGACGTCCTGACGCCGCAGGAGTTCCAGGTGGCCCGCGGGGTGGGCGACGGGCTGAGCAACGTCGAGGTGGCCGCGGCGCTCTTCGTGTCACGCAAGACGGTGGAGGCGCACGTGACCAGGATCTTCCGCAAGCTCGGGGTCCGGTCCCGCACACAGCTCGCCGCCGAGATCACCCGGCGTCAGCAACGGGACGAGGGAACTCCCTAGTACCGCGGTGTCTTGTCCCTCGACAGGGTGAACAGCGGACACGGTGCGTACGACGAGAGGAGGCCGACGTGAGTACGGATGCCCGACCGCAGTTCCGCGGGTTCCACCACTACGCGTCGGCCGTCGCCGATCTCGCCACCAGCGCCGCCTGGTACGAGCGGGTCCTCGGCCTGACGCGCACCGCGGCGGCGTGTCCGACGAACGGTGCCGGTGAGGGGGTGCTGCTGTCCGACCCGGACTCGGGGGTCCTCGTGCAGCTGCAGCCGGCCGGGAGTGCGCAGCCGCCGGGCCACACCGCCTTCGCGGTGGCGAGCCGGGCGCAGCTCGACTCGTGGGCGCGGTGGCTGGACGGCCTCGGCGTCGCGCACGGCGGCGTCGTCGACGTCGTCGATCCGGAGCCGTACGCCTTCCTGGTGTTCCGGGATCCGGACGACGTGCCGTTGGTGCTCGTGCACACGGTGAGGTAGGTCGGGGCGAGCAGCGGGTGGCGTGGCCGGGGGGCTCGCGCGCTCCACCCGCCGACGGCTCCGGCGGCCCTGGGGGGGTGCCGTCGGAGCCGGTCCACGGGCCGGGCCGCGACCGGCGCGGGGGCCACCGCTCAGCGGTGGCGCCGGTCGCGGCTGCAGGCCGTCAGGGCCTCGAGCATCGGCGCGAGACGCTCGCCCTCCCCGGTGAGCACGTACTCCGTGCGCGGGGGGCGGGTGGGGAGCACGCGGCGCTCGATGAGCCCCGCGGACTCCAGATCGGCCAGGCGCGCCGCGAGGGTCGCGGGCGGCACCTGGCCGAGGGCCTGCTCGAACTCGGAGAACCGGACCGCACCGAGGTGCGCGGCGTAGAGCACCGAGAGCGACCACCGTCGCTCCAGCAGCGCCGCCAGCGCGCGTACCTCGGGCGGTACCGGCTCCCGCGAGCACATGTCAGGCCGCCACCTCGAGCACCGGCTCCGTCGCCGGCTCCAGGGCGACGTCGAGGACCTCGGTGATGGTCATCGACGGGTGGAACTCGAGCTGCCCGGCGACGTCCGCGGGGACGTCGTCGAGGTCGGCGCGGTTGCGCTCCGGCACGACGATCTGCGTCAGGCCCGCCGCGTGCGCGGCCAGGACCTTCTGCTTCACGCCGCCGATCGGCAGCACGCGACCCTGCAGGGTCAGCTCCCCGGTCATCGCGACGGTGTGCCGCACCGGGCGCCCGGTCAGCAGCGACACCAGCGCCGTGGCCATGGTGACGCCGGCCGACGGCCCGTCCTTCGGGATCGCGCCCGCGGGGACGTGCACGTGGAAGGACCTCCCCGCAAACGCGTCCTCGGCGATGCCCAGCTCCGCGGCGTGCGAGCGCACCCACGACAGGGCGATCCGGGCCGACTCCTTCATGACGTCGCCGAGCTGGCCCGTGAGGACCAGGCCCTCGTCGCCCGTCATGGACGCGGCCTCGATGAACAGGACGTCGCCGCCCGCGCCGGTCACGGCCATGCCGGTCGCGACGCCGGGGACCGCGGTCCGCTCGACGGCCTCGGTGAAGAACCGCTGCCTGCCGAGGTGCTTGCGCACGACGTCGGTGTCGACCGTGACCGTCCCGGAGCCGGAGGCGATCTCCGTCGCGATCTTGCGGGTCAGCTTGCCGAGCGAGCGGTCGAGCTGACGGACACCGGACTCGCGGGTGTACTCGGACACCACGAGGCGCAGCGCCGACTCGTCGGCCGTCACGTCGTCGACCGTCAGCCCCGCGCTGCGGATCTGGCGCGGCAGCAGGTGGTCGCGCGCGATGGCGACCTTCTCCTCGACGGTGTAGCCGTCGAAGGAGATGACCTCCATGCGGTCGAGCAGCGGACCCGGGATCGTGTCCATCTGGTTGGCCGTCGCGAGGAACACGACCTGCGAGAGGTCGATCTCGACGTCCAGGTAGTGGTCGCGGAACGCGTGGTTCTGCGCCGGGTCCAGGACCTCGAGCAACGCGGCGGACGGGTCACCGCGCCAGTCGGCGCCGACCTTGTCCACCTCGTCGAGCAGGATCACCGGGTTCATCGTGCCCGCGTCGCGCAGGGCCCGCACCAGCCGGCCGGGCAGGGCGCCGACGTAGGTCCGCCGGTGGCCGCGGATCTCGGCCTCGTCGCGGACGCCGCCGAGCGACATCCGGACGAACTCGCGACCCATCGCCCGCGCGACCGACTCGCCGATCGACGTCTTGCCGGTGCCCGGGGGCCCGACCAGGGTCAGGATCGTTCCTGCCTTGCGGTCCTCTTCCACGCCGCGGTCGGCCCGCAGCTTGCGGACGGCCAGGTACTCGACGATGCGGTCCTTCACGTCCTCGAGGCCGGTGTGGTCGGCGTCGAGGACCGTGCGGGCCGCGGTCGGGTCGAGCTGCTCCTCCGAGCGCTGCGACCACGGCAGGGCCAGCAGCCAATCGAGGTAGGTCCGGATCATCGACGACTCGCCGGACTGCTCGCCGCTGCGCTCGAGGCGGGCCAGCTCGCGCTCGGCCTGCTCGCGCACGTGGTCGGGCATGCCGGCCTCGGCGATCTTCGCCCGGTAGTCGTCACCGGAACCGCTCTCGTCGTTCTCGCCCAGCTCCTTGCGGATCGCCTCGAGCTGGCGGCGCAGCACGTACTCGCGCTGCTGGCGCGCCGCGCCGGACTCGACGTCCTCGCGCAGCGACTTGCGCACCTGCAGCTCGGCGAGCCGCTCGCGCTGCAGGCGCAGGGCCAGCTCCAGCCGCTCGCGCACGTCGACCGTCCCCAGCAGCGACACCTTGTCGTCGTAGGAGATCTCCGGAGCCCAGCCGGCGGTGTCCGCCAGCGCGCCGGGCTCGTCGATGCCGCGCAGGAAGGCGGCACCCCGTCCCTCGTCGCCGCGCAGCTCGAGGACCTCCTCGACCACCGCGCGGTACGTGCTCTCCAGCTCGCGGATCCGTCCGTCGCGCTCCGTGCTGTCCGGCAGGGGCGTCACGTCGACGCGCAGGCGTCCTGCGTCGTCGGCACTTCCCGTGCCGGCCTTTCCGCGGTGCACGCCGGTGAGCTGCACGGCGGTCACGCCGTTCGGCAGCCGGGTCCGGCCCGTGACGTCGGCGACCGTGCCGACGCCGGCGAAGCGACCCTCGTGGCGCGGGACGAGCAGGACCTGCTCGCCCTCCTCGACACCCACCTCGGAGGCCGGCACCACGACGGTCATGCCGGGGAAGATCACGTTGTCGTCGACGGGGACCAGCAACAGCTCGGTCATCTCGTCACCCCATCACTCGTGCTTGGTAGCAGCTACAAGTGTTGAAGTGGCTTCGGTATTCCTGGTGCCCTCGCCGCCTACCGAGCCCGGCGGGCTGCGACGTCGGCGGCCGCGCGGTCGGCGAGCCGGTCGAGGTCGAGGGGCGCCTCACGTCCCGCGGCCGTCGCGTGCGCCAGGGCCGCGTCGACCAGCCGCTCCAGGCGGTCGGCCACCTCGTGGTCGACGACCCGGACCCGGCCGGGCGCGAGGATCAGCGCGCGGTCGTCGTCAGGGTCCGGCATCAGCGAGACGGCGACGAGGTCCGCGCCGGCGTGCTCCGAGCGCCGCAGGTGCACCACGGTCCGAGTGTCCCGACGTCGCAGCGGACACCGAAGCCGTCCGCGCGGGTCGTCGCCGAGTGTTCCCCGCCCCGTCACCGCCCGTCGGCGTACTTCCCGGCCGGCGGGCCGCCCGCCATGCTGCGCACGTGGACACGTCCCCGCGGTGGAGCGACGAGGACCTCGAGCGGATGTCGGTCGAGGAGCGCGAGGACCTCGTCCGACGCGTCACGGCGCGCGGCGTCTCGCACCCCGAGCTCCCCGCGGGCCGGCGACGGCGGCGCTTCCTGCTGATCGCGGCGATCGGGTCGCTCGTGCTCGTGCCCTGGATCGGCATCCTCGCGGCCACGCTCCCCCACCGTTACGAGGCGCGGCACTGGACGCTCGCGTGGGTCGGGTTCGACGTCGCGCTCGTGGTCGGGCTGGCGATGACCGCCTGGATGACCTGGCGCGCCCGCCCCGCGCTGGTCTACCCCGCCCTGATCACCGCGACCCTGCTCGTCTGTGACGCCTGGTTCGACACCACCACCGCGCAGCGTTCCGACGTCCTGGTCAGCGCGCTCTCGGCGCTGCTGCTCGAGCTGCCGATGGCGGCGGTGCTGATCGGTGCCGTCGTGCTCGTCCAGCGCTCGGTCGTCGTCTCCGTGCGCGCGGGGCCGATCGACTCCGAGACCGTGCTGCTGCGACGCCGGTGGCGGTGGGCGCGCCGCTGACACACCTCACAGCGAACGAGCGGCGCTCTCACTGCTTCCGAAGCAGCGAGAGCGCCGTTCGTTCCGCGGGTGATCGCGCGCGCAGCCCACGTGGGCTGGGCCGTTCGGAGTGGCGAGCGGCTCCCGACGACGACGACGCCCCCGCACCCGCGTCGATCAGGAGCGCACCATCGACGCGCCGGCCCGATCCGCGGTGGACCACGCGCTCCTGATCTCGTCGCCCACCCGACCGGCCCGCCCGGACTGGCACCGGAGCAGCTCCGGCGCGAAGCTCGTCGCCGTGGGCACCGCGACACTGGACTGGTACGGCTGCGCGACGTTCCGTCTGCGCACGGCGGAGGGCCTGACGGTCTTCCTCGACGCCTATCTCGACCGCGTCCCCGAGGCGGAGCAGAGCGGCGTCGGGGTCGACGACGTGACCGAGGCCGACTGGATCCTCGTCGGCCACAGCCACTTCGACCACGTGTGGGGCGCCGAGCGGATCGCCCGGCGCACCGGGGCGAGGGTCGTCGGCTCGTACGAGTCGGTGCGGGTGCTCAGCGACGCCGGGGTGCCGGAGGAGCAGCTCCTCGCCGTGGCCGGCGGCGAGCGCGTCGCCCTCGACGCCACGACCTCGGTGCGCGTGCTGCCGAGCCTGCACTCGTGCGTGTGGTCGTCGCAGCCGATGCCGCCCGCCGATGAGGTCTGCCTGGGTGAGCTGGGGCTGACCTTCCAGGACCGCGGCGAGCGCATGGCGGCGCTCTGGGCGGGCTTCGACGCGATGGGGGACGACGTCAAGGCCCACCTCGCCGCGGCCCGGCTCGGCGAGCGGGGCGACGGCGGCGCGCTGGTGTTCGTCGTGGAGACCTCGGAGGGCTCGCTGCTGTTCCAGGACAGCATCGGCTGCTGGAGCGGCGTGCTCGCCGGGGAGAGCCCGGACATCGCGATCCTCGCCGTGGCCGGCCGCGGCAACCGCGACGGTGAGCCGGTGCAGGGCACGACCGCCGACTTCGTGGCCGAGCAGGCCGCGGCGCTGGGCGCCCGCACGATCGTGCCGTGCCACCACGACGACTGGCTGCCCGGCTTCTCGCGGCCGATGGACACGGCACCGATCCGGGCGGCCGTGGCGCGGGAGTCGCCGGGGACGACGCTGGTGGATCTCGGCTACGCGGACGGACACGCGATCTTCGGGCGCGACTGAACGCCGCTCCTTCCGCCGTGTCCAACGTATAGCGGACCACGGGTCTTGCGGCAAGACCCGGGTCGGGGCGCACCATTCCCGCCGTTGTCGAGAACGGCTTCGGGAATCGGGAGACGCGTGCACCCTGACGACAGCGCGGGATACACCAAGGAACTGCGATCGGAACGGGAGCACCTGGACGGGCTCCACGCGCGACTCGACGCCGAGCGCGCACGGGCGACGGCTGAGTACGAGACCGCGCTGGCGGGCGACGGGGTGACGCCCATGGACCGCGACGTGGCGGTCCGCGCGTCGGCACGGCTGATGCGGCGCCTCGACGTCGCGGACCACGGGCTGTGCTTCGGCCGGCTCGACGGCGTCGACGGGGACCCCGCGTACATCGGGCGGATCGGGCTGCGCGACGAGCACGACGAGCCCGTCCTTCTCGACTGGCGGGCCCCGGCGTCGCGGCCGTTCTACACCGCCACCGGGGCCCACCCCGAGGGCCTGCGCCGGCGGCGGCAGTTCCACACGCGCGGGCGGCGGCTGCTCTCCTTCACCGACGAGGAGCTGGGTCGTCCCGGAGCCGGCGCGCACGGCGACGCCGCGCTGCTCGCGGCGGTGAACGCGCCTCGGGGCGAGGGGATGCGCGACATCGTCGCGACCATCCAGGCCGAGCAGGACGAGATCATCCGGCTCGACCACCCGGGCGTCACCGTGATCGAGGGCGGACCCGGCACCGGGAAGACCGTCGTGGCGCTGCACCGCGTCGCGTACCTGCTCTACACCCAGCGCGAGCGCATGGAGCGCCACGGCGTGCTCGTGGTGGGGCCCAACCCGGCGTTCCTCGACCACATCGGGCGCGTCCTGCCGTCGCTGGGCGAGTCCGACGTCGTGTTCACGACGACGGGCGACCTCGTGCCGGGCCGGCACGTCACCGCCGAGGACACCCCGGACGCCGCGCGGGCCAAGGGGTCGCTCGCGATCATCGACGTGCTCGCGGCGGCGGTCGCCGACCGTCAGCGCCTGCCGGACGAGCCGCTGCCGGTGGAGATCGGGGACGTCACCGTCCGGGTGGACGCGGCGACGGCGGCGTGGGCCCGCGAGGAGGCCCGTGCGAGCGGTCGGCCGCACAACGAGGCCCGCGCGGTGTTCGCCGAGATCGTCGCCTACGTCCTCACCGAGCGGGCGGCCGCCCGGATCGGGCGCGGCTGGCTCACGCCCGAGGACCGGGACGCCTGGCGGGACCTCACCACCGAGCTGCGCGACGAGCTCGCGGGGAACGAGGCGTTCACCGCCGTCCTCGACGCGCTCTGGCCGGTCCTCACGCCGGAGGCGGTGCTCGCCACGCTCTACCCGTCGCCCGAGCGTCTGCGCGCGGCCGGCGCGGACCCCGCGTTGGGCCGGGCCGACGGCGACGCCTGGACGGTGTCCGACGTGCCGCTGCTCGACGAGCTCGTCGACCTGCTCGGCCCGGACCCGGCGGCGGAGAAGGCCGCCGCCCGCGCGGCGGACCGCGACCGGCAGGAGGACGCGGAGTACGCCGCGGGCGTCATGGAGATCCTCACGCTCGACCGCGAGGAGTTGGACGAGGACGTCGGCGTCACCGTCGACGACCTCATCCACGCCGGGGCCCTCGCCGACCGGTTCTCCGAGCGGGACACCCGCGACCTCGTCGAACGGGCGTCCGCCGACCGCGACTGGACGTATCGCCACGTCGTGGTGGACGAGGCCCAGGAGCTCTCCGCGATGGACTGGCGCGTGCTGATGCGCCGTTGCCCGAGCCGGTCGTTCACGGTGGTCGGCGACCTGGCGCAGCGCCGGTCACCGGCCGGCGCGACCTCGTGGGCCGCGATGCTCGACCGCTACGTCGCCGGGCGGTGGGTGTACCGCTCGCTGACCGTCAACTACCGGACCCCGGCGGAGATCATGTCCGTTGCCGCGGCCGTGCTCGCCGAGTTCGCCCCCGACGTCCGCCCGCCGGAGTCGGTGCGCGCGAGCGGGGTCCGGCCGTGGTCGCGGCAGGTCGCCGACGACGACCTCGCGACCGCCGTCGAGGAGTTCCGCCGCGACGAGGCCGGCCGGGAGGGCACGTGCGTCGTGATCGGCCCGCCCGGGCTCGAGGGTGCCGTGACGCCGTCGGGGACCAAGGGCCTCGAGTTCGACGCCGTGCTCGTCGTCGACCCGGACCGGATCCTCGCCGACGGCCCGCGCGGTGCGGCCGAGCTCTACGTCGCCCTGACCCGGGCCACCCAGCGCCTCGGGATCCTGCACCGGGACCCGCTCCCGCCGGCCCTCGCCGGGCTCGCGGGGGCGCCCGCGCTCACGTCGTGCGGAGCCGGCTCCCGCCCCGGGGACGCAGGGTGACCCCGGCGTCGAGCAGGAGCTTGCGGACGTGGCCGAAGCTCCGGCCGGTGTCCTCGGAGAGCCGCATGAGGCTCTCCCCCGCGGCGTAGCGCTCGACGAGGTAGCGCGCGAGCTGCGCGCGCTCCCGTCGACGTGCGGCCCGAGGATCGTCGACGACGGCCGTGGTGGTGTCCGGCACCGGGGGTCTCCTTCCGCCAGCTCGCGGTGACACTAGGTGCCGCCCGGTGCCTGCTTCGCGAACTGTTCAGGATTGAGACATGCTCACGACGGTGAGCGCCCTGTGGCCCGAGCCCCCGACACCGTCCGCCGACGAGGTCGCCGCCCGCCTGCGCACCGAGCGCCGGGGACACGTCCTGGCGATGCGCATGGATCGGGCCGACAAGCGCAACGCCGTCGACGTCGCGATGACGACCGCCCTCGACGCCGCACTGAACACACTCGACGACGACCCCGAGCTGCGGTGCGGCGTGCTCACCGGGGGCCCGGAGGCGTTCAGTGCCGGGACCGACATCAGCGTCGGCCCCGGCGCGCCGACGCCCCGGGGCGGCAACTACGGCGTGGTCGCGCGGCGCCGGACGACGCCGCTGATCGCCGCCGTGGAGGGCATCGCGTTCGGGGGCGGCTTCGAGATCGCGCTGGCCTGCGACTTCGTGATCGCGTCGACCACCGCGCGGTTCGGCCTGCCCGAGGTCGGTCTCGGCCTCGCCGCCAACTGCGGCGCGCTGTTCCGGGGCCCGCGCGCGCTGCCGCCCGCGGTGGCCCGGCAGATGCTGCTGACCGGGGACCCCCTGCCGGTCGAGCGGGCCCACGAGCTCGGGTTCGTCACCGAGCTCGTCGAGCCCGACCGCGCCGAGGCGCGGGCCCTCGAGCTCGCCGACCGGGTCGCCGCCCGGTCGCCCGTGGCCGTGCAGGCGACGCTGCAGGCGCTCGACGCCGCGCTGCGCGACGCCGACGACCGCGGCTGGGCCGACACCGACGACGCCGTGGCACGCGTCGTGGCGAGCGAGGACCGGGTCGAGGGCGTGGCGGCGTTCTTCGCGAAGCGGCCGCCGGCGTTCACCGGCCGGTGACGAGCTCGGGGGTCAGCAGCCCGGCGGCGCTCCCCCGGTGCCGTCGGTGAACGCGGGCGCGCAGGGGGCCCGCCGCGGCGTGCCGAGCGCGCCCCCGCCCGGGGTGTCCTCGGTGTTGTTCGTGACGGCGGCGAGCTGGTTCATGACACCGCGCATCTCGCCCGAGTCGATCGACGGGAACTCGCGGACGGCGGTCGACTGCACGTCGAGTGACCCCTCCGGCGAGCCCCCGCTCTCGTCGACGACGTAGCCGCCGTAGGTCTGCAGGGCCTGGGCGACCTTGCGGACGTCCGGGTCGGTGATCCCCGAGAGGTCGGTGTCCGGCGGGAGGGCGAGCAGGGTGCCCATGCCGATGTCCGGGTCGTCGCCGCCGTACTTGTCCTCGTAGCCCGAGTCGGCCTTGCTCGCCGGCCAGCGGTGCCCGCCGTTCTCCGGGGAGCAGCTGGTGTCGCACGGCAGGCTGATCTTGAGCGCGTGGCGGATCGGCTGGTCGCCCGACAGCTCGCCCTCGCGGATCGTGCCGCCGATGCCCGACAGGCCCGAGCCGCCGTGGCACCCCGGGATGCCGGTGCCCGTCAGCGACACCGGGGCCCAGCCGTACTGCCAGCTGGGGTCCCCTCCGCGGTCGAGGCGCAGCGGCTGGCCCTGGACGACCGTGGTCCGGTCCGGGGAGTCCCGCAGCAGCGTCGAGCAGTTGTTGTAGCTGCCGTCGGCGTGGAGGTCGGGATCGACGAGCACGGCGCCGCCGGGGTCGCCGTCGAGCTGCTTGACCGGGGCGTCCGGGTCGACCGAGATCGGTTCGACGTCGGGGTAGAGCGAGCCGATCTGCAGGTCGGTCTCCTGGTACTGCGCGCTCGTCGCGAGCGGCAGGTTCCAGATCGAGTCCCACGCGAACGGCCGGGCGTAGACGTCACGGGTGGGTTCCGGGCCGGCCTCCGCCGCGGACCCGCCTGCCGCGCCGGGACCGGGGCCGCCGCCGCCGGAGCAGGCGCCCGCCAGCACGAGCACCACCACGGTCGACAGGGCCGCCGCGAGCCTGGACACGGTCCCGGAGGCGATCACCCGCGGAGCATGTCAGGAACCTTGTGAGGACCTGATGTCGGACCGGACCGGTCCGACCAGGATGGGCCGATGGCCGACGACGAGGGCTACCTGCTCGACAACCGGCGCACCGAGGCCGGCGCCCGGTTCACCGCGCTCGCGGCGCTGTTCGACCCGTCGACGCTGCGCCACCTCGAGGATCGCGGCCTCGCGCCGGGCTGGCGCTGCTGGGAGGTCGGCGCCGGGGGCCGCAGCGTGCCGGACCGGCTCGCCGCGGCCGTCGGCGCGGGCGGGCTCGTGCTCGCCACGGACATCGACACGTCGTGGCTCGACGACCCGGAGCCCCGGGCGCCGTTGCGGGTGCTGCGCCACGACGTCGGCGTCGAGGAGCCGCCCGCCGACGACCTCGACCTCGTCCACGCCCGGCTCGTGCTGACCCACGTGCCGCGGCGGGACGCGGCGCTCACGGCGATGGTCGCGGCACTGCGCCCGGGCGGGTGGCTGGTGGTCGAGGAGGCCGACCCGGGGCTGCAGCCGCTGCTCTGCCCCGACGAGTACGGGCCCGAGCAGGAGCTCGCGAACCGGCTGCGGCACGGGTTCCGCACGCTGATGGCCGGCCGCGGCGCCGACCTCGCCCACGGGCGCACGCTGCCGCGGCGGTTGCGCGCGGCGGGCCTGCGCGCGGTCGGCGCGGACGCCTACTTCCCGATCACCGCGGAGGCCGGCGCGACGCTCGAGATCGCCACGGTCGAGCACATCCGCGAGCGGCTGGTCGACGCCGGCATCGCGACGGCCGAGGAGATCGATGCCCACGTCGGGAACGTCGCCGACGGGCGGGTGCCCGACCTGGCGACGTCACCGATGATCACGGCGTGGGGTCAGCGCTCCCCCGGGTGGTAGTCGTTGGCCACGGCCTCCGCGGCGCGCGCGGCCGCGATGTCGGGGTCGGGCTCGGGGGTCGCGGCGACGACGGTCTCGAGGTCGTCGGGCGTGGTCGCGGGGTGCACCGGGTCCATGCGCCCATCGTGACCGCCCCCGACGCCGGAGGACAGGGCCGTCGGGGCGGCGGTGAACCGGCCCGGCCCGCGGTCCGTGTCCAGGGGGGTGAGCCGTCGGACCGTGTGCGTGGGTGGCGGGCCGGCCGGCCTGTACACCGCGATCACGGCGCGTCTCGCGGGTGTCCGCGACGAGCTGGTCGTCGTCGAGCGCAACCCGCCGGGGATCACCCACGGCTGGGGGGTCGTCTTCTGGGACGACCTGCTGGACGCCCTCCACCGGACCGACCCGCCCTCGGCGCGGGCGCTCCGGGACGCCGCGGTGGTCTGGGACGGACAGATGCTGCAGGTCGACCGGCGGGCGCCGGTCTTCCTCGGCGGCTCCGGGTACGCGGTGGGTCGCCAGGAGCTGCTCGGCCTGCTCACCGCGCGGGCCTGCGAGCTCGACGTCGACGTCCGGTTCGGGACGCCGGCCGAGGAGGTCGACCCGCTGCTGCGGGCCGCCGACGTGGTGGTCGTCGCCGACGGCGTCAACAGCACCCTGCGCGCCGCCCACGAGGACGTGCTCGTCCCGCGGGTGGAGCCCGGGCACCACCCGTACATCTGGCTCGGCACGCCACGTCGGTTCCCGACCTTCACCTTCGGGTTCGTCGACACCGGGGCGGGCTGGATGTGGTGCCACGCGTACGCGTTCCGGGACGACCGCAGCACCATGATCATCGAGGGTCCCGCGTCGACGTGGTCGGCCCTGGGGCTCGACCGGATGCCGGTCGACGCCTGTCTGCGCACCCTCGAGGAGCTGTTCGCGCACCTGCTCGGGTCCGAGCCGCTGCTGCTGGTCCCGGACCGCGCGGGGGACCCGCGACCCGACCGGCCGGCGCCGTGGACGCGGTTCCAGCGGGTCGACCTGCGGCGCTGGCACGACGGGAAGCACGTGCTGGTCGGCGACGCCGCCCACACCACGCACTTCACGATCGGCTCGGGCACGTCGCTGGCGCTGGGCGACGCGCAGGCGCTCGGGCTCCGCCTCGCCGGGGACGAGCCCCTCGAGCAGGCCTTCGCGGCCTACGAGGCCGAGCGACGCGCCGTCCTCGCGCCGCTGCGGGACGAGGCCGACCGCAGCACGGCGTGGTTCGCCGACCTCGTGGCCTCCTCGCCGAGCACCCCGGCGGGCCCGGCGGACCGCCCGGGCGACGCGGTCGACGACCTCCACCTCGCGTGGTCGCTCTGGGGTCGGCGCAGCGACGCCCCCACCTGGCGGTGGTACCTCCTGCGGGCCACCCAGCGACCGGCGCTGCGGCGGCTGCGGCGGGGGGCGTCGACGGTGCGCCGGGGCCTCCGCGCCCGACGCCGCGAGCTCGCCGCGGGCGGCTGACGCGCGGTCAGGCCCGCACCAGCCGCACCGGCAACGACGCGAACCCGCGCATCGTGTTGTTGTGGTGCCGCACGGGCCGGCCGGCGGGCTCGATCCGCTCGACCCGCCGGGCCAGCGCGGCCAGCAGCGCCTCGGCCTCGAGGCGGGCCACGTGCTGGCCGACGCACTGGTGCAGGCCCATGCCGAAGCCGACGTGACCGGACGGGTCGCGGTCCAGGTCGAAGGCGTCCGGGTCGTCCCAGCGCCGCGGGTCGTGGTTGGCCGAGCCGAGGAACATCAGGATCTTGCGGCCCTCGGGGACCACGGTGCCGCCGACGTCGACGGCGGTGTCCGCGATGCGGAAGAACGTCTGCACCGGCGACTCCCAGCGCACGGCCTCGTCGAACGCGACGCGGGCGAGAGCCGGCCGGTCGCGCAGCCGCGCCCACTGCGCGGGGTGGGTCGCCATCGCGGCCAGGCAGGCGCCGAGGCCGTGCACGGTCGTGTCGACGCCCGCGGACAGCAGCGACCGCACCACGAGCGGGGCCTGGTCGGCGGTGATGTCGCCGCGGTCGGCGGCGGCCCAGATCTGCGCCCCGAACCCGCCGTCGGCGAGCATCTCGCGGGCGCACTGCGCGTTCACCCATCCCGCGTGGTCGGCGATCGTCGGCGCGCCCTTCGCCACCAGCGCGTTCTCGGGGCCGAAGGCGTTGAACAGGTGGTCGCCGTAGGGCAGGAGGTGCTCGCGGCCCGCGCGGGGGATGCCGACGGCGTCGGGGAAGACGCGCAGCGGGAAGGCCTCGGCGAGCCGGGTCATCGCGTCGATCTCGGGGCCGGCGGCGAGGACCTCGTCGACGAGGGCCTCCGCGTCGGCGAACCACCGCTCCCGCAGCCCGCGCAGCGCGCGCGGCGAGAGGATCGGGGCGAGCACGGCACGGGGCGCGTCGTGGTGGGGCGGGTCGGTCTCGAGCAGCAGGCTCGGTGGGCGCCACGGCTTCTCGTACCGCCAGTTGGCGAGCCCGACGCCGGCGCCCGAGGGGAACCGCTGCCAGTCGACGAGCGCGGCGCGCACGTGCTCGTAGCGCCCCATCGCGTAGACGTCGTGCTGCGCCAGGTGCACCACCGGGCCGGCCTCGCGCAGCGCGTGCTGGAAGGGCAGCGGGTCCTCGAGCACCTCGGGCGAGAACGGGTCGACGTGGCTGGTCGGGACGGTCGGGCTGATCGTGGTCACGGGTGGCGCTCCTAGAGGTCCAGCACGAGGCGCTCGGTACAGGACCGGGACACGCACGGGAACATGCAGTCCCCCGCGGCGCGCTCGTGGTCGGCGAGGATCGAGTCGCGGTGGTCGGGGACGCCGGCGAGCACCGTCGCCTCGCAGGTGCCGCACAGGCCCTGCTCGCACGAGGAGAGCGCGGTGGCCCCGGCGCGGCGCGCGGCGTCGAGCACGGTGCTCTGCGGGCGCACCGTCACCGTCGTCCCCGTGCGGGCCAGCTCGACCTCGAAAGGCTCGTCGCGCACCGGGGCGGTCAGCTCGGGGGCGGTGAAGCGTTCGGTGCGCAGGCGGTGGGGCGACCGGTCGGCGGTGGCGCGCTCGACGGCGTCGAGGAGCGGTCCCGGCCCGCAGCAGTAGACGACGGTGTCGTCGCGGGGCTCGCCGAGGAAGGACCGCAGCGGCAGCAGGCCGTGCTCGTCCTCCGGGCGGAGGTCGACACGGTCGCCGTAGCGGGCGAGGTCGTCGGTGAAGGCCATCGAGGCCCGCCGCCGGCCCCCGTAGAGCAGCGCCCAGTCGGCGCCGACGAGGTCGGCCTGGTGCACCATCGGCAGCAGCGGCGTGATCCCGATGCCGCCCGCGACGAAAAGGTAGCGGGGCGAGGGCACCATCGCGAAGTCGTTGCGCGGCCCGCCGAACGCCACGACGTCGCCGGTGTCGAGCTCGTCGTGCACGTACGCCGAGCCGCCACGGCCGACGGGTTCGCGCAGCACGCCGACCCGGTAGGTGTGGGCGTCCCAGCGGTCGCCGCACAGCGAGTACTGCCGTGTCACCCCGTGCGGGAGCGTGACGTCGATGTGCGCACCCGGCGCCCAGTCCGGCAGCCGCCCGCCGTCGGGCCGCGCGAGCACCAGCGTCACCACGTCGTCGGCCGCGGTCTCCTTGCTGATCACGACCAGCCGGTCCGAGTCCTCCATGGCCGCGACGATGACCGGGCGGTGGGACCGCGCGGAACGCCGTTCTCATTCAGTGAGACGGCGCTCGATCCGGCGGGCCGCCGCCGTCAGCGTCGCGAGGTGGCCGCGCGCCTTCTCGTCGTTGGGCACCACCACCGAGACGGCGGCGATCACCTGCCGGTCCGCGGTGCGGATCGGGACGGCGATCCCGGTCGCGTCCAGGTGGATGAAGCCCGGGCAGAGCGCGAAGCCCTGCTTGCGGATCTCGGCCAGGAGCACGCGCAACCGGCCGGGCTCGCAGACCGTCGCCGGCGTGTAGCGGTGGCGCGGCGTGCCGAGGATGCGCTCCTGCAGCACCGTGGAGCCGTAGGCGAGCAGCACGAGCCCGGAGGACGAGGCGTGCAGCGGCAGCCGGGCCGCGATGCGGGTGATGTTGATGACCGCGTGGTCGGCGGAGAGGCGCTCGACGAACAGCACCTCGTCGCCGTCGAGCACGCCGAGCTGGGCGTGGTGCCCGACCGTCGCGAGGAGCTGCTCCATCACCGGCATCGCGGTCTCGCGCAGCGACAGCGTCGGCGATGCGCGCAGGCCCAGCTCCCACAGACGGGTGCCGATCCGCACGTGCCGGTCGTCGTCGCGGGCGAGCAGGCCGTGCTCGACGAGCTCCGCGACGAGTCGCGACGCCGTGGCCACCGGCAGGCGGGCGCGGCGGGCCACCTCCGAGATCTGCAGTGCCGGCGCCTCCGGGGTGAACGCCTCGAGGATGCGCACGACGCGCTCGAGCACCGACTCCCCCGAGCTCGACCGCGCCACGACCCTCAGTGTGCGCCTCCGGCGCACGTGAGCACTTCCGCGTGCCGGAGCACTCCGAAGTGCTCACACGCGCGGAGCGCACACCCGGCAGGGGCGGTACCCCGCGGCGCGGGCGGTGGCCGCGTCGGCGAAGAAGACACGGTGCCGCGCATAGTGGCCGCGGGCGAGCCACCGCAGGGCGCTCGGGCAGTCGAGCCGTCCGTAGATCCTCAGACGCCGGTGGCCGCCGAGGGTGCCGGGCACCTCGGAGGTGTACGGGCGGCCGTCCGCGCCGATCAGCCGGTAGGTCATCCGTCGAACCCCGACACCCGCAGCGTGATGTTGAGCCGGCCCTCGGCGAGCCCGATGGCGGTCGCGTCGCCGGCGTCGTCGGGCAGCACGGACGGGACGCCGTGGTACGCGAGGCGGCTCTCGTCGCCGAACACCAGCAGGTCGCCGGAGCGCAGCTCGACGTCGGCCCATGGGCGCCCGCGGGTGTGCGGGTTGCCGAGCCGGAACAGGCAGGGCGCGCCGAGCGAGAACGACACGACCGGGTCCGGGGCGCGCTCGTCGGAGTCGCGGTGCATCCCGAGCCGCGCGTCGGCGGTGTAGTGGTTCACCAGTGCGATGTCCGGGGCGTAGCCGCGGCCGCGGGCCGGGTCGTCGTAGGCCGTCGCGACGGCCTCGCGTCCCAGGTCGGCGAGCCAGGTGGGCAGCTCGGCGACCGCCGACCCGTCCTGGTCGTCGCGGGTGCGCGAGTAGCGGTACGGGACCCAGTGCCAGCCGAGGCAGACGGTCTGCACGCTCATCCGCGCGCCGTTCGGCAGTGTCGCCGCCCGGATGCCCGGGCCCTCGACCGCCCAGCGGCGGCACGCGGCGACGAGGGAGCGCTGCCGGTCGCGGTCGAGCCAGTCCGGGACGTGCACCGCGCCGGGTGCGAGCTCCCGGCGCTCGCGCGGGAGCAACTCGAACGTCACGTCCCGGAGAACCCCGACGCCACGGGACGCGTGGCAGGCACGGTGACCCAGCTCGGGTGCTTGGCGGCGGCGGTGTCGCCCGACGACTTGCCGCGCAGCCGCCGTCCCACCCAGGGCAGGACGTGCTCGCGGTGGTAGCGGATCTCGGCGAGCGGGCCGCGGCGCAGGTCGCTGCCGGTGGTCGCGGGGACCTCCCCGCCGCCGAGGATGCCGCGCAGGATCAGCCCGGCCGCGCGCCGGTGGCCGGCCGGGCCGAGGTGCAGGCGGTCGGGCGACCAGTAGATCGGGCGGTGCAGCTCGGTGTCGTGGAAGCAGTCGACGAACGTCACGTCGTGGGCGGCGGCGAGGTCGGCGATCCGAGCGGTCAGCTCCTCGCCGCGGCGCCGCACGACCCGTCCGAGCGGGATGTGGTCCGACGGGTCCGCGCCGCTGATCAGCACGAGGCGCACGCCGGCGTCCGCGCACCGGCGCACCACGTGGGCGCTGCGCTTGGCGAGCTCCGCCACGTCGGTGTGGGGCCGCAGCATGTCGTTGCCGCCGCCGTTGAGTGTGAGCAATGTGGGTGGCGGGTCGAGGCCCAGCGCCGAGTCCAGCTGGCCGGTGACGATGTCGTCGAGCAGCCGGCCCCGCACCGCCATGTTGGCGTAGGAGATCGGCGCGCCCTGTGCCTCGGCGAGCCCCGCGGCCACGTGGTCCGCCCATCCCCGCACCGCACCGCCGCCGCGCTCGTCGCCGACGCCCTCGGTGAAACTGTCCCCGATCGCCGCGTACCGCAGGTGCGCCTCCGGCGCATGTGAGCACTTCGGAGTGCCAGAACACTCCGAAGTGCTCACATGCACGCCGGGCACCGGATCGGCGAGTCCTCCCATCCGAGTTCGCGGAGCCGTCGGCCGACGATCACGGCGGTGGGGCACGCCTCATGGTGCACCTCCTCCCATCCGAACGACATCCGAGCGCGGTGCGCGAGCTCGGCGGCGTTGTCCCGGGCCCGATCGGTGCGTGCGGTCCGGCTGTCGGCGTGGGATCGCCAGCCGTCGAGCCGCACGATGAGCTCACCCCCGGGCATCGCGTAGAGCAGATCCTCGTAGCGCCGACGTCCCTCGACGATCACCGGGAACTGCCGGGTCGGGGCGGGCAGGCCGTGGGCTCGCTCGACGTTGTGCACCCAGTCGGCCTCCAGGATCGAGCCGACGCCGTCGCGCAGGAGCGCCACCGCGCCGCGGAGAGGCCGCAGGTAGCGCCGCGGGGATCGCAGCTCGATCGCCTGTTCCAGGAGCTGCGCGGGGACAGCTCCCCGGGTCGCCAGGGCCGTGAACGTCCGCAGCGCCTGGCGCGCATCGGGCTCCGCGACGGCCAGATCGAGGATCGTGTGCGCCTTCCCCACCAACGGCGGGTCGGCGTTCACGACGATGTGGGCGAAGGCGCGCGACCGGTGCAGGACCACGCCCTCGCAGCCGCGCGCGGACGACCCGTAGGGCACGGTCAGGTGTACGGGCCCGTTCTCGTCCTCGCGTCGCAGCCGCAGCAGCTCCGCGGCCGAGCCGTGGCTGAGCGCCGCCGGTCCTCGGACGAACAGCAGCGCCGCCCGTCGACGCGCCTCCGCCGTGAGCGGCCCGGTGAACGTCGACAGCACGCCACGTTTCCGCAGCGTCCAGCGCTCACCTTCGATCTGCGCGGCGATCGCGTCAGCGGTGTAGCCGTGTGCCAGGGCCTGCTGACGCGTCACCAGCCCGTCCTGTGCGGCGAGCAGGCGCCGCCACTCCTCGGATTCCTCCACATGACGTTCGACGCAGGAGGACCGTCCACGGATCCCTGTGCGCTACGCGCTCGTGAGCACTTCGGAGTGCCCCAGCACTCCGAAGTGCTCACATGCGCCGAAGGCGCACCTCAGGAGCGCATCACCGTCGCGCCGTCGGCGGTGCGGACCTCCAGCCCGCGCACGCGGTCCGGCGGGAGATCGGTGGCCGCGGAGACCGTGACGTCCTGGTCCGGCGGCGGGCTCCAGCGGGCGACCTGCTGCTCGCTGCCGTCGGGCCCGCGCACGACCAGGACGTAGGTGGTGCGCGGGGCGTCCGGCGGGGCGGGCGGGCGTTCCGCGCCGTGGTACAGGCAGCTCAGCGCGATCTCCGTGCCCCACGGGCGCGCCGTGAGGTCGGCGAGACCGGAGGACGGCGAGTCCGCCACGGGCGGCAGGGCCATCTCGCGCACGGCCGGGGTCTCCACCGTGCCCGAGGTGCCGGGGAGGACCGCCCAGCCCACGAGACCGCCGCCGAGCAGCGCGACCACCACCGCGGCCGCGGCGAGCACCCACGACGTCCGGCGACGGCGCCGCACGCGGCGCAGAGTGCCGGCGAGGAGGTCCGGGGGCGGGTCCTGCACCGACGCGGCGGGCTCGGCGCCGCGGTCGCCCTCGGGCACGCGGGAGAGCAGCCCGGGCAGCCCGGCGACCTCGCCCAGCGAGCGCGCGCAGTCCGCGCAGCCGGGCAGGTGGGACTCGAACGCCTCGCGCTCCGCCGGCTCGAGGGCGCCGAGGACGTAGACCCCGACGTCGAACCGGTGCCGGCAGCTCATGACCCCACCCCCATCTCCTCGAGCACCAGGCGCAGGGCGCGCAGCGCGTAGTGGGTCCGCGACTTCACCGTGCCCGGCGGGATGCCGAGCACGGTCGCGGCCTCCCCCACCGTGCGGCCGCGGTAGTAGCACTCGCCGAGGACCGCGCGGTGCTCCGGGGTGAGCCGGGCCAGGGCGGCGGCCACGACCCACGTCTGCGCCGCGGCGTCGGCGTGGTCGGCGACGGTGCGGTCCCCGGCCTCGGGCACGTCGTCGTAGAGCACCTCGGGACGGGCGGAGCGGGCGCGCCAGTCGTCGATGAGCACGTTGCGCAGGGTGCGCAGCAGCCAAGGACGCGGGTCGCCGCGGCTCTCGTCGAGCGCGTCGGGGTGGCGCCAGGCGCGCAGCAGCGTCTCCTGCACCGCGTCCTGCGCGCGCCCCGGGTCGGACGTGGTCCGCAGGGCCACCGCCCACAGCACGGCGCCGTGGCGCTCGTGGAGCAGCCGGATGAGATCCTCCTCGGACGTCACCCCACCCCCTGTCAGGACCGGGCGGACGGGGTGAACGACCAGGCGGCCACCCACACCGTGCCCACGGTGAGGAGCATGGCGCACGGGACGTGCAGCGCGAGGACGCCGTGCTCGCCCGCGTAGGCCTGGGCGAACGACAGCACGAACACGACCACCGCGAGGACCGCGGGCCACCACGGGCCCCGCGCGGCGCGGGACCACAGGATCGCGGCGATCGCGAGCAGCCCGAGCACGACGTGCAGCACGATCGCGCCCGCGGCGTGCAGGCCGATCGGCCCGCCGCGCGGCAGCAGGGCGCCGGCGGTGACGAACTGCCAGGCCAGGACGACCACCGACAGCACGGCGGTGATCCGGACCGCCGTGAGCGGGGCGGCGACGGCACGGGGTGCGGCGGCGGCGTGGGTGACCATGAGCGTCGTCCTCTCGGTGGTGGTTCCCTCTCACCCCTCGGACACGGAGCCCGCCGCCGTTCGGTTCACCCGCCGTGGACCAGCAGCACCCCGGCGAGGACCAGGGCCAGGCCGGCCAGGTGGACGCGCGCGAGACGGTCGGCGAAGACGAGAGCGCCCGTGGCCGCGGCGAGCGCGATGCCGGCGCCGCTCCAGATGCCGTAGCCGACCGCCAGGGGCATCCCGAGCGCGAGGGCGCGGGACATGAGCAGCACCGACGCCCCCATCGCGAGGAACGCCGTCGCCGACCACGGGGTCCGGCGCAGCCCGTCCGAGGCGCGCATGGCCGCGAGGGAGAGGCCCTGGGTCAGCACCGCCCCGAGCAGGAGCAGGGTCTCGATCACGCCCGCACCCGCCGCTGCAACAGCAGTGCCCCGCCGAGGATCAGCGCGAGGCCGGCCGCCTGGACTCCGGTGACGGGATCGCCGAGCACGGCCGCCGACAGGACCGTCGCCGAGACCAGCCCGCAGCCGGTGACCGTGCCGTAGGCGATGCCGAGCGGGAGGCCGTGCTCGAGGGCGCGGGAGAACAGGAGCACGGCGACGGCGTAGCCCGCGAGCACGCCGAGCGTCGCCGCCGGGCGCGTGAACCCGTCGGACGCGGACAACGACACGGTGCCCAGCACCTCGCACACCACGGTGCCGCCCAGCAGCACCACACCTCGTGAACCCACGCCCTCGATGGTGAGCCCGTCCGGCCGTCAGTGGGAGTGACAGTTCCTCGACCAGTGGTTCAGTATCAGTGAATGCCGATCGATCCCCACCGGCTGCTGGTGCTGCGAGCCGTGCACCGGACCGGGAGCGTGCAGGCCGCCGCCGCGGCGCTGCACCTCACGGCGTCGGGCGTGTCCCAGCACCTCACGCGCCTCGAGTCGGAGACGAAGCTGGCGCTGCTCGACCGCACGCGGCGCGGCGGCGGGCGGGCCGTCGCCCTGACCACCGCCGGGCTCGCCCTGGCCGAGCGGGCCGACGACGTCGCCGTGGCCCTCGCCGAGGCGTCGCGCGAGGCCGACCGCCTGCGCGAGGGCACGCAGGGGACCGTGCGTGTGGGCGGCTTCGCGACCGCGCTCGGCGCCTTCGTCGTGCCCGCGCTCCAGGAGGTCGCGGTGAGCGACCCGGCGCTGCGGGTGGAGGTCCACGAAGTCGCCGCGGCGGAGGGCCTGGACTTCCTGCGCGCCGGCGAGCTGGACCTGCTGCTCGGCGAGCGCTACTCGGAGCACACCGCGCCCACCACCGGTCCGTACCGCGGGCTCGTCGAGCACGACCTGTGCCGCGACGCCTTCCGGGTCGTCGTCCCGCGGGTCTGGGCCGCGCCGGACACGCTCGCCGAGCTCCTCGCGGGCCCGTGGGTGACGTCACCGCAGCGCCACGGCGCGCACCGGCTCCTCGACCAGCTCTGCGCCGACCACGGCGTCGAGAGCGGGCACCGCCACGTCTGCACGGAGTCGCACACCATGCTCGCGCTGGTCGCCGCCGGTCTCGGCGCGACGATCGTCCCGGACCTGACGCTCTCGCGGGCGCCGGGAGACGGCGTCCGGGAGTACGCGACCGCGGTCGACCTCGGGGGGCGGGTCCTGACGGTGACCGGGCCCGCGGAGGCCCACCGCTCCCCCGCGACGCGCCGCTTCCACCGGCTGCTCCGCGAGATCGCGAGCGGGCGCGGCAGCGCCACCGAGGCCCCGACCGGGGCAGGATGAGCCGCGTGCCCGAGACCCTCGACGCCGTCGTCATCGGTGCCGGCTACAGCGGCCTGGCGGTGCTGGCCCTGCTGCGCGAGCGGGGGCTGCGGGTGCGTGCCTACGACGCGGCGGGCAACGTCGGCGGCACGTGGTGGTGGCACGCCTTCCCGGGCTCGCACCTGGACACCCCATGCCACGTCTACCAGTACTTCTTCTCCGAGCAGCTCTACCGCGAGTGGGGCTGGAGCGAGCCCCACCCGGCCGGCTACGAGGTCCAGCGCTGGTTCCGCTTCGTCGCCGACCGGCTCGACCTGCGTCGCGACATCACCCTGTCGACGACGGTCACCGCCGCGGAGCACGACGGCGACGGGTGGACGGTGCGCACCGACCGCGGGGAGACCGTCCGCGCCCGCGCGCTCGTCGCGTGCACCGGCCGGCTGTCCGCGGAGCCCGCGGTCGCCGCCGACGGCTTCGGCGGGACCGTGCTGCGCACCGCGTCCTGGCGGGAGGACCGCCACGACCTGCGCGGACAGCGCGTCGGGGTGCTCGGGACCACGGCCTCGTCGATCCAGCTCGTCCCCGCGATCGTGGACGCGGTGGCGCACCTGACCGTCGTCGCCGACGGGCCGCGCGACGTCGCCCCGCGTGTCAACCCGGTCTACGGCTGGCGCGAGCGCGAGGCCTACCGCGACCGGTTCGGCGCGACACGCGACGCGCCCGACGCGACCCCGCCCGCAGCCGACCGCGACGCCATGCGGGCCCGGCTCGGCGACGACCCGCGGCTCGTCGAGCTGCTCGTCCCCACCGGACCGCCGGGGCCGGTCACGCTCGACGGCGGCTGGCTCGAGGCGGTGCGTCGGGACCACGTCTCGGTGCTCGCCCGGGACGACGTGGCCGCCGTGCGCGACACGGGCCTCGCGCTCGCCGACGGCACCGTCCGGCCCCTCGACGTCCTCGTCGTCGCCGACGACCCCGACGCCGGGCCGCCGGCCCGGGAACGGCTCGCGGCGACCGGACCGCTCTTCGCCCCGACCCCGACCGAGCGCGGCACCGCCCCGTGCGTGCACCTCCACCGCGAGGCCGTCCGCATCGCGGGCGAGGTCGCCGCTCTGCCCGTAGCCCACTGACTCCCCGGAGGACCGCGATGCGCGTGTCGACGCTGACCCGCTACCCCGTCAAGTCGATGCTCGGCCAGCCGGTCGAGCAGGCCGAGATCACCGCGGCCGGGCTCGCGCTCGACCGGCGCTACGGGCTGCTCGACGCGACCACCGGCCTCGTCGCGACCGCGAAGCACCCACGCCTGTGGCGCCGGCTGCTGCAGTACTCGGCAGCCGTCGAGGACGACCGGGTGCAGGTCACGGCCCCCGACGGCCACGTGCGCGACGTCGACGACCCGCGCCTGCCCTCCGAGCTCGCCGCCGACCTGGGCCGCGAGGTCACGGTGGCCGCGACGCGTCCGAAGGGCGCCGAGGTCGAGCGCCCCGATCCCGAGGACGTGCTCGCGCAGGGCGTCGAGTCCGAGGTCGCCGCGCCGACCCTGGAGATCTCCATGGGCAGCGCCGCCGACACGTTCGTCGACTACGCGCCAGTGCACCTGATCACCACCGCGACGCTCGAGCGCCTCGGCGTGGACCCGGTCCGCTACCGGCCGAACCTCATCGTCGAGTCGGACGGGGAACCGTTCGCCGAGACCGACTGGGTCGGCCGCGAGCTCACCGTCGGCGAGGTCGTGCTCCGCGTCGTGCTGCCGACCCCGCGCTGCTCGGTGCCGACCCTCCAGCACGGCGACCGGCCCCGCGCGCCGGAGGCCCTGCGGCCGCTGCTCACCGACAACCGTGTCGACGTGCCGGGCTTCGGCGTGCTGCCGTGCGCGGGCGTCTACGCGGAGGTCGTGCGGGGCGGGACGGTGCGTCGTGGCGACGCGGTGGAGCTGCGTTGATCAGGGTGTCCAGGTCCGCAGCCAGATGGTGTGCGGGGAGCGGCGCAGCTCGGCGAGGGTCTCCTCGGGCACGGCGGCCTCGGTGTCGGTGAGCACGTAGCCGCGCTCGCCGCGGGTCGACAGGGCCTGGCTGATGACGTTCACACCGCTGTCGAGCAGGATCTGGTTGATCCCGGCCAGCACGCCCGGGCTGTTGGTGTGCAGGTAGCCCATCCGGAAGGCCGTCGGTGCCGCGGGCAGGGCGACCTCGGGGAGGTCGACCGACAGGGCGGTGACGCCGGTGTCGACGAAGCTGGCCAGCTTGGTCGCGACGAAGTGCCCGATCTCCTCCTGGGCT